>DATEKC010000237.1:0-43744 GCA_035277665.1 Terriglobia bacterium
AAAATATTCCGGTTCGTGAATATGTCCAGCAGGTATTTGTGCCGCTCTCCCGGCTTGCGCATGATTGGGAAATGCACTCGGCGGTTGCGCTGAGTCCTTCTGAAGAACGCACTATGGTTCGCGAACCTGCCAGGGCCGTGCCTCAGACGATTGCCCATCGCATCGGCAAACTGCGAATTTTGCTGGTCCCTTTTGTGGCATGCCTTCCCTCGGGCGACATAGTTGCCTTTTCCAACCCGGAGGGCGAAAAGCATTCCGCTGTCTGGCTGGAAAACAAGGAGCGGATTGACATGGTCCTGGCCTGCCGGGACCTGGATCCCCACGACACCGGGTGGGAATTTCTGGCGAGCATCGCCGAGCTTCTCCGCGCGCGTCTCACGCCTGACGAAGTGGCGCGCTACACATTGATGTTGCAGGAAGAACTGGCCCAGGAGTTCGAGGGCGAAATCGATGAGGAAGCCTACGAGGCCAAGCGGTCGCTTCGCCGGCGCAACCGGTGGTCACGAACTGGCCCGCAATTCCTCAAGTATCGTGACGTCTCATTCGCCAGCACCTGCGCAGAATATATCCACGGGCTGTGGCACGATGTCCAGATCCGGCTGGGCCCCGAGCATCTGCCCGTTCGTGTCCTGCGCCGGCGCATGATCCTGATGGCGGAACTGTTTCCGCCGAACCCCGGCTATGAGTTGTTTGCGGAAGGCGAGAAGACATAGGCCGGCGCGATTCTGAACCCGTCCGCACGGCCATCCCGCGGGACCTCCCGGGCTGCAAGCCCCTCCTCTGACTTTTTCTTTTTGGCTGGTTTCTTTTCGACTTGCATAAAGCCCCGGCACGGACTATTCTTTGTCCCCGACCAGACGCTATCGCGCCTATTCAATTGGGGGTAAAATGGCCGCCGAACTACCGAATTACGTTGAATCGTCCGTTCCCAATCCTGCGGATAAACGGGTCCCCTGGTACAAGAGCACGTTTCCTTCCTATGCGGGGATTTTCCTGTGGGTCGCTTTCTACCTGGGCCTATCAGCGCCGACGTTGAGCCAGGCCAGTCCTGCCGTCTGCCTGCTTGGGCTGTTGGTGGCCGGCCTGCTCTGTTTCGCCTTGTTTTACTATGCTCCGGCCATGTTGGGCATGCAGACCGGACGCCCGCTTTACATTGTCGGGACTTCCACCTTTGGAGTGAAGGGTGGCTACCTGATGCCCGGCTTGCTGATGGGTTGTCTCCAGATCGGATGGTTTGCCGTGGCGACTTATTTTGCTGTGGATTACATCATGGAAGGTCTCGGCAGCCATTCGAAAATGCTGTTCATTATCTTTGCACTGGTTTGGGGTTATGGGCTGGCCTGGGTAGCCATTAAAGGGATTGCCCACATGGCGCGCATCGCCCAGTTTCTAAACTGGGTGCCGCTGGTAATGATCATCATCGTTTTCTGGGCCAACAAAGGAGGTGTGGCCGGCTATCGACCTCCGCAGAACGACGCCTGGGATGGTTTTCTAGCAATGCTCGCCATCGTTATCGGATTTTTTGCATCCGCGGGCGCCGCTGGCGCCGACTTTGGCCTGAATAACAGGAACCGTGGAGATGTTTTTTGGGGTGGGCTGACGGGAATTGCGCTGGCAATCCTGGTGGCAGGAGGGTTGCCGGTTCTTGCGGTGGCTGGCCATCTGGGCAATCTCGGAAATACCTCAGACTTCACCTTTGCCGGAACCATCAAAAGCGTTGGCGCTCTGGCTCCAGTGATGTTCTTTTTGTTTGCAGCGGCGTCCATGGTACCCACGACTTTCTGTACTTTTATCGCTGGTAACAGTTTTGGAACCATGCTGCCGAAGATCCCGCGCGCCGTTTCTACACTGATCGGCGTAACGATTGGGGTGATTCTGGCCATCACCGGCGTGGCGCAAAACTTGATTGTCTTCTTTTCAATCGTCGGGGCATCCTTCGGACCGATCTGCGGCGCGATGGCGGCCGATTACCTGTTGGCCGGGAGAAAATGGTCAGGTCCTCGCAAGGGAATTAACTGGGCCGGATATGTAGCGTGGGCAGTCGGGTTTGTGGTTGGAATCCTCGACAAGATCCCGGGCATTCCCACAAGCTGGGTCAGGATTGATCGGCCCGCCGTTCTCTTCTCTTTCGTCGTGGGCTTTGTGCTTTATCTCATACTTGCCAAGGCAGGCGCTTGGCCCGAACTGATCCCCCAAACGGAACTGAATTCCGGCGCGAAAGCGTAACTGCGAGTTTGCCCCACCAAATCTCAATGCAGCGGCCGCCAGTTGCGCGACGGTCCAGGTGTTGCCCCATTCCTCGTCGCCTTTTCTGGAGGGAGGCGTTTGAGCGCCGGTCCGTTCTTCGTGATAAATTAGTGGCCTTGCGTACAGACCTGGATTCGGGGCGACTGGCAAGCGCGGCAGACCTTATTCCATTGAAGGTGTACGAGCAGTCTTCTACCTGCCAGGGAGCGGAGGAGGTTGTATTGTCGAAACACATGCCTAAGTCCATCTACACAAAATTTGTGATTGTCGCTGGAATTTTGTTGCTGCCCCTGCTGGCCCAGGCGCAGAGTGGCGTTATCGCGGTCACCAATCGGACCAGTTACGATGCCGGATCGGAAGTTCTGATGAGGCTGGCCCCGGCTCCGGGAGCCTCGGTGCGCAGCGATATGGCTTTTTCCGCGAAGATACGTTTTGCGGGTGCTTCGAAGCCGGTCTACACGACTTTGCCCTCCCAGACCTGGAGGCTTCCAGGCGGGCCGGCCGGAAGTTCCTATTCGCTGCTCTGGAAAATTCCTGCGGATGCCCGCACAGGCCGATATGAAATCGACCTGCTGGGAAACGATCGCATCTCCGGAGAAACTTTTTTCAAGGAGCAGCAGGCCGGTTCATTCGCCGTGTATCGTAAGCTGGCCAGGATCGAAAGCATCAAGCTGGATAAGACTTTTTATGTGACGGGCGATGGGGTGGCTTGCGACATTACGGTGAAGAACCTGACGGACCGGCCGCTCAAAGGCCTTCGGGTCGAATTCTCAAACCGTTACTGGCCCTGGATCGCCGGCCCCGCTCAGCAGGCCGCAGCAAGCATCGTGACGCTGAAAAAGGACCTGACATTGGAAGCGGGCGCGCAGCAGGTAATCCACTCCAGCAACGCTGCAGTTGCCGGCAAGGTTGAAGAACCGACGATCCATCAGTATGGAGTGGTGGTGTGGGACCAGGAACGCAAAAACGTTCTGGACATCTCCTTCAGCCGGCTGGTCCTGATCCGCCCGCCGGGAGTTACTGAGCCCAAGCCTTTTCCCTTGCAGTATACATATCCCGCGCTGAGTAAAGTTGATTCAGGAAACTATCGATACTTTTATCCTCCCGGGCTGAACGCAGGCGCCATCCGTTTTGACTCCAGCCATACCATGTTGATGCCCGGCCAGAATGCGACTATTCATTTTGCGATAAGCAGCCCCGGGAAAAGCGCCTGGAAACAGATTACCGCCACGGCATCACTGCTGGACCCGGATGGAAAGGCGATCGAGAAGAGAGTTGTTGCCGGTCCAATGGATCTAGACCCGGGTTCGGCTCAACGGGAGCAGTCGGTAACGTTTAAGCTTCCCGCTGGCCGCGCTGGACTCTACCGGGCCGTAGTGGTTCTCAACGATACGGCTGGAAACGCTGTGGCCGAGAATTATCTTGAACTGGGAGTGAATCCACTGCCCAAGTCAATTCTGATTTTCTGCGCCCATGAGGATGACGAGGGTGGATGGGCCGGGCTGACCCGTGCGGCCATTGAGAATCACATCCCGATCCACTTTGTCTACTTTACCGGCGGCGATGCCGGGTCGTGTGATCGTTATTATGAGCACTCGTGCAGCCCGGCCGAAGCCATGAATTTCGGCATGTTGCGCATGGATGAGACGCGCGCGGTCCTGGGGCATCTGGGCGTGCCGAAGGACGATATTTATTTCCTGGGATTGCCGGATGGCGGGTCAGGCGAAATCTGGTATCACCGTTCCGACCCTGCTCATCCTTATCTTTCCGTCCTGCTGGCTTCAGACCACACGCCCTATCCGAACGTTTTTCAGCCCAATCTGCCTTATTCGCGCGAATCGGTTGTGGTGGCAGTGAAGAGACTGCTGAAGGCGTTTCATCCGGATGTGATGGTCACGGCACATCCTCCCGCCGAAGGGCACATCGACCACATCGTGAACAACTATTTCGTGGTGGAAGCCATGCAGGAGATGGTGAGAACAAAGGAGCTGGATCCGAAAAACATTAAACTCTATGTGGACAGAGTCTATAATCCGAAGGAGATCCCTTCGACTCCCTATCATTATTCAGAACATGTTCTGTATGTCTCCGGCGAGGTGATGGCCCTGCACCAGGAAGCGGGCTGGTATTATCAATCTCAGGGAGGGAATCGTGCGCAGGGGCACATCCGTGACTTCACCCGGCTACCCCGCAAGATTGAATACCGCCAGGTGTTAGACTGGGAAGAGCACCAGGGCTGGAATTCAACACCATGAACAGAGTTACCTACAGACCACGGAAGGAGAGGGCTGCCAGTGGCCGATCTACCTGACGGAACCAGTTTGCGGCCGGCAGCCACTTTCCCGGATGAACCTTTTGCCTGCCCCAACTGCGGCCAGATGCTCGCGCCATCGGTCCGCGTATGTCCTTCCTGCAAGCGGGCCGTTGACCTCAGTGAGATCGTTCGTCCCGCAGTTAACATGGTGCTTGCCGAGCAGGTTGTTCCCCTGCCAGCCAGAGAGTACGCGCGATTTTCATGGAGTATTTTTTTCGCGGCGCTGGGGGCCTGGCTTTTAGTGGCGGCAATCGCTGAAAGCCTGCTAGGACCTGTTACCAGCCAGGTGGTGCTGTTCAGTCTGGTGGCTCTTTCTTCGGCATGGGTATATCGCGACGCCCGTGAAAAGAATATTCCCACACCTATCCGCTGGAGTCTCGGGTCGCTCCTGTTGTGGATGATTATTTTTCCCTGGTACCTGGCGCGGAGGAGAACACCGAATGCGCCCTGCCCGTTTATCGAAGGCGAAGGCGGCCGGGTTGCCCGCACCCTGCTCGTCATCCTGCTGATATTCTTTTTGCTCAGTGTTCTGATGATGCTGCTGAAAGGGCCGAAGAAATCTTCCCCAGGCGGGAAAACTCCTGACACTCACGAGACTGCGGCGCCGGGAGGCAAAATTGCAACCCTGACGAATTCAACTCCTGTTCACGCGGCTGCCAGCGCGCCGTCTGAAGCCTCACAAACGTAGATCTCCGCATTCAGTCCGGTTGCCTTGCGGTAGCCTTCCTGGACAGCTTCCGCAAATGATTCGGCCGCGCCGGTGCGAACCAGATTGACCGTGCAGCCTCCGAAGCCTGCGCCGGTCATGCGGGCGCCCAGAACGCCGGGCTGTTTGAGTGCCACCTCCACCAGAACGTCGAGTTCGTTGCAACTGACTTCGTAATCATCCCGCAGGCTTTCATGCGAAGCGACCATCAGCCTGCCGAAACTTTCAAGGTCACCCTTTTCCAGCTCCTCGACGGCTTTGAGCACGCGGTCGTTCTCACTCACCACGTGCCGGGCGCGCTTCAGCAGTATCTCACTCAGGCTATGGCTCGCAACTTCCAGGTCCGTCAGGTCGATCTCACGAAGCGATGTAGCCGCCAGCCCCGTGGTTCCGAGCTGAGCCACTGCCTGGCGGCACTGCTTCAGACGAATTTTGTATTCCGATGCAGCCAGCGCCCGCAGGACCCCCGAATGACACACTACGATCTTGACGCTCCCAGACAGGGGAACGTACCGGTAAGCAAGATCACGGCAATCGAGGAACAAAGCGTGGTTACGTTTGCCCAGTGCGCACGCGAACTGGTCCATGATCCCGCAGGGGACGTTGACAAATTCATTCTCCGCACGCCGGGCGAGGCGAACGGCTGCAAGCGGCTCCAGTTGGATGTTGAACAACTTCATCGCAAGCGCCACCGCGCCGACCTCGACCGCAGCTGACGAACTGAGCCCGGCCTCCCGCGGTACGTTGCCGCCAAACGCCATGTCCGCGCCGGCGAGCCGGTGCCCGCCCTCCTGCAGGAACTTGAGTACGCCCCGCAGGTAGTTGCTCCAGGGATAATCCTCGTCCTTTTCAATCGCATCCAGGCTGAACTCGACCTTTTCCTGGAAGTCGATCGAATAAGCACATACGGTGCGGTCTGTGCGGCGGCGGGCGGCGAATTCAATAGCACGGTCAATCGCGGCAGGAAGCACAAAGCCGTCATTGTAGTCGGTGTGTTCGCCGATCAGGTTCACTCGCCCCGGCGCACGGACAGTAACATCGGCCGCTGATCCGTAGGTCTTTTGAAAGGCTTCGTCTATCATGACGGGTTTTCCGGGGCCCGATACCATCAGCCAACTTCGCGCAGCGTCGTGGGCGCAACGCGGCGCAGCTCGGCTGCCTTTTCCTCGGCCAGCGAATCGTTCAGAAAGGTTCCCGCACCCGTTTCGATGCTGGCCAGGTACTTCAGTTTTTCTTTGCTGCGGTGCGGAGGATAGAACTCAATATGGAAATGAAAATACGGATGCTGGCCTCGCGTGGGCGCCTGGTGCAGCAGCATCATGTAGGGGAATGACATCTCGAAAAGGTTGTCGTATTTCTGCGTCACCCATTTCAACATCTCCGCCAGGGAAGTCTCTTCCGACGGTTTGAACTCGTCGAGCGCCCCCAGGTGGCGCCTCGGATAGACATGCACCTCGTAGGGCCAGCGCGCATAGAACGGAATAAAAGCCGTGAATGCGCGGTTTTCCGCCACAATTCGCAGCTTGTCTTTCCGTTCTCTCTCGAGAATGTCGCAGAAAAGGCAACGACGGTGCTGGTGGTGGTAGGCGCGCGCCCCGGCCATCTCCTTCTTTATGATGGGTGGGACGAGGGGGAGAGAATAAATCTGCCCGTGCGGATGGGGCATGGTGACCCCGATCACCTCTCCCTTGTTCTCGAAAATCAGCACGTACCGAATGCCCGGCGTTGCTTTCATCTCCTCAAAGCGCTGGCGCCAGGTTTTCACCAGGCGCGTCAGATGCCCGACGGAAATCTGCGGAATCGAAGTGTTGTGGTCCGGGTGGTAGAGGACCACATCGCACCTGCCGTGCGAGGGCCTGACGGCATAAAAATCGTCGCCCTGGATTGCCGGGGGCGGGGCGGGAATCGTGAAAGCAGCGAAATCGTTGGGATAGATATAGACGTCGTAATCGTCGGGAACGCGCCCTGAGCCGGGACAGAAGGGGCACCAATCGCGTGGCATCTGGGGTCTGTTCTGGCGGTGCGATGCGGTTGAGACCCAATCGCGCAGCGTCGGATTCCATCGAAGCTCGGTCATCTGCGTAGAGCCGCAGGCAGCACCCGCCCGGCCGTTCGCGAGGCTGTCCTAATTCAGGAAGTAATTGCGGTAAAGCGTGTCGCGCTTGATGGGGCGAAAGCCGGCGTCACGAATCATTCTGCGAAGTTTTTCTTCGGAAGACGTGCGCCCGCAGCCCGCGGCAGAGACAACATTCTCTTCAATCAGAATACTGCCAACATCATTGCCACCAAAGCGAAGTGCAATCTGGCAAACCTTGTGGCCCGGCGTCAGCCAGGATGCCTGCACGTTCTGAATGTTGTCCAGGTAAAGGCGGCTGACAGCAAGCATCTTGAGGTATTCCACAGCCGTGACTTCTTCCTTGATAAAGTGTCCCAGCGAGGTGTTCTCGCGCTGGAAAAACCAGGGGATGAATGCTGTGAAGCCGCCGGTTTCTTCCTGCAGCCGCCGAACACGTTCAAGGTGCGCGACGCGATGTTCGAAAGTCTCTCCGCAGCCGAACATCATGGTGGCGGTGGTTCGCATGCCCAGCATATGCGCCTCGCGATGCACGGAAAGCCATTCCTCCGTGCTGCACTTTAGGCGCGCAATACGTCTTCGAACCTCGTCATCCAGAATTTCGGCGCCCGCTCCGGGGATGGAATCGAGCCCTGCATCCATCAGGCGCATCAACGTGTCGCGAACGCTCAGCCGGCAGATTTCCGCGATGTTCAGGACTTCCGGAGCTGAAAGGCAGTGCAGGTGGACCTGGGGGTAACGCCGCTTGATGCTGGAAAGGAGGTTTTCGTAGTAATCCATCTTCAGGTCAGGGTGCAGGCCGCCCTGCATCAGGACACCGGTGCCGCCCAGCGCCAGCGTTTCTTCAATCTTCTGATAAATGGTTTCGAGCGGAAGCACGTATCCTTCCGGCGAACCCACAGGCCGGTAAAACGCGCAGAAAGAGCAATACTCTGTGCAGATGTTGGTGTAATTGATGTTGCGGTCAATCTGGTAGGAGACAATTTTTCCGGGATGGAGCTTCCGGCGCACAGAGTCGGCCTCCATGCCCACGCCGATCAGATCGTCGGAGCGCAACATTTCCAGAGCTTGTGCGTGGGTTAAGCCCATCCTTCTTTACTCGATGTCGAAGATCGTTGCCTGCCGCACCTGAGAGAAGCCAAGCCCTCGCACCTAAAGGAACTGGATTTCCCTGTTCTTTGGAATCAGGCCGATGTCGTGCGCAAGGCCGTAAAAAAGCGCCAGACCCTTGCGGTTTTCCTCATCCAAAGAATAATCGATATTCTCTTTCAGGTAAACCTTTACCGCTTCAGGCGTCAACCCCAGCTTGCGCGCGTACTCACAAGCGATATCGTCGATGTGCGCGAGTCCGTAGTCTCTCGACTCTTCAAAATCCCGACAGAAACGCCCGAGCCCGGCGTCTTCATGGCCGGCCCAAACTGCAAAGACAAAAGGCAATCCTGTAAATTTCTTCCACTCGGCAGCAAGATCGTACACCATCAGTCCGCCCCCATCAAAAGTCAGCGCCGGATCGCCAATCAGAAGCGCTGCATCGGCTTGTTGCAGCATCTTTGCCGGTTCGGGGTCCACGGTGACCGCCTGGATGGTTCGCGAATAGAACTTCTGCAGCAGCACCCGAACCAGCGCCGCCGAGGTTCGCGAGGAGTTGTCGAGCGCGACGGTCTCCACCCTTTCGAGAGGTATTTTACTGAGCAGGAGAACACTCTTGACGATTCCCTTTGAAGCGATGGAACATCCGGGCAGGATGCGCAGTCCGTCAATGCGCTGGTACTCGATGGACGGCACAATGCCGACCGCTGCATCTCCAGTGGCCAAATCATCCGCGCACCTCGCCGGGGTTGTGAAGTCGAGGTCGTACTGGCCCTGCTGGTCACCTTTCAGCATGCCCCAGATCAACGGGGCTGTATTCAGATACTTGACAACCGAAACCCTGGGTCGCGTGGTCATGTCCATGTGTGTGCTGTCGATATTCCATTCTAACGCATCCCTGTACCTGGCGGTGGGTGTATCACACCGCGGCCCATGGGCCGGGCGTTCGGAAGAGATCCTCAATAAGTGCCGGATTCTGCCGCGATGCGGCCCTGGCCATGTGGAAATTTCATATCCCAAAAAATCGAAGCAGATGGTTGGACAACCCCATCGGTGCAAAACAGGTCATGAGGTGGCAAGGCGCCGCTACAACATAAGACGCTTATTCTGCCTGCCTGTGTTTTAGGAAGGTGCCGTGTTTGAGCTCGGTGAACGCCTCTCGGAGCTCTTCCTGGGTGTTCATGACAATCGGTCCGTACCACGCGACGGGCTCTTCAAGCGGTTTGCCAGACACCAGAAGAAAGCGGACACCTTCTTCGCCGGCCTCGATGGTAACCTCGTCGCCACGGTCGAAGAGGACTAGTGAGCGATTATCCGCCTCCGTGGGTGGAGTAGTGTCTGACCAACCGACGGACTCGGTGGGCACTTCCAGCGGGCCCGAGGCGTTGCAGAACTTTCCCGCGCCGTCAAAGACATAAGCAAAAGCGTGGCGAGTGGTTTCGACCGGGAGGATCTTGCGCTTTCCGGGCGGAACCGTGACGTCAATATAGATAGGGTCAGCGGCGACACCATCCACGGGCCCCTTCTTGCCCCAGAATTTGCCGCAGACTACGCGGACCAGCGTGCCGTCGTCGTCAGTAACCTCGGGGATTTCGGCCGACTTCACTTCCTGGTAGCGCGGCGATGCCATCTTGAGCGTCGAGGGCAGGTTGCCCCAGAGCTGGAAGCCGTGCATGCGCCCGGTGGCATCGCCCTTGGGCATTTCCTGGTGAATAATGCCGCTGCCGGCCGTCATCCACTGGACGTCGCCTGCGCCGATTGTGCCACTGTGGCCCATGCTGTCGCCGTGCTCCACATCGCCCGCCAGAACATAAGTGATGGTCTCAATGCCGCGATGCGGGTGCCACGGGAAGCCTGCCAGGTAGTCTTCCGGGCGCTCATTACGAAAATCGTCCAGAAGAAGGAAGGGGTCGAAGTCCGACGTATCCCCAAAGCCAAATGCGCGGCGAAGATGAACGCCCGCGCCTTCCAGAGTCGGCTTGGCTTTGATCAGCCGCTTTACGGGTCGAAGTGACATGGTGCCCCCTTTCCTGCGATCTTAGCTTAGATGTCCGGCAGCTTAAGTAGGTTCCGGGAAACGAGGCTGCTGTCTGCCGCAAAGAAATCTTACAGGAAACGTGATGTGGGTAACCAGCGGAATTATTGGAGAGGTTAAAGAATTTGGGCCTTCCGCGACGATGAATGAAATAGAGCATAGGCCGATGCCATAGAGGAGGGCCAGGCCTGTGCCCCCAAACACGCAATGATCCTGCTTGAAACACTCCGTCACCCGCCCTCATGGCAGGTGGCGAAGGTAGAGTCTGCTTGCAAGAGTCCCCAGCCCCGGCGATAAACTACCAAACCCGTTTCTCCGCTGGCTCGTGTCCTATAGAGGACGCCGACCGCGCATCCAGAGGATCGACTGGTTGACGGCGGAAAGGGGAAAAACCGTGGGCCGGACAAAATTGACGAAAAGAACAACGCGATAGGAATCGGTGTCGTTCCACACTTCGTGCTCGTGACTGTCATCGAAGATCAGGCTCTTTCCTTCCTTCCATGACCTGATGTCGCTTCCCACTCGGATCCTGCAACTGCCTTCCGGTTTCGGGATAATCAACCCGAGATGGTAGCGCAGTACCCCTTTGTAGGGGCCGCGATGCGGAGGAATGTGCTTGCCGGGTCCCAGAATCGAGAACATGGCCGTGTTCATGCCGGGAATTGTATCGAGAATCCGGACAGTATTCGGGCATCGAGCACAATTCTCCTCTTCCTTTTTGCCAAACGCATAAAAGAAAAACGTTTTCCACTGGTCGTCCTGTGTCAAGGTTCGCTGCCCTTCGGAGTAGTCCTGAAAATTAGGAATCTCCTCCCTGCGCAACATGAGTGGTTCCAACTCCTTGCGGATTGTCATCCACTCCGACTCCACGTCCGCAACCCACGGAAATTCTTCAGCCTCAAAGAATGTCCGGTGCCCATCCCGATAAAACAGAACGCCTTCCACGAGATCTCTGATCATTTTCGACTCCTGTATGTGCCGACTCGGCGGGCAGACAGATCCGAGCGGTCTTCTACCCGGTGGCAAAATGGTCCCTAATCAGGGAGTTCATGGACAGAACGGCGCTCAGCGAATGTCCGAGTTCATCAGGTGGTTTAGCGCAAACTGTTCGCACGCCCCTGAGTGTACGGTGAGACGGCACTCTGCTTGCCAAACCACGAGGTTTGCTGTGAGGGGCGCGGATGCACTTTGTGGCCGGGCAAATGATCCAAGCTTTCAATGCGTTACGGAGACCCGCTTGTGGTCAGCTCTCCGTTATCATTGAGATACTGCTGAGCCACCTGCATCCCAGGTACGCAAGCTGTTTCTGGCATTTTGACAAGTCCCATGCGTTATCTCGGGTGCGCCGGGCCTGAAATGCTAGTAGCTTATTGAATCTAAGCAAATTAGTAGATAGATGCTGAGTGCGCAAGCCGTTTCCGGTGCGGAATACTGCTGATTTCCTGTAGAGAAGCAGGCGACAGCGAGTCAGTTCCAAAAACCAGGCGGGAAAACCTCTATTTATCCAACGCCTCACGCGCATACAACATGTATGAAACGGCGGGGGCCAAATCTCCCCGGTGGAAGCCCCAGGCGTGATCACGGAGAGCGCGGTCAAGTGCAGAATACCGCTCGCGCTGGCGGAGAAAGTCGATCCAGGAGTCGACAACAAACGTTTCGACAAAACGGTCTGGCTGTCCGGTATCCTGAAACACGCCCCAGCGAATGGCGCCATTGCGCATACGCATATCGCGGACTTTGTGGATGGCGCGGGTGAAGTCGGCGTAATCTTCCTCCCGGATCTCGAACTCAATGGTCACCAGCACAGGACCGTCGTCAGGGTGAGGTTCAATCACCACCTGCGGGGCGGCGCGGTTAAGCCGATAAGGGCTGAGGTCTGGCGGAGTTTCTTCCAGGAGATGAAAGCGGCGCACCAGAGGGATGCTGGCCAGGGCGCTTGCGGCGGCGATCAGCAATGCCGCCGGAGTTGAAATATGTTCGGCCAGAAAGCCCCAGAAAGCGCTGCCTGAAGCCACTCCGCCCCAGAAGATCATTTGGTAGGTCCCGAGCGCGCGAGCCTGTACCCAGGGTGGCGTGGAGATCTGCACGGTGACGTTCAACGTGGACAGGGCGCTGGTCCAGGCGAATCCTGCCGCCAGCAGCGAGACCACAATGAGCGGAACATTGCGTACAAGGCCAAGCGTCGCCAGCGTGCCGGCAAAAATGGCGGACGAGCCGGCCACAATCATGTTGGCTGACATCCGCTGGCGAAGCCGCGGCAGGAGGGAAGCTCCAACCACAGCGCCCGCGCCCAGGCAGCCATTGAGGATTCCATAAGCCATCGCGCCCTGGCGAAGGTCCTGCCGCGCAACCACTGCCAGCAGCGCCCATACGGCGCTGGCAAAGCCCGCAAAGGTGAAGGTGCGGACGAAGGTCGCGCGAAGCTCCGGCGTGTAACGCAGGTAACGCAGGCCGGACAATAACGCTCCCGATAGCCGTTCCGCCGGAAGTGCACTCTTGAATAGTGGCGAGCTTCGCCATTCATAGAGAACCACGATTATTGCAACGAAAGAGAGCGAGTTCACCATGAAAACCGCGCCTGCCCCCAGCGTGACCGTAGCGAAGGCCGCCACCATCAGTCCTCCAAGCGCCGGACCCAAAGCGCGCGCTAGGTTGTAACCAGCGCTGTTCACTGCAATGGCGCTGGGCAGCTCTGAGCGGGGAACCAGCTCCGGCACAATGGCCTGCCAGGCGGGATTATTCATGGCGGCGCCAATGTTTAACAGGAAAGTGAGCGCCAGCAGCGTCCACGGGGAAATGATGCCGGCAAAGGTGAGCACGCTGAGCACAGCCACGGTGGCCAACATCCAGACCTGCCAGAAAATCAGCAGGCGGCGACGGTCAACAATGTCGGCGGTGGCGCCCGCAGGATAACCCAGCAGCAACACGGGCAGGCCGGCCGCGGTCTGCATCAGCGCAATCAGCAACGGAGAAGTGGTGAGCGAGGTCATCAGCCACGTGCCCGCCGTGTCCTGCATCCAACTGCCGACGTTTGACACCACAGCAGAGGCCCAGACGTTGCGGAAGGCCGAATGCCGGAGCGTTCCCCACGCTGAGGGGTTTTCGATTTCGGTTGCTGTCGTCACGAATCACCCAAACGCTGATGATAGCAGGAAGCCGAAACGAAAAGTATCCGGGCTGCTGCAGGAGAGATATGGCGTTAGAATGTGTGGGGTCTCGCGATGAGGGTAGCCTGTGCGATTCCATTTCGTTCCTGAGGAGAAGTCGTGAGGATTCACAAGAAGATGGACCCATCCTGTTCGAGTGCATTACCCCTGGGCGTAATGGCTGCATTGATTTTCCTGCTGAGTGCGGGAGCGTCCCCGATTTGCATCCAAAGTCTGCATGCGCAGCAAAAGATTGAGTGGACGACACAGCAGGAAGCCATGGTCAAAAGAATCCAGACACTGCGCCATCTGTCGGACAAAGAGCGGGGGCGCGTGACAAAACAGCTTGCACTTGCGATCAGGCAACTGCCGCCATCGGAGAACAAGGTGCGCCTAGCTACGGGCCTGGCGACACTCTCGACCGAAGGCGACCCGGGTGGTCGCGAGACGGTGCAGGAGGTGGCGACAACGCTGACAGATGCGCTCCGCGAGCATCCGCTTGCCGCCAGCCAGGGACGGCCAGCCATGCCTTATGCCCTGCTGGCGGCGATGGTCCACTTTGAGCACATGGACGTCACTTTGGACTCTCCGGAATTTGCCTCGGCCATAAACGAATTGAAGCAGCAGGACCTGCAACGCCAGCAGGCCGACTTTACGCTGGCCGATCTCGAAGGCCATGAGTGGACGCTGAAGAATCTGCACGGTAAGGTGGTGCTGGTGAATTTCTGGGCCACATGGTGCCCGCCCTGCCGGAAGGAAATCCCCGACCTCGAGGCGCTCTCCAAGCGGTTTAAAGGACAGGGCCTCGTGGTGCTTGGCATCTCCGATGATGACACAATAAAGGTGAAGGCATTCGCGCGGCGGGAGAAGATCAATTATCCGATATTGCTCGATCCTGAACATCAGGTGAATAAACTCTATTCGGTTGCAGGCATCCCCATGAGCTTTGTTTACGACCGCGACGGCAAGCTGGTTGCCGAGTCAATGGACATGCGCACCCGCGGCCAATTTCTAGCCATGCTGGCTGAAGCGGGATTGAAATAAAGAATAAACGGAGACCGGCCCATTGCGGACCGGACTGTTCTGTGTTACTTCTCTTCACGATCATTAGTCGCAGGTCTTCATCTGACAAGGAGGGCAGCCATGGAACATGGCGAGGCGAAAGGATCCGTATCGAGGCGAGAATTTCTAAAGGAGACGGCCTTCGTAACAGCCGGTGCAGCAGCACTGGGCGGGCTGGCGCCGGCGCGCGTGCTGGGAGCCAATGACCGCATCCGCGTGGCGGTGCTGGGCAGCGGACAACGGGCGCGATACCTGGCGTCGATTTTTGTGAAGCAGCCCTCGGTGGAGATTGTGGAAGTCTGCGATGTTTACGGGCCCCACCGGCGCGCGGGGCAGAAGATTGCCGGCCCCAAAGCCACCGGCACCGGCGAATATCGCGCGGTGCTCGACCGCAAGGACATTGACGCGGTGGTGATTGGCGCGCCCGACCACTGGCACAAGCAGATGCTGGTGGACGCCGTGCATGCCGGCAAGGACGCCTATTGCGAGAAACCCCTGATTCATTCCATCCCTGAAGGCGCGGAAATCCTGCGCGCTGTGCATGATGCCAATCGCGTTGTGCAGGTGGGCATGCAGCAGCGAAGCTGGCCGCATTATGTGCTTGGCAAGCAACTGGTGGATTCAGGCACGCTGGGCAAGCTGAGCTTTGTGCACACCTACTGGTACCAGGACTACTATTCCAATTCGGGATGGACGGCCCTGCCGGCCGTTGACCAGGTGCAGCTCGACTGGAAGCAATGGCTGGGCGATGCGCCCATGCAATCGTTTAACAAAGAGAAGTTCGCGTGGTGGCGCTTCTACTGGGATTTCGGCGGCGGCATCCTCACCGATCTGCTGACGCACTGGATTGATGTGATCCAGTGGTATACCAACCAGCCCGCGCCCCAAACCGCTACCACCACGGGCGATCTCTACCTGATGAACTGGCAGTGCCCGGACACCATCACGGCAGCGTACGAATTTCCGCAGAAGTTTATGGTGACGTTTACCGGCGCGCTCTGCGATGGCATTGACGATGGCGGCATCACATTCCGCGGCACGAATGGCGCGCTCAAAATCGACCGCGCACGGCTGGCCTTTTATCCCCAGGGAGAGAAATGGGAACCTGGCACACAGGAGCCCAGGCCGGAGATTCTGGTGGAATCACTGCACGACGGGACCATCGATCACATCCAGAACTTCCTCGATTGCGTCCGTACGCGCAAGACGACGAATGCGCCGGTGGAGGCGGGCTTTCAGGCTGCCAGGACTTCATGGATTGGTAACCTGGCGCTCAAGGCGGGCAAGAGACTGAGTTGGGACCCGGCATGGTGCGAAGGGGCGTAGCGGCCATCCAGCCAGCAAAAGCAGTGCGGTGCTATAGAAGCGGGAGGGCATGACCTTCCGCTTCTCTGATCCATACGAGACGATAATTTCCGCCGGCTTCGAGAGTGTCTGAAAGACAACGCAGTATCGTTCCGTGAGGCGGATGAGCGTATCGAGTTGTTCCTTCGTTGCGTCAGACTCCAGGTTGAATTTGAGGCGAATCCGCTGCAGGCCCACTGTGGCCTCTTTGGCGACGGCCAGAGTCCCTCTGAAGTCGATGTCGCCTTCAGCGGTGATAGTCGCGTCACGAAGCGGGATGCCGGTTGCGGTTGCCACCGCGCGCAGCGTGACGCCGGCACACGCTGCCAGAGCTTCCAGCAGCATGTCTCCCGAGCAGGCGGAGAGGCCATCGCCGCCGGTGGCCGGGTGCAGGCCCGCCTCGACCAGCGCTTTTCCGGTCTGCACCTTGCAGGTGATTCCCTCCCCCAGGCGCGACTGCGCGCGAAGCGTCACGACCGCCGATTGGGGATCATCGCGATACTTCTGCTTCAGGGGCGCCTGCAACGCCTTGATTTCGTCCGCGTCCATTCATGTCTCCGGCGGTTAGTCGAGCGGAATGAGCTTTTTGTTTTTCGCAAGCCAGGCGTCGAAGTTCTGGAGGTCGGGATTCAGGCTGCGGGCGAATTCGGGCTTGCGCGCGCCACAGTAGTATTCGTTGAAGTCTCGCTTGAACTGGAACATGTTACCCAGGTCGTCAGCGCCCGGAAACCCGAAGCTGCGGTACTGCTCCGGCGTGACGGCGTTGTAGCGAACCTGCTGGCCGAGCGCTTTGGAAAGCGCTGCCGCCATTTGGTCACCAGTGAGCTGCTCGCCGGCGATGCCCACCTTCTTGCCGATAAACTCGCCTCCGCGCTTGAAGATGCCGAGGGCGCACTTGCCGATATCTTCAGACGCGATGCCCGGCAGCTTCTTGTCGCCCATCGGAAAAGTGAGGGCGAGCTTGCCGTCCGAACCTTTTTTGGGGCCGGAGCCGAAGTAGATAAAGTTGTCCCAGTAAAAAGAGGTGAGCAGGAGAGTCACCGGCAGGCCCATTCCAGTGAATATTCCGTCGGCTTCGCCTTTGGCGTCGAAATGCGGCACTTTGTACTTGCCCATCAGCGTGGGCATGCGATTGTCATCGAGCGGCACCCATTTGCGAGTGTCTTCCAGGGTAGACCAGATGACGTGCTTCAAGTCCGCCTGCTTCGCTGCCTCCGCCATCAATCTGGCTTCTGCCAGTTCCTTTTCCGGCGAGAAGTGCGCCCAGTAAAACGTGACGCAGAACGCCCCGTAGACGCCGGCAAAGAGCTTCTTGAGGCTTTCGGGATCATCCACGTCGCCCGCCGCCAGCTCGGCGCCCTTTTGGGCCAGAGCCCGGGCTTTGGGGGAATTTATGTCGCGCGTGAGCGCTCGCACGGCGAAGCCGCCGTTTGGATCGGCCAGAATGGCTTTGGCCAGCCCTCCGCCTTGCGCGCCTGTCGCGCCCAGAACGGCAATGATTTTCCTTTCGGCCATGTTACTTCTCCCTTTTTGAAGACCCACTTTTACCGACTACACCGGACCCACTCGAGAGTCGACGTGTCTGAATGAAGATACGGGTGTTGATCCGGGACCTATGCCCGCACCAGTATAGTATAAGGGGTTTTGCAAAAAGATAGCGGCTCAGAGCTGAAGGTTTAATTCTTAAGCCTCACGATACCTGCAGCGGTGGAGCAAACTCAGATCCGCGCGGAACGTGCCCCTTCAGGGCTAAGTTATGGCACCTTGGGCAATTGCGCCAGGGCTTCCTGGACTTTTTCTTCCGGGTACTCGTAGTCGGTGAGCTCGCCGGCGAAATACTTTTCATAAGCAGCCATATCGAAGAAGCCGTGGCCACTAAGGTTAAAGAGAATGGTCTTTTCTTTCCCTTCTTCCTTTGCTTTCAAAGCCTCATCGATGGTCGAGCAGACAGCGTGCGAAGTTTCCGGTGCGACCACAATGCCCTCCGCACGCGCGAAGGTGACGGCAGCCTCAAAGCACTGCAACTGCGGGTAGCTGACTGCTTCCACCACGCCCTCACGGTGCAGCAGGCTGATCAGCGGCGACATGCCGTGATAACGCAGCCCGCCGGCATGGATGCCGGGCGGAATGAAGTCGTGCCCGAGAGTCTCCATTTTCAGCAGTGGCGTCATTCCGCTCTTGTCGCCGAAGTCGTAGGCGTAAACGCCCCTGGTCATGGTGGGGCACGCGGCAGGTTCAACAGCCACCAGGCGGATGTCCTTGCCGCCTGCCTTGAGCGGCACAAAGGGGAAAGCGAGGCCACCAAAGTTGCTGCCGCCACCGCAGCAGCCGATCACGATGTCCGGAAACGCATTGGCCAGCTTCAACTGCGCAATGGCTTCCTGGCCGATGATGGTTTGGTGGAGCAGGACGTGGTTGAGCACGCTACCGAGCGAGTAATTAGTGTCCCGGCGGCCTGCGGCATCCTCGATGGCCTCGCTGATGGCAATGCCCAGGCTACCGGGGCAGTCAGGATCGGCGGCCAGGATTTTGCGCCCGGCAGAGGTCCTTTCGCTGGGGGATGGAACGCAGTTGGCGCCCCAGCACTGCATGATGGTGCGGCGGTGGGGCTTCTGGTAGAAGCTGCACTTCACCATGTAAACCATGCACTCGATGCCGAAGATATCGCAGGCATAGGAGAGCGCACTGCCCCACTGTCCCGCGCCGGTTTCGGTGGAGAGCCGCTTGATGCCCGCCGCCTTGTTGTAATACGCCTGGGCGACGGAGGTGTTCGTCTTGTGGCTGCCGGCGGGCGAAACGCCTTCATACTTGTAGAAGATTCTGGCCGGGGTGCCGAGCGCCTTCTCGAGGCGATGCGCCCGATAAAGCGGCGTGGGCCGCCACTGCCGGAGCACGTAAATAACGGGTTCGGGAATGGCGATGCTGGGTGCCGCGGAAACTTCCTGCTCGATCAGAGCCATGGGGAAAATGGGCGCCAGGTCCTGTGGCCCGGCCGGCGCTCCAGTTCCGGGATGGAGCGGCGGCGCGAGCGGCGCCGGAAGGTCCGGGATGATGTTGTACCAGGTTTTCGGAATGTCACGTTCGGACAAAGTGTAACGATATTGCGTCATAAGAAGCCCCAGACTTGGTTTCGACTCAGCGGCAGGATACTCAGTGCAAGACGGGAAGCATAGCACAAAGATGTCCGCTAGTGTCGCAGACGTGCCTTACCAATCCTTTTGCTTCGCAGGTGAGTTCAATTCGTCAGCGATGGACCCGTTGACGGTTTACTCAGGTAATGCGGCTCCCACTTTGCTGATCCGGCCATAGCGGCGAGGCGGTCGAGGTCGAAATCTTTATAGAGATCGAGGCAGAAGAGATCGGGCGCGGAACGGAATGGGACCGGCGCATCCAGCAAATACCCGAGGCTCTTCATGGCATCGTTGCTGACCACTTCAGAGAACACGTCAGGATCGAGCGCGGCCGCGGCCAGGCCAATAACTTCACTCCGAATGCCGGTTGTTTCCAGGCGAACTTTGCCGTGGCCCGATTGCTGCTCGAGCCATTTGGTCACGGCCAGCAACTGCTCAACCTCCAGGCCCAATGCGCGGCCACCGGTGGTAGAAACCAGCAGAGCATAAGGAGTGGAGTCGGGAACCAGCGGCATGGATTCTCCGATAAAGATCGGATCGAGCGCTAGGACCTGTTCGTCGCGATTGACACGGTCAGAAACCACAGCGCCTGCGGCCTCCCTGCCTTTGTCATTCAGCACGACGGTCACCGGCGCGTCTGGAGCAGTGGCAATAGCCTTGAGCCACGTGCCTGCAGCGGTCAGCCCGTCCGAGAAATCGAATCGATAAGTGAGCGACTGCAGCAGGTGGTTCTTGGTGTTCCACATTCGCCAGGCGTTTTTGACTTTAACCGGTTTGTAGCGAATGACAGACGCAAGCTTGTGCCTTTCGGCGGAAGCCCAGGATGTGCGGGCCGGTCCTTCTGCAGGGATCGGCTGGCGCTGAATCTGGGCGGCAAACTGCCTGGCAAGGCCCAGCAAGGTTAGGTTGTTTTGTGGCAGGCCGACTTTGAGCTCATCGTAAGTTTTGATTTCCGCGCCGCTTGGGATTTCATGTTCGGCTATGGGCAGATTGAAATGTTCGGTAAAAAAGCGGTAAGCGTGCTCGCGGTTATCAAGATAGTAGTTGTGCGTGCTGGGGTCGCGGTTCTCATGCCAGGCGAGATTGTCAGGCTGGCCAAACAGCTTAAAGAACGCCTTGTTCGGCTCGTACGTGTACGGCTTCACCAGGTCGGCGCGAAAACAGCAATTGTCCTCGGCGTTATGAATCAGCATAGTCGGGTGCGGTGCGCGCATGGCCACGTAGAACGTGTAGTCGCGCCCACGATCGAGGTCCGGGGGATCCTGCTCATCACAATCGGTGTCTACCGGGTGGGTGATGTTGGACTGGAGCGAGCCAAAACCTGCGACTTCCACCATGACACTCACACGTGGATCGAGCGCGCTTAGGGTGATGGTCTGCCAGCCGCCACCTGAAAGCCCTGTGACCCCCAGCCGCTTGGTATCCACCTGCGGCAGGCCGGCCAGATAGTCGAGGCCGCGGCGCATAGCGAGATAAAAAATCCCCAGATCATTCGACCCCACGAGGTCCAGGTCGGCGCCGAACTCGTGAGCATTCTCCGGGTTGTTCAACTCGCCAAACCCAATCCATTCCAGGCTGAGCGCGTAGATGCCTCGTTTGGCAAAATTGATGCAGCGTTTCTGTTTGTATTCCGCAGCCTTGCCCAGCGGATCGTGCCCGTGCACGTTGAGAATTGCCGGTGCTTTGCCGCTGACATTTAGCGGTTCGTAGAGGATCGCGGTGGAATCAAAGCCTGGAACGATCTCGAATCGCAGCTTGCGCATGCGATACCCGTTGCCGCCGGGAACTTCACCCATGTCTTCAAATTTTGGCGGTGAATCCACCCACTCTCGGGGCCAGCCGTGGAACGCCACGTCATCGAGGATCTGCTTTCTTAGGTGGGCCTCTTCCTCCGCCCATTGCCGGGCGCTTGAGGGAGCGGGAAGCGGGGGAATGCTCTTGAAAAGATATTCCTGGAGTTGATAGGCAACAGTCTGGTGGACCTGGACGCGCCGGCCCAGTACCTCCGCAACCTGCGATGGTTCGGTCTGCGCATAGGCGGAGCCAACCGAAAAAACGAACATTAGGAAGAGAAGCCGCTTGGGACTCATGATTCCTCCGTCAGACACTCTGGGATTGTCGTATTCAGACTGCTATTCAACTTCGGCTTGCCATTTTCTGTTCTAGAGCGACAAGGTGCAGCGTTGCAAGCCCGTTTGGACACAGGCCAGATTGTTTCCATACTTGGGATTGCCGGGCTCCAGCCGCTGTGCGGTTTCAAGTTCGCTGATCGCGTGGCTGTATTGCTGGTCCTTTGCCAGGGCGACGCCTAGAGCATTGTGCGCCTGAGCATCATTCGGCGACACGGTAATAACCTTCTCGAGGTCCGCAATGGCTTCGCCGGCCTGGCCTTCACCAAGCAGGGCCAATCCAAGATAATAGCGTGTGTCAGGATCGTCCGGAGCTGAATGCAGATAAGTTCGCAGCTCCTGGATCGCCTCTCGAAAACGGTTCTGAAGCAATAGCGCGACTCCCAGGTTGTAATGCGCATAACCGTCGTTGGGATTCAATTGCAAAGCCTGGCGAAACTTTGCTTCGGCTTCCGCCGTTTTCCCTTGCTGAAGCAGCTTGGTTCCTTCATTGTTATAGGCCTTTTCGAGCGGCGCGCTCGCTTTTTTACGCGTCAACTGTTGAGCCAGCCGGCTCTGCTTTTCCGCCTCGTCAGATTTTCCCTGTCTTTGCAGCACGCGGGCCAGCATAAAGCGCGACTGGTTATCCTCCGGGAGCAATTCTGTCGCCTTGCGCAACTCTATTGACGCCTCATCAAGCTTTCCCTGCCGCAGCAAGACTGCGCCAAGGTCGCGGCGCGCCTTTCCTGATTTGGGGTCCAGCCGGATGGCTGTGCGCAGGTTAGTTTCCGCGGCCGAAAGGTTACCTTCCTGCAGCAAAGTGGACCCAAGAATCTCGTAATAGCCGGGGTTATCCGGCTCCAGCCGTACCGCAGCCTCAAATTCAGGGATTGCTTTGTCAAACAGGCTGCTGTTCCTGTAGAGTTCTCCCAGTTCAAAATGGAGGGATCCTGTCTGGGCCAGCTTGAGCGCCGCAATGTATTGTTTTTCTGCCTCGTCGGTACGGCGTTCGACCGCAAACAGCCGCCCCAGTTCCTGGTGAGTGCGGGGGTTGCCTGGGGCCATCTCCAGTGACTTGCGCAGTTCCTTCTCTGCTGCCGGGTAATCACCGGCCTTGAATAAAAGGATGCCTAGATTTCGATGAATATTTACATCCGTTGGGGCAAATGTGATTGCCTCGCGAAGCTCCGCAATGGCTTCATTCACGCGTCCCGCCTCTTGTAAAGCGAGGGCGAGATTACTGCGAATGCGGGGGTCTTGTGGACGTGCGTTTGCAGCCCGCCGGAGGAATTCTATCGCCTGGCCGGACTGCCCCTTACGACGGAGAATCACACCCAGATTGTTCAAGGCGTCGACGTCCTGCGGGTTGATTTCAAGCGCCTTTCGAAATTTCGCCTCGGCTTCGGTAAACCGCCCTTTGGCCATCAGAGCAGCCGCAGCAGAGTCCAGGTCAGGGGCCGATGGGACCTTTGATCCCTGGGAGAAAAGCAGTAAACCGGCCAATAAAATCCCATGCCACATCGTTACACTGCGGGCTGCTGAATGCGAGCGTCAGGCCAAAACACCCGATCAAACTGCATCGATATGTTACACACTGAGACACGATTATAAGCCACACGGGTGCCACAATCGCGCCTGGCTCTGGAGATCCCGCCTGGCGGCAGGCGGGACCTCCACAGAGCTTTACCGGCTGGTTGCGCGGCTAGAACAGAATCTTCAGCGCGAACTGAAGGATCCTGGGATCACGCGCCGATGTGATCTGCCCAATGGTCGAGTCCGCAACACTGTTGTCGGGCTGGCCGAAGTTTACATTGTTGAAAAGGTTGAAAAACTCCGCCCGGAACTGGAGAGTGGTGTGTTCCATGACGCGGGTGTCCTTGATCAGCCCGAAGTCGGTGTTGAAAAAGCCCGGCCCCCGCAGGATGTTTCTGCCCGTGTTGCCGAACGTTCCAACCGCGTTGGGGGCGAGAAAAGTGGGGTCGAAATACTCCTGGATCAACTGGCCGTGGGACCTGTTGGGATCGAGTTTGAGCTGGCTAAAGCTGGTGCCGATAAAGTCAGCCCGATCGAGACCAATGCCGCTGAAGGAGTTGTCGCTGCCGCTGTAAATCTGGAAGGGGAAGCCGCTGTGCCAGGTGCCTATTGCGGTTACCTGCCAACCATTCGCCAATCCTCCGGCTAATCCCTGCATCTGAAACTTTGGAAGCGCCCAAATCCCGGACACGTGGATAACGTGGGAGATATCATCGTTGGAAGCGGAGTAGTCAAAATTGGGGTCAAATGGATTGGTGTTTTCGCCACCGAAAGGCCCGAAATTATCGATCATTTTTGACCAGGCGTAATTGGCAAGCAGAGAAAGGCCATTAGTGAAGCGCTTCTCCATGTTGAGCTGCAGGGAGTTGTAATTGGAGTTGTAGAGCGATCCATAAAGCCCTACGGCGCCAAAATTCGGATTGATGCGGCGCTGTTGAGTGTTGTCCGCGGTCGAACAGGGTGTGCCGCCGCACAACCCTGGAATGTAAATTGCGGAGTTACCCTCATTGGCGCCGCCATCCACGGCCGTCGAGAGGTGCGTCCCTTTGTTGCCGACGTATGCTGCGCGCACGAGCCAGTTGTTTCCAAATTGGCGTTCAACCGTCATGTTCCATGTGGCCATCTGGGCCATTTTCCAATTGAGGTCGAACGTCCCATAAATCGACACAGGAAGGGTAAACGTAGCGTCAGTCCCCGGCAGAGATGGCCCGTATTGCGTCGGGAACGGATTAGGGCTTATCCCCTGGCTTCCAAAAGGATCGACGAAGCTGACGTTGCCCTCGAAATCGAAACGCGGCCCGAACGGCGCTGTATCGACAAAGCCATTCGAGGCAACCGTCGACGGCGGGATGTAATATAAGCCTGCTCCGCCGCGGACCACGGTTTTGGAATCAACTTTATAGGCAAAACCGACGCGCGGAGAGAAATTGGCAAGATTGTTATTCGATCCGAACCCCGCCGGGCAGCCGGGATCGTGGTTAGGGCCACCGAAAAGCATGCCCACCGGCGCATTCGGGAACCGCGAGGACTGTGCGCCCGGGTGATAGCAAACAACGCGCCCTTTCTCTTCCGTATAGGGCCAGTAGGGGTCCCAGCGGAGCCCTAAATTGAGCGTCAGCTTCTGGTTGAATCGCCAGTTGTCTTGCACGTAGGGGGCATACAACAAACCGTGCATATCCTTGAACTCGCCGCCTCCCTGCAGGAAATGAGAGGCATGCCCGAGGAAGAAATCTGTGAGGTTGCTGCCGGACAACTGATTGTCGAAGCCGAACTCTCCTGACATCGTAAACTCGTTGACAAGATGGTTCTTGAGGCGGACGATGTCACCGCCGAAATGCAGCTCGTGCGAGCCGCGCTGCATGGTGACATCCTCGTGAATCGTCCAGTCGCCTCGACCAAAGTCCCCGTTATGGTTGGTTCCGAAGCTGAAAAACCCGCCGACATCGAGAGACATCTCCGGCGGAGTTGGCGCAGCAATTTGTACGCCTGCATCGGGAAAGCCGAAGGGAGCGCCGGAAAGCGAGCCGCCCGTTTGCGAATCCCAACCAAACCAGGTATTGAACAGCACCGTGGGAGAGAAGGAATACGTGTGGTTCAAAGAGAGGTTCTGGACCTTGACCCGGTTGCCATTGCCGTCCGCCGCCAGGATGTTGGTTTGTGCAGCCGAAATGTCCGGAGGCTCATTAAACCTGGTCCAGAAGTAACTACCGCTCAGCTGGCTCTTGCCGTGAATCCAGTCGATCTTTGTCATCCACTGGTCGTCGTTCTGAACAATAGACGGACCTGCATAGGTCAACTGCCGGCCGGGGCCGTTCGGATCAGGAATGTGGGACAAAAAGAAGTTTGACGGTCCGCTGAAATCGGTTGTGGGAATCTGGTTGCCGGCATATGGGACATTATTGGAAGGGTTCACCAGTTGGGCCGGAATGTCTGAGAAGTCTCCATTTCTTTCGGCCGCTGTAGGAACAAACGCAATTTGGCCCTGCGCGGCGCTGCGAATGCGCGTTCCCTGATACGTGCCAAAGAAAAACAACTTGTCTTTGATGATCGGGCCGCCCACACTGCCACCGAACTGGTTGCGCTTCAGCGTATCCTGCGTGGGGGCAAAGAAGTTTCGGGCATTTAAAGCCCCGTTGCGCAGGAACTCAAAAGCATCTCCATGGAGCTCATTGGTGCCTGACTTCGTGACAATGTTTACCACTGCCCCGCCACGTCCGTACTGGGCCGAAAGGTTCTCGTCCTGGACGCTGAACTCCTGCACCGCATCAGGGTTGGGGAAGGGAAGATTGGCATTCAGGTAAGTGTCGTTGTGCCCTGCGCCATCCATCTGGTAATTGACACCCCGCGTTCCCAATCCGCTCACACTGGCGTCTTGCTCTCCCGGATAAACTCCGCCTTCGCAATTGGCAAGGCAGTAGCCGGGGCCGACACCGGTCTCGTTTACTGTCCCGGCAGCCAGGAACAGCAGTTCCTGCGCCTGCCTGCCGTTTAAAGGTAGATCAACAATTTTCTTTTGGTCGACAAGCTGGCTTAGGGTTGCCGTCCGTGTCGTCAGCACTTGCGCGTTGGCGGCGACCGTCACCTCTTGTGATATGGCGCCGACTTTTAAACTGACAATCTGTGTTGCTGCCTGGTTGACAGCCAGAACGATGCCGGTCTGGACATAGGTTGTGAAACCTTGCTTTGTGACCGTCAGCTTATAGTTGCCGACTGGCAATGCTGGAAAGAGAAATTCGCCGTTGGGCTGGGTTGTTATGGTCTTGGTAAGACCAGTCCCCTCGTTTTGCACCGTAACGGTGGCATCGGGAACAACCGCGCCTGCCGGATCTTCGACAGTCCCCCCGAGACTGGCGGTAGTGTATTGGCCAGCTACCGGGATTCCCGCCAGAAAAACCAAGAGGAGCGCGGCAAGTGTGAAAGACCTAAGCAAATGGTTTGAAGATTGAGTGGGCAACGAGGGGGCACGAAAATCTTGAGCGAACGCCATCGACACACCTCCCTTTCGTTCACGGAGATAGCCTGAGGATCATCCCAACGCCTATTGGCTTAATCTAACACTGCGGATTTAGACAATCAAGCAGAAAACTATCACGAAAATAGTTAGTTTTTACGTAAACTTACGAAAACTGGCTCTGTGCGTGGGAGGAACGGCCTGACCAGCCGACGGCGGCAGCCAGAACCGAACGAGAGCCCAAGAAATCTATGATCAGCCCCAAGACCGCGGCCTCTACGCATCTCCAGGGAAGCCTGACGGTGATTTTGAGAACCCCCAGATCGGCTGATTATCTTCGAGACTCCTTCCTCAGAACTGCAGCCTTAAGGCCATCTGCAAGATCCTTGGAGCTTGAGCTCCCGTGATAAACCCAAAAGTATCGTCGGTTACTGTCGTGTCCGGATTCAGGAAATTGGGGTGGTTCAAAACATTAAAGAACTCCGTTCGGAACTGGAGCTTCAACCGCTCGGTGATGGAGAACGTCTTGTACGCAGCGAAGTCGATGCCAAATATGCCGGGGCCGATCAACGTGTTGCGCCCCACGTTTCCAAATGCGTTATCAGCCGGCACTACGAAGCACCCCGTCTGAAACCAGGGAGTTTGCGGATAAACCCTGCTGTTGGGAGATCCGCTGGTGTATCGAGGCGTGCAAATCTGGCTTGCCTGATCGTCCCCGACCTCCGGTAAGCTGAATGACGTATCTGTTGCTGTGTCGATGTTCAGTGGGAACCCACTTTCCCACGTCCAGATGCCCGACGTGGCCCATCCACCAATGACGGCATTCTTCAGGCCAGTACCGACGGATGGCAATTGCCAGACATAGTCCAATATGAACCGATGGGGAATATTAAAGTCAGACACCGCCCGGTAAGCAGCGATGTTATAAGGGTTGATAATTGTGATGGTGTCCATGTCGCTGGTGCTGGACGCCCAATCCATGCTCTTGCCCCAGGTGTAGTTTGCATCGAGGAGCAGACCATGCGAGAAGCGCTTCTGGAGGACCAGTTGGAGCGCGCTATAGCTTGAGTTGGCTCCCGAGATGTCCATAGTGATTTGCCCGTAAGCCTGGTACGGTCGGCGCGCGTCCTCATTGTCCGCTGTCGCTGTGGGGCTGGGCAGCGGGGCGTTAACGTCGGTGTTATACGACAGGTGCGTTCCCTTGGAGCCAACGTAACTTGCGCGCGCCAGGAAATTCCCCGCGAACTGGTGCTCCACCGTCAGGTTCCATTGCATCATGTTCGCTGGTTTCCAGTCAGGCGCAAACGACACAGCCAGATCGAGCGGGCTGGGGAAGAAGGCGTCGGTTGCCGTTGGAACCTTGGGGGCATACTGGGCCGGAAACGGATTCTGAATACCTTCGAAGCCGTATGGGTCAGTGAAGGAAACGCGCCGGAATTGATATTGCGGGCTGAACGGCGCGCTGTCCACCATGTGGTTAAACGACTCGAGGAACGGGGCCTGATAGAACATTCCGTATCCACCCCGAATGACGGTGTTGCGGCGGCTGCCCAGGCTGTAAGCGAACCCGAAGCGCGGGGCAAAATTCGCCCACGTCGTATCAAAGCCTGAACCAGAACAACCGGAATCTCCCGCGAAAATGTATCCCGGCGGCGCGCTTGGGAACCGCGTGGATTGGAGCTCGGGCCGGAAGCATTCCGTCCTGCCTAGAGAGTCGGTGTACCCCGGAAAG
Source organism: Terriglobia bacterium (assembly GCA_035277665.1). Taxonomy (GTDB): domain Bacteria; phylum Acidobacteriota; class Terriglobia; order UBA7540; family UBA7540; genus SCRD01. The sequence goes on from DATEKC010000237.1 coordinate 27,973, forward strand.
GGGTCCCATCGCAACCCGAAATTGAGGGTCAGATTGGGGCGGAATTGATAGTTGTCCTGAACGTACATGCTGACGAGGTTCGCCCGGTGCGACCCGAACTCTCCACCGCCCTGTTGGAAGTTATCGACGTAGCCCAGCAGATAATCCGCAAATGCATTTCCACTATGAGAGCGGAATGTGAGGCGCGGGTTCTGCTTGTAATCATTGTTAAGGACGACGGACGGCCGTAGAAAGTCTCCCCCGAAGATGACGATGTGGCGCCCGCGCACCCAGTTCATATCGTCGGTGAACCGAAAGTTGTCCCGGTCGAATTCGCCGGGAGCGCCTGTGCTCATGCTGAAATAGCCGCTGACATTCAGCCGGAGTTCAGCGGGATTTGTCACCGAAACCTTGGAACCAATATCCGCCAGGCTGAAGGGCGTGCCGGGCAGAATCGTACTGTGATTGCGCGTGTAGGCGAAAGTGAAGATGTTAACCAGAGATGACGTGAAATTGTAGGTGTCGCTGACACCGATGTCCTGCACGCGGTCCTCGAATCCCGAAGAGGATTGCAAGGGATTCTGCTTTCCGATGAACGGCTCATTCAGGTAGCGGGTAAAAAAGTAACGTCCATACAAGTGGTTCCTGTCGGACAGATTGTAGTCGGCGCGGCCCATTGCCTCATGCTCGCTCTGACGCACCGGCGAACGTGGCAGGACGGTTACCCCGCCCGCCGTTGAGAGTGGAATTTTGGCCAGCAGGTTGACGGCTGCAGTGTCCTTCATGCCTGGGGTGATAATGTTTCCGGGGATGGGATCGCCGGTAAACGGATCAACCAATTGCGTACCCGGAAGCAGGGAAGAAAAATCGCCATTGGCGAATGCCTGGCTGGGCAAATTGACCGAGTTCCCGAATGACTCGCTCCGGATAATGGTTCCCTGGTAACTGCCGAAGAAGAAAGCTTTGTCATGGATGATGGGTCCGCCCAGCGTGCCTCCGAACTGATTCCGCTTGAGCAGGTCTCGACCCGGGTCGAAGAAGTTGCGGGCGTTCAGCGCCCCGTTGCGAAGATAGTCAAACGCGCTGCCATGGAGCTGGTTGGTTCCGGACTTGGTGACGACGTTGACGACTCCTCCTGCTCCCCGGCCGTACTGGGCACTGTAGGTGTTGGTCTGGATGCTGATTTCCTGAACCGCATCCGGATTAGGATAAGGATCGTTGACGTTAGTGTAGGTATCCTGGTTGCTGGCGCCGTCCAGATTGTATTCAACGGAGTCGGCACGGGCGCCGTTGCCCGCTACCGCTTGCGCTCCCGGATAGGTGACACCTTGGAATGAGTCTCCCGACCCGCGTGCGTTAGTGTCTGTGCTGGAGTTTGCTCCCTCATTCACGGTCTTACTTCCCAGACTGACCATTCCAGGAGAAAGGGTTACGAGCTGGGCAGTGAGGCGGCCCTGAAGTGGAAGATTCCCAACCTCCTGCGTCGAAATCCCACGGGAGAGAGTTGCCTGCTGGGTCTGCACGAGTGCAGTGTTGCCCTGCACCGTTACCGACTGCGTTGTCGCGCCCAACACCAAACTGATCGGCACCGTCAGGGATTGGTCCGCTTTGACGATGATGCCGGTTTGAACGGAGCGTTGAAAACCACTGGCTTCAACCGAGAGTGAATACGGCCCGACCGGAAGCCCAAGAAACGCATAGCTGCCGTCACCGGAGGTCGTCGCCTGTCGTGCCACACCGGTGTTAACGTTGGTTGCTGTGATCCTGGCACCGGGCACTGCCGCTCCGCTGGGATCGACGACCGTCCCGCTGATGCTGCCTGTCGGCTCAGCTCCTCGCATCAGGTGTGCAGGAAATAGCACGATGCTAAGCGCGCACAATAAAACTAGCTTCTTCATAAATGCCTCCACTGGCAACTGGCGGTCGCCAACTCGCGACCCGGGAAATTTTGTTTCGAATAAGCCTCTAAAGCCACAGACGCTTCTGTTGGAACTTTAGACGTACAGGCACCACAGCTCGCATAATCCGGCGCCTAACATTTCCCACGGCTTATTTTAAGGGCCCGAAACTGTGTCCATTGTCTGAGAAGGGATTAGCTCAAGACCGACCAAAAAAGCAGCAGAACAATCGCTGTCTGATAGCGCGCGGGGTTCAGAGATTGATCCGGGTAATCTCAGAATTCGAGCATCTCCGGATACGCCCACGCGGCCTGCGCGTAAACGGTCCGTGGATAAATTCACACGGTCAGTAATGATAGTCATGGAGCAGGCCGACGGTCAAGAAAGTTATCATGAGTTTTACAGATTTTTTCAAATTACTTTTGGCTCGGAATACCAGTTACCGGGCTTGGCGCATTCTCCAAATTGACTTACTGCAATTGCCAATTCAGGAGATTGACAGAAGGGCTGGTAACACTTCGCTCAGCCGACATTTTTGTGTCCAACGCATGGACTGCAGGGCACACAAAAGAGGGTTGCTGGCCGGCGTCGACGTTTACTGCTACGCCGAGCCCAGGTGGAACAGCGGCTGCAAACCCTTGGCCTGAGCCATCAGGGTTTTAGTTTCGTCCTCATTTACCGGGGTGAAGCGCTCGGCCACCTCCATGGCCAGGCGGAAATAGTTGATATCACCCGGAGGAATGGCAGCCGTAATGGGCTGCGAGAGTGTCCAGCGGAGGGCAAGCTCTGCCTGGTTGGGGAGCGCCGCCGGCTCATACCAGCACTTGTCGTAAGGGTGATGTTTTTTTTCTGAGGCTGGCCACGGTGTCTTGGCCATAGCTTTGATCGCCATCATGCCCATCTGCTTTTCGCGGGCGCGCTGGACGATCTGGGGGCCAAAATGGGCTTGCGAGTACATGACGAAATTAATGGGGAAAAGCACGGTGTCAAAATCGAACTGGTCCATGGCGATAAGCGCGGCCTCAACCGAATGCGCTGAAAAGCCGAGGAAGCGGATTTTGCCAGCCTTTTTTGCTTCCACGAACGTTTCAATGGCACCGCCGGGGCCGAGCGCCTTATGCACCTCTTCAACCTTGGCCAAAGCGTGGAGCTGATAAAGGTCGAAATGGTCGGTCTGGAGTTGGCGCAAGGACTCGTCGAGTTCCTTTTGGGCGCCCGCCTTGTCCCGCGCAATCTCCTTGCAGGCCAGGAAAACGCGGTTGCGGTAAGGCTTCAGCGCCGGACCCATGCGGTCCTGGGCATTGCCGTAGGAGGGTGCAATGTCGACATAATTGACACCGCGATCGACAGCCTCAGCCACAATGTTGTTGGCAAAAGGCTGGGAGACGTCCATCACGACGATTCCGCCCATGGCGACGATGGAAAGCTGCTCGCCGGTTTTTCCCAGCGGACGCCGGGGAATGGTTCTTCCCGTGGGCGCGCCCGTTTCACCGGCAGTAAGCGGCTGGAGCAAACTTTGAGACGCCGCCAGACCGGCCGCGGCGGCGGTGCCTTTTTTCAAAAAATCCCGTCGTTTCATCGTTAGCTCCTTCAGGCAGCGTAGAGGATTGGTGCCGTAACGCTCTACGCCGGGCAGGGAAGCCTGGAGACAAACAAGTATCGAAAGACTCTCCGCTGCCCTGTTTGATTTTTATCCTACTTATTGCTTGTAGCACTGTCCATGGCCAACGTCAATGCAGGGGCCACAACATTGAAGAGCGGACGGTACGACATACGATACAATCCCTTTATGACAGCAGAAGAAAAGCGAATCGAAGAATCGCGCCAATATGACCGGCATTGGAACCGCTGGGGGCCGTATCTCTCTGAGCGGGAATGGGGGACGGTGCGAGAGGACTACAGCGCCGGTGGGACGGCGTGGGAATACCTGCCGCACGATCATGCGCGCAGTCGCGCCTACCGCTGGGGAGAGGACGGCATCGGCGGCATCTGCGATCGTCATCAGTACATCTGCCTGGCCTTCGCCTTCTGGAACCGCCGCGATCCCATCCTGAAAGAACGGCTGTTTGGCCTGACGGGGAACGAAGGCAACCACGGCGAAGACGTGAAGGAATACTACTTTTATCTCGACTCCACGCCGACGCACTCCTACATGAAGTTTCTGTACAAGTATCCCCAGGCGGAGTTCCCCTACACGCAGCTGGTGAACGAAAACCGGCGGCGCGGGCGCGGCGACCCTGAGTATGAATTGCTGGATACGGGCATTTTCAATGCGAACCGCTACTTCGACATTTTCGTGGAATACGCCAAATCCACCGAGGAGGACATTCTCATCCGCGTGACGGCGTGGAACCGCGGTCCGGAAGCGGCGGAACTGGATCTGCTGCCGACTGTCTGGTTCCGCAACCGGTGGTCGTGGGGGCGTGGCGATCATCGTCCGAAAGTGTCGAAAAGCAAGCCCATCGAAGGCGCAACCGCCATGAAGGTGGAACATGAGTATTACGGCGAGCGATGGCTCCTGTGCGCGGGCTCTCCAAATTTCATGTTCACTGAGAATGAGACCAACATGCAGCGCCTGTTCGGGGTCGAGAACCGCGCGTCTTACGTGAAAGACGGCATCAACAACACACTGGTGGGTGGCGACCAGTCTGCCACGAATGCGGCCGAGGGGACGAAAGGCTCGGCGCACTATCATCTGGTGATTGGGCCGGGTAAAAGTGCAGAGGTTCGGTTGCGCTTTACGAACGTCGTTCCGACGCCAGGGGCTTTAGGCGATTCGTTTGCCAGCACCTTCGAACAACGCATCGCGGAAGCAGACGAATATTACCAGACGATTGTGACTGGCGGGCTTAGTGACGACGCAAAGAGCGTGATGCGCCAGGCACTGGCGGGAATGCTGTGGAGCAAGCAGTACTACCACTACGATGTGCGGACCTGGCTGGAAGGCGACCCGCCTTACCCCGCGCCTCCGGCCGAGCGCTGGAAGGGCCGGAACCACGAGTGGGTCCATCTCTACAATAACGACTTGATCTCCATTCCTGACAAGTGGGAGTACCCGTGGTATGCGGCGTGGGATCTGGCCTTCCACTGCGTTACGCTGGCATTGGTGGACCCGGACTTTGCCAAAAAGCAATTGATTCTGCTGCTTCGCGAATGGTACATGCACCCGAACGGTCAGCTTCCCGCGTATGAGTGGGCCTTTGGCGACGTGAACCCGCCCGTGCATGCCTGGGCGGCATGGCGCGTTTACAAGATCGAAAAGAAGCGAAGTGGCAAAGCAGACCGGAATTTCCTGGAGCGCGTATTTCACAAGTTGATGCTCTATTTCACCTGGTGGGTGAACAGAAAAGACCCACAGGGGCAGAACGTTTTCCAGGGTGGGTTCCTGGGGCTCGACAACATCGGGATCTTTGACCGCTCCAAGCCTCTTCCCATGGGCGGATCGATTGAGCAGAGTGATGGAACGAGCTGGATGGCCATGTACAGCCTCCTCATGCTGGTGATCGCTTTCGAGCTGGCACAGGAAGACCCGGCTTACGAAGATATGGCGAGCAAGTTCTTCGAGCACTTTGTCTACATTGTGGACGCCATGAACAACCGGGGCGGTGAAGGTGTGGACCTATGGGACGAGGACGATGGTTTTTATTATGACGTGCTCCACATGGCGGACTCGCGGCACGTCTTTATGAAGGTCCGCTCCATGGTGGGATTGATCCCGCTGTTTGCCGTGCAGACGCTGGAGCCTGAAATGGTGGACCGGTTTCCCGGCTTCAAAGCAAGGATGCAGTGGTTCCTGGATTTCCATCCCAACACGGCGAAACTGATGGACACCAGTCGAAGGTCTGAGCGGGGCGTGCGGCGCCTGCTTTCCATCCCCTCGCGCGAACGTCTCCTGCGCGTGCTGAATTACTTGCTGGATGAGAACGAGTTCCTTTCGCCCTACGGGATTCGCTCGCTCTCGAAATACCACGGAGCGCATCCCTGCACACTGCACCTGGACGGCCACACACAATCGGTGGACTACGAGCCGGCGGAGTCCACCACAGGCCTTTTCGGCGGCAATAGCAACTGGCGCGGGCCTGTGTGGTTTCCCGTCAACTTTCTGATTATCGAGTCGTTGCAAAAGTATCATTATTACTACGGCGATGGCCTCAAAGTGGAATGCCCGAAGGGCTCTGGTCATATGCGGACGCTGTGGGAAGTGGCCACAATGATTTCACAGCGCCTGTGCCAGATTTTCCTCCGGGACCCTGACGGCCACAGGCCGGTTTACCGCGGAACGGAAATGTTCCAGACCAATCCACATTGGCGCGACCTGATTCTTTTCAACGAGTACTTCCACGGCGACAACGGCGCGGGCATCGGTGCCAGCCACCAGACAGGCTGGACCGGGCTGGTGGCAAAACTGCTGCAGCAGAGCGGCAAGGGCTGCTGAGGGCTTGTTGCGAATGTACCGGCGCAAGGCCCGGCAGAACAAGGGCATATGCTCACACGAATGCCGCAATAAGAAAGAGGGAACGCTCCGGTCCAGATGCATAAGGCACAGCGCTCTCAGACGAGTCACTCCAGGAATTGACCACCAGCGCGTGCGGGGTTATGGTTGAGCCTTGTGGGGAGAGTCGCGATGCTGGATCTCGAGCATTGCGGCAGAAATCCGACAGGGGCCCTTATGGATGATCCTAATAGGACTAGATTGGAGCAGACTCCTCTCGTCAGCTTTGGCCGCGAAGTCTGTGGCGATATCGAGGCCTGCGAGTCTCGTGAGTGGCTTGTAACCAATGGGCTGGGCGGTTTCGCCTCCGGCACGGTGGGCGGGCAGCTCACTCGACGTTATCACGGCCACCTGATTGCAGCCCTTCATCCTCCGCTGGGGCGGACGCTGCTGGTGTCGAAATTCGACGAGGTGCTCGAATACGACGGTCGCCCTTATCCCATGGCTACCAATCGCTGGCGCAGCGGAGTGATTGAACCCCAGGGCTACCGCCGCCTCGAAGAATTTCACCTGGAAGGCATGACCCCCGTATGGACCTATGCCTGCGCTGATGCGCTGTTGAGCAAGAAAGTCTGGATGGAGCACGGCGCCAACACCACTTACATTCTCTATCGCCTCGAGCGCGCCAGCCAAGGCGCGAGGCTGAGTTTGAAAGTGCTGGTTAACTATCGGGACTTCCACAGCCTCACGCGGGCCGGCAACTGGAAGATGCAGATCAGCAAGGTGGACCGGGGCTTGTGCATCAACGCATATTATGGGGCGGCTCCGTTCTATGTGCTCTCCTCAGCCGCCGTTGCACAGCAATGCCATCAGTGGTATCGGGCGTTTGAACTCGCCGCCGAAGCGTTCCGCGGTATGAACCATCAGGAGGACCATCTCCACGCCGGAACCTTTTCGGTGGATTTGAATCCGGACGATTCGGTCCTGATGGTTGCCAGCACCGAACCGCGGCCGGACCTCGATGCACAGTCGGCGCTCAAACGGCAGGCTGAACGCGAAAAACGGCTGCTGGAAACTTTCCGCGAGGCACATCCCGGCGTTCAGATTCCGGGATGGGTGGAGCAGCTTGCACTGGCCGGCGACCAGTTTATCGTCAAGAGGCAGGTGAACGGGACCGACGGCAATACTGTGATTGCCGGCTATCACTGGTTCAGCGACTGGGGGCGCGACACCATGGTTGCGCTGCCGGGGCTGGCGCTTGCGACCGGGCGGCCCGGCATGGCACGGAACATCCTGCTGGCCTGGGCTGGGTTTGTGGATGACGGAATGCTCCCCAATCGCTTTCTAGAGTCGGGCGAGAAACCTGACTTCAACACCGTGGACGCCGCCCTGTGGTTTTTCAACGCCGTGCGTTCCTACTGGAGCCACACCCGCGACAGGGAGTTCCTAAAGCAGGTTTTCCCGGCCCTCTGCGAGATTATTGCCGCCTGCACTCGAGGCACTCGCTACAACATTCACCTGGACCGCAGCGATGGCCTGCTTTATGCCGGACAGGAAGGCCTGCAATTGACCTGGATGGATGCCAAGGTCGGCGATCAGGTTATTACACCGCGCATCGGCAAGCCCGTGGAAATCAATGCACTGTGGCTGAACGCGCTGACTGCGATGAAAGAGTTCGCCGACGAACTGGGAAGTCCGGGCGACGATTTTCAGCATTCGGCCGAGCAGGCGGTGAAAGGTTTTGGGCGTTTCTGGAACGCTCCGGCAGGATACTGCTTCGATGTGCTGGACGGGCCCGGAGGCAACGACGCTTCGTTGAGACCGAACCAGATTTTCACCGTGGCGTTGCCGAAAAGTCCTTTTGATCCCGAAAGGCAACGGGCTGTCGTCGATGCGGTCGGCCGCCACTTGCAGGCCACGCCGGGGCTCAGGACCCTGGCGCCCGATGACGCCCATTACAAGGGCACTTATGCGGGGAGCCAGGAAGATCGTGACGGTGCGTACCACCAGGGGACCGTCTGGGGATGGCTGCTGGGACCGTTTGTGAAGGCCCACATGCGGGTCAACAATAATCCCCGGTCGGCGGCATCATTCCTGGCGCCGGTGGTCCATCATTTGCAAGCTCATGGCCTGGGGACGGCGGGCGAAATCTTTGATGCTGACGCGCCGTTTATGCCGCGGGGATGCATTGCCCAAGCCTGGACGGTGGGCGGCATTCTCGAAGCGTGGGAAAAGACTTCGATGCACGATTTGCCGGCCGAGAAATAGTGCTGGCTAACAGGCTGCCTGGACTTTGCGCGCACTCGGAGCTGCGCTCGCGGCCGGTGGGTCCGTACACTAGGCAGAGGTCGGCTTGGGCACCGGGGGCGGCAGGGCGCGCGCTTTAATCTCAGACTCGAACCCTACTCTTTTGTGGGTCCCGTCGCAGAAGGGCTTGTTTTCCGAATGCCCACAGCGGCAAAGGCTGATAGTGGTTCGTCCACCAAGGTCGAACACTCCGCCTTCTGAATCCACAATTTCAAAATCACCCTCGATACGAATCGAGCCGTTGCTGCGGACCGTAATTTTCGTTGCTGCCAAAGGTTCCTCCAAAACTGGAAGTATCCACAATTGCAAAGATAGAGACTAAAAGGTTTCAACACTCGTCAAAAGGGCCTGACCAGAACCATGATCAGAATTCCGATAAACATCAGGGCGATGCCGCCGTGCAGCATCATGCACTCTTTTCGCCGAAGTACAATCCTGCCGGAATGAAACCCCCTGGCGCGGATGTAGGTGATGGCGTCCAGCGCTATCAGGATGATTACCAGAAACAGTTTGACGTGGAGCCACGCTGCGTGGAGGTAATACTGTGGATTGGTGGAAATCAGGATACCACCGGAAATGATGGTGATGATGGCCCCGGGATGTGCGATGCCTTTGAACAGCTTCCCTTCCAGGCGGTTCAGGACTTCGTGAACTTCCGGAGATGCCGATTCCGCGTCGTAAGCCAGAAGATGAGTGACCACCAGGAGGCTTCCCAGCCAGAAGACGACGCCCAGAATGTGAAATACCAGCGTCCACGCTAATAAAGTGCCCATGCTCATCTGCCTCAGTGCGTTATTTGGAACTAGAAATGACTTTTGAAGCCTGCTACGCCTTCCGCTCCGCCGCGCGCCGCATCCATTATTGAAACATAAAACTCGCTTTTGTGCGAAGCAGATACAGACACCGCCGAGGGAATAAAGTTACCTGGGCCGGCCTTGGTGATTTTCCGGAAGTGCATATAGTTAATCGAGCTTTTCAGGCGGGGGGGTAAAGGTGATAAAGCATCCAGTAGACCACGACCCCGGTGATGGAAACGTAGAGCCAGATGGGTAGCGTCCATCGTGCAATTTGCTTGTGGAGGGCGAAGCGCTGCCGCAAGGCGCGGTAAAGCGTGATCAGCACGAGCGGAACGATGGCAGCCGCCAGAACAGAATGCGTCCCCAGCAGCGTGAGATAAAATGTCCGGATTCCTCCATGACCCTGGAAGTAAACAATCCCGCGAAGGAAATGATCGGAAAGATAAAAAACCAGAAAGGCGGCAGAGGCAATAAAAGCCGACACCATGCATTTCTTGTGGGATTGGACTTGCTTCTTCCGGATAAAAAAGTACCCCATGGCCAGCAGCACGGCGCTGAAGGCGTTGAGACACGCTTCGATGGCTGGAAAGTAGGAAACCATACCGCTTACAGCCAGATCTTATCGAACATCATCAAGCCAAACACCAGCGGAAGGTAAAGGACAGAAGCCAGCACCAGGCGCCTTGCCAATACATTGGTCCGATTTCGTGCCAGACGCGCCCCGTGCAGCAGGAAATAAGATCCGAGGACTGCTGTTCCGAAAAGATAGACCTTCCCGACCTGCCCGATCAGGGTCGGCACCATGCTCACGATTACCAGAGCCACCAGAAAGGCGATGATCTGGCGGCTGGTCAGACGGCCGTCGTCATCGTGAGGCGGCAACATGCGCAGCCCCGCGCGGGAGTAGTCTTCGCGATACATCCAGGCTATCGCAAGAAAATGAGGGAACTGCCAGAGGAAGAGGATCGAGTAAAGGACCAGAGATTCGGCATTGAGGCTGCCGCGCGCGGCGGCCCACCCGATCAGCGGCGGCATGGCGCCGGGAAAGGCCCCAATCAGTGTGCAGAGAGCGGTTTTCCTCTTGAGCGGCGTGTAGATCAGCAGATAAGTCGTAAGCGTGAGCAGCGCCAGAACGCTTGCCAGAAGGTTGACTTCAACCCAGAGCAACAAACCGCCACTGATGGCCAGCAGGAGCCCGAAGACAAGAGCTTCCACCGCTTTGATGCGGCCTGCCGGCAAAGGCCTCCGCGACGTCCGCCGCATAAAGGCGTCAGACTTTCGCTCGATGTATTGATTCAGGGTTCCGGTTCCGCTGGCGACCAGCAGCGTTCCCAGCAGCGTATTCAGCAGCTGGAAAATATCCAGAGCGCCTTGCAGGGCAACATAGTAACCCGCCAGGGTGCTCATCACCACCAGGAAATTGACTTCGGGTTTGGTCAGCACCCAGTAATCCCTGAGCCTGCCAACAACGGCTTGACGAAAACTTCTGGAGGCAACACCCGATACCGTGTCTTGAATTCTGTTTTCTGCTGCGATGCTCATTTTGCAACTCTATCCAAACCGTAACTTCCCTGCGACTCAGGCGGTTCTTGCACGCCTGAGTGCAGCAACCGTATCTTAAAAGCCATAAGGACCATCAGCGCATTTGAGGCGGGAGGGTCCCTGCGAGTGACCTTGCAATTAACAAAAAAGCGAATAGAAGTTTGCAGGTGCCTCGGGGAACGGGAAGCCCCGGCTCAATTGGCGGTTCCATCGATTGCGGAACACTGGGCTCGGAGCCCCTCCGAACTTGACGGAATCGCCGATCAGCCTTTTTTCTGGCCACAGAAACACAAAAAACCGGCAGGACTTTGCACTCAGCAACCAGCTGGTTTGATGATGGCCCCTGTCACCCAGACCCGCGGCGCCTTCGCTCAAGCCGCGAATATGATCCGCGGCAGTGCGGCAGCCCTCACACTCAGAGCAGAGGGCGCGCGCCTGAATCCGAGGTTTAAACCGGGTATTCTAACACTATTTTGTCCATTTGTGGGACTCCATCCGTTTACTTTGTGTCGGCTGGTGGAATTGACCGAGGTGCGCCTAGGTGAGGTAGGAGATCAGAGCTTCACGGCCAGCAGGACCAGAAGATAGATCCACAGGCCGTCCATAAAATGCCAGTACGTTGCGGTAATATCGACGGCGATGCGCTTGCGGGGATTGAAGATGATCTTCCGTTGGCAGAGGACCAAGTACAAAAGGCCCAGGATACCACCCAACAAATGTAGACCATGAGCTGCGGTGAGCAGGTAAAGGAAACCGCTACTGGGATTGGTTGTGATGTAGATTCCTTGAGCGGCCAGTTCACGCCAGGCGATAAGTTGCCCCGCGATGAATACGATTCCGAGACCCGTTGTCACATACAACCACAGGACAAACTGGTTTGCCGATTCCCTTTTTAGCGCCCTCCTTGAAACTTCAAACGTAAAGCTGCTGAGAAGCAGGACCAGTGTGTTGAAATACAGGAGCGGAGGAACTGCCGTGTGGATCCAGTTGTTCGTTTCCTCAGCCCGCGCCACCATCACCGAGGTGAGGGCAAGAAAGAGCACGGCGATGGAGATAATGGCGATCCAGATGGCGATCCTGTACGCGCCGAGCGGAAGGGGGGTGTTCGATGGGCCTCGCTGCCCGCGTCCGCCGGAGTTGCCGCCACCTCCTCTACCATCATTGCCATTCCCAGGCGGTGGACTTGAATGGCCCGGCAGATCCGGCTTGGCTGGTGTAACCAGCGTTGATCCCATAAGATTGCCCCGTTTGCTTAGATTATCACGATGTGATTGGGTTCGATGGCAGAAATTTCTCCGGCGCCTGGCCTTTGCCAGTCCCGCTCACCACCGGGCCGCGGCAAAATTTAGCTTTCAGCAGCTCAATAGGTGGTATGATAGCCCCCCAAGGCCAGCGCATCAGGTCTGGCCAGATGATGTGGTGCTTCACACACGAGTCCGACCGATTCCACTCCCACGAAAGAATGTTGAACCTCAGGGCGAAAGAAGGCGATGCCCAAGCCGGTGAAGGCGGTCGGGGAGCGGAGATGCCAGAAATAAAGTGACGCGTCACCCAAGGTTATTAAATTAATGCACGCCTCTGGGTGGCCGGTTTCAGCAGGTTGTGGAATAAGGAGGCAAAACCATGGCAATGACCAGGAGCCGCTCCATCCATCTGTTTAATTTCAGAGGTATTGACGTTTTCCTTCACTGGTCGTGGTTTTTGGTCGCGCTGTTTGAGATCAAATGGAACGCTGGAAGGTACTCTTCGCCCACCTGGAGTGTGCTGGAGTATCTGGCTCTGTTCTTGATTGTTCTGTTGCATGAGTTTGGTCACGCGTTCGCGTGCAGGCAGGTGGGTGGCCTGGCAAATCGAATCATTTTGTGGCCATTGGGCGGCATCGCCTACGTGCAGCCTCCGCAACGTCCCGGTGCCACACTCTGGAGTATCGCTGCCGGCCCCCTGGTGAACGTGGTCTTGATGCCGATCCTGCTGGCGCTGGTGGCGATGAGTTCGCTGTTCGGATGGGGGCGGTCCGCGCCCGATGTCCATACCTTTTTGGTAGCCTTGGCCCTCATTAATGGCGTTCTGCTGGTTTTCAATCTGCTCCCCATTTATCCCCTGGATGGAGGGCAGATTTTACGTTCGCTGCTGTGGTTCTGGATCGGGCGTGCCCGCAGCCTGTTGGTGACTTCCGTGATCGGGATGGTCGGAGTGGCGGGTCTTTTCTTCTACTCCTACTTGGCCCGCTCCATTTGGGATGGAGCCATTTCGGTTTTTATCCTGGCTTATTGCTGGGGAGGCTTGCGGCAGGCTCGGGCACTGGCGCAACGCGCCAGAGCTCCGCGACGCGACGGCTTCATCTGCCCGTCCTGCAAGGTGGCGCCGCCGGTGGGTGAATATTGGCTCTGCAGCAGTTGCCGGAAGGCCTTTGACACCTTTCAGGCTGGCGCGGTATGTCCGCATTGCGGAGCGCGGTTCGCCAAAACATCCTGTTTCGAGTGCGGGGCAGCCAGTGCGATCGGCGATTGGGTTACGGCGGCAGCGGAGAGGGGAACCACGACGGCCGGGGCTGCAAGCGTGATTGCCGGGGAGGTGGATTAGCAGGGGCTTCCGTTGGGGCGGCTGGCTGTGTTTTATTCGCTCGAAATTCCAGAGCCTACATATCGAGGCTCTAAAACTTCGGCCTCAATCTGCGCCGGGGGAAATGTTTCACGTGAAACGCAGGGTTCGCCTTAAGACCCTGACAACCGTCGAGCGGGCAGGCTGGAATCTGGCGGCGAACGTGTTCCTGTGCTCAACGAAGTTGCCAGCTATCATTATGTCATCTACAATGCCCCTTGATGCTAGCTAAGGACAGCGTCCGGGAATTACTCGCTCCATTCAAAATCCCTATTTCCGACCAGAGCATTGAAAGCCTCATTGTCTATCTCAATCTTCTTCTCCGCTGGAACCTTAAAATTAACCTGACATCAATTACGACACCGGAAGAATGCATAACCAGGCACTTCGGAGAGAGCTTCCTGGTTTCACGGAAAGTCCAATTGAGTGGCCGGCTCCTTGACATAGGGAGTGGCGCAGGATTTCCAGGGCTGGCTCTCAAGTTGATCGCGCCACAATTGGAGGTCGTGCTCCTGGAGCCTGTCGCCAAGAAACGGGCCTTTTTGAAAGAGGTTGCAAGAGCTTGTGCCATGGGCCACGTCCTGGTTCTGGGCAGCAGGCTTGACGAGTTTGTTCGCGGCGAAGGGAAGCAAACCTTCGATATCGTCACGGTGCGAGCGGTAGGCGACCTGACATCGCTGGTTCCGCAGGCAAGAGGATTATTGCGCTCTGAAGGCACTTTATGTCTATGGTTGGGAGCGCAGCAGGTTCGGGGTATTCAAGCCAAAGGTGCCGGAATCAAATGGTCGGATCCAGAGGCCATTCCGCTCAGTCATGATAGAGTTATTCTGGTAGGGTCTCGAGTTGGGTATACTAATAGTTAATTTCTTTATTATATGTTACATGCAGTGGCTATTCGGGTTGAGAAGCTAATCTGTTTCACGTGAAACATCACATTTCATCTTGCTTTAAACAGTCCACTTTGATAGGTTTTCATCCTCATTACACTCATTGGGAAGCGGAAACTCTATGGGACGTGTGATCGCAATTACCAATCAGAAGGGCGGTGTAGGGAAGACAACGACTGCCATCAACCTGGCGGCAGCGCTTGCCGCCCAGGATATGTGGACCCTTGTAATTGATTGCGATCCGCAAGGCAATACCACCAGTGGGTTTGGATTCCCCAAGGATCCCTCACGCCGCTCTCTTTATCACTCCCTCATTCTTGAGGCGCCACTTGCGGAACTTATACTCCCCGGCCCGGCCGAAGGCATTCAACTGGTTCCATCTGACAAGAATCTGGTTGGCGCCAATGTCGAGCTCGTCTCAAAGTCTGGCAGGGAACAAATCCTGCGGGAGAGGCTGAATCCCACCCGCGACCGGTTCAATTACACTCTGCTCGACTGCCCTCCCGCGCTTGATTTGCTCACCCTGAATGCCCTCGTGGCCGCCGATTCGGTTTTGGTCCCTATTCAGTGCGAATATTTTGCCCTTGAGGGCGTTTCAGAGCTCCTGGACACTTTGATCAGGATTCGCCGGACGCACAATCCGAAACTGGCAATTGAGGGCATCTTATTGACCATGTATGACGAACGGACGAATCTATCACACCAGGTTCGTGACGACCTGAAGGACTTCTTTGGCGACCAGGTCTTTGATACGATGATCCCCAGAAACGTCCGTCTTGCGGAGGCCCCCAGCCACGGCAAACCCGTCCTTTTATACGACCCGGAATGCCGTGGTTCAGAAAGCTATATTAAACTTGCTAAAGAGGTTATAAGCCATGACCAGAAAGGCGCTGGGGCGCGGCCTGAACGCCCTGCTGCAGGAAACTGAGTCATCTCCTTCGGTTTCTGGCCTCGACCAGATACCGCTTAATCTCATCGATCCCAATCCCTTTCAGCCGCGCACCCAACTGCCGGAGGAGGCTTTGGAAGAGCTTGCCCAGTCCATCCGGTCAAGCGGGTTGATCCAGCCAATTCTCTTACGGCCGGCCGGGGAACGCTACCAACTCGTGGCTGGCGAAAGGAGATGGCGGGCCGCTGCCAAGGCCGGGCTTGAAAGAGTTCCGGCGGTCATACGCGAGATAGACGACACTGAAGCCCTGGAACTCGCCCTCGCCGAAAATCTCCTGCGCGAGGCGCTGAATCCGCTGGAAATTGCCCGCGCCTACGAGCGGCTCCAACAGGAGTTCCATCTGACTCACGAGCAGATCGCGGAGCGCCTGGGCGTGAACC
>DATEKC010000238.1:0-9794 GCA_035277665.1 Terriglobia bacterium
GACAAGTCGTTAAGTGAATCATGTTCAAAATTCGTGAAGAAAAAGGTTTTGTCGTGACCATTGTAGATCTTGGGAATGATCACGGGCCCACCCACGGACCACCCGTAATTGTTCAGACGATTTCTGCTTTTCTTCCCGCCCTCCGTCTTGGTCTGGAGATCCAGTGCGGCCAGCGCTTCGTTCTGGTTGTAGTAAAAAAGTGACCCGTGCAGATTGTTGGTGCCGGATTTGATAGTGAAATTTGCGACGGCAGTCTGCCCGCCGTTATATTGGGCGCTCATCGCGCCTTCCTGCAGCTTGAACTCGCCGATCGCCTCTGCGGAGGGGCTGAATTCGTTGTTATTGCCACCGGAAAGATCAGATCGGCCAACAGGAATTCCCTCGATCAGGATCTCGTGAGAGTACTCCTGCCCGCCGTTAATCGATCCTTCGAAGGTGCCGCCGGTTGTGCCGGGCAAACTTGAGAAGATGAATTGCTGAATCTGCCGCTGGCCGTCGTCAACCATGATGGGCCAGGCCTTATACTCCTGGGCCGTAATGTAACGGCCAATTTCCGCCGAGCCGGTCTCGAGGAGCTCGGGAGTGGAACTCACCGTCACCTGCTGAGTGACCTGGCCCACGGAAAGCGACATATTTACTGTGAGGACCTGTGCAACACGCAGGATGATGTTTGACCTTTCGGCGGTCTGGAAGCCCGCGGCGGAGGCTTTAATCGAATACGTTCCGTAAGGAAGGTATGGCAAAGTGTAGGCGCCCGCTGACGTGCTGGTTGTTTTCGATGACACGCCAGTGGCGATGTTGGTTGCAGTGACTGTGGCGTCAGGCACAACTGCACCGCTCTGATCCATAACGGTACCGTTAATTGTGCCTACAGCGCCCTGGGCCCATAATGCGCGTGGCAATAGGCCGAAGGAGAGCAAAAACACGAAACACATCACTCTCGTTAAGGAACGCATCAAACTCCTCCTTCAAGCTGTCAAATTCTCTCTAGGATCTTTTTCCAGCTCTTTTCCGCTTAAATTCGACCCACCCGGCGCAAAGGGGAAAACATTGTGTGATTGAGCAAAGCCCTTTAGAATGCGGGCCCGCTCTCCGTTAACCCCATCATTAAGCAGTGCGGCAAATTAGTGCTCTGGGAATTGCGATCTCTTTCCGCCATTCCTGTTCAATCAGACCTGTGATATTTCTATCCCGACGAAAAAAAACAAGAGATGCATTATTTGAAAGTCAGACCCGCCGGAACCAACAAAAGTGGGACGCTCAAGAGTTACATCAGCCGTAATTGAGTCTGCACTCGATCTTGAAAAGGCCGGAATGATTAACCACACTCCATGAGAGCTGCGGACCAAAGTTAATTACAACCGCTGACCTAAACGAATTAACCTCAATCACCTACGCTTGAGCAACTATCCTACAGCGAAATCAAAATGTCAATAGATATTTCAAATTTAGAAGGGAGTCGGGGCAATTCGAAAGGTTTCAAATGTAGCTAATTAATCTCGTAGTCGCAGGCCCGTACGCAGAAAGACATTATTTGCCGAATTTTAACTAAGGGTCTCCGTGCCGGAATGGCGCAACCTGTTGTTTAGAAATGATTAATCTATTCAATAATTTATCGAAAATGACCTGCTTTCCGTGCATTGGCCCGGCTGTGGAAGAGGATGGCAGACCGCAATTGAGGGAATAAGTGACCTCAAGCTTAGTGCGTCGTGCTTTTAAACGGGTGCCCGGACGAACCTCTTTCCGGTTCGAAGGTTTATCACATTTTCATTTATAGCTACAGTGACTGCCCGCCCACGAGGAAACGACGGTTGGAAATTCCAAATTGGAATCGGGGCATTACCCTGATACTCTTCGTCACTGGAATCAGGAAGAGGGAGCCTGGATGAGGTGTTTCCGCCGGGATTTTATCAAAATCAGCAGCGGGACTCTGGGGGCGACGGCTGTTCCTCCCACAGAAATGGGAGCGTAGGTTCGAGTGAGGTCAGGATGAATCGACGGCGATTTCTTAAGCAAAGCGCCCTTGGCGCGGGCGCAATGGGGTTGGGCCAGGCAATGGCCGCTGGCTCATCCGGGGCGCCGCCGCAAAATTTTATGGCCAGGGGCGCGCAGGTGCGCAGCGGCGGCTCGCCGCAGGGGACACCCATTGAAGACATCCAACTGCACGATGCGGTCGTGGTTTCGCGACCGGGGAATCTGCCCTTTGCCGAGCAGACAGCAGCGAAGGTCCTGGTTGAGGAGGTGGAAAAACGAACCTCCATCCGGCTGGGAGTCTCGACGACATGGCCGGAAGACAAACCCGTTATCGCGATCACATCCGGGAACCCGGTTTCAGCGTGGGGACGCGGGGTGCCCGCCCGCCGGGGAACGGGTCTGCCGGAATCTCGCGTGGAAGGCTACCGGCTTTATGTCGACAACCAGGACCGGCATGCGGTTGTCTGGGTGATGGGAGCCGACGCCAGGGGAGCGCTGTTCGGTGTGGGGAACCTCCTTCGGCGCCTCAACGTATCGCGAGGCAAACTGGCAATAGCTTCCGGTCTGGATATTGCTACTGCCCCGGCTTTGGCAATTCGCGGCCACCAACTCGGCTACCGTGCCATGACCAACACTTACGACGCATGGAATGCAGCCAAGTTCGAGCAGTACATTCGCGAACTCACTTTCTTCGGCGCCAACAGCATTGAAGGAGTTCCCTTCCAGGACAGGCGCGGAACGCCGGTGATGACGGTCCCGCGGCCGGAGATGAACCGGGCCATTGGCGAAATCTGCCAACGCTACAAGCTGGACTACTGGGCCTGGATCCCGGCCGACTTTAGCCTGAAAGATAACGCTCGGCGCGCGCAGATACTGAGACAATGTGAGGACTTCTTCGAAGCGACGCCCGTGTTCACGGGCTTCACCTTCCCCGGCGGCGACCCAGGCGACAATCCTCCGGAGCTGGTTCTGCCTTTTCTGGAAGACATTGCCAAACTCTTAAGCCGGTTCCACCCTGAAGCAAAAATCTGGTTAAGCCTGCAGCACTTTACGCCTGCGGAGGTTGATGCCACCTTCGACTATATCAACCGGCGCATGCCGCCGTGGCTTGGGGGTCTCGTGGCCGGACCCGGAAGTCCGCCGATGCAGAGTGTCCGCAACCGGCTTGAAGCGCGATATGGGTTTCGCGATTATCCCGACATCACGCATCAATGCCGCTGCCAGTACCAGGTGCCGGACTGGGACCAGTCCTACGCCCTGACGGAAGGGAGGGAATCCGTCAATCCTCGGCCGGCTGGATACCAGGCGATTTTCGGCCAGACCTCGGGTTATACCAACGGGTTCATCACCTATTCCGAGGGGGTTAACGACGACGTCAACAAGACCATATGGAGTGCATTGGGCTGGGATCCAAACCTCACGCCAAGAGAAATTCTTGTCGATTACGCTCGCGTTTACTTCAATCCCGCGGTGGCAGAACGGGCCGCCGATGCTATCCTGGCGCTGGAAAATAACTGGCACGGGCCCCTGATTGACAACGGAGGCGTGGAGAATACGCTGCAGGAATGGCAGCAACTGAAAAAGACATCCCCCGGCCTCGACGGCGTCTGGCGCTGGCAGATGTGCCAGCTTCGGGCGAATTACGATGCCTATTTGCGCCATCGTCTTGTGCATGAAAGCAGGCTGGAGTCTGAAGCGAACGCCACACTCGCCCAAGCAAAAAAAATCGGCGCAGACAAAGCTATGGCTGAAGCAGCCCGTGTGCTGGACCGGTCGATCACCCAGCCCGTCGGTGTTGAACTTCGGACATGCATCTCAGAACTCTGTGACAGGCTGTTCCATTCCATCGGCATGCAGACAAGCGTGAAAAAATACTTTGCCATTGGCGAGGAACGGGGCGCAGTTCTCGACTTTGTCGATTATCCGCTAAACAATCGATGGTGGCTTGAAGATCAGTTCAAAGCCATTCGTGCGCTCAAATCAGAAGACGAAAAGCTTCAGCGGCTGCTTCAGGTCGCAACCTGGGAACATCCGGGCCCGGGGAGTTTCTATGACGACGTGGGGAACATTGCAAAGTCTCCGCATGTGGTCAACTGTTACGCAGGCAATGGGCCCGAACTGAAAGCCTGTCCAGAGCCGACCTTCTGGTGGTGGAATCAGGGAGAGAGCCGAGCCCGTCTCAGCTGGCAGGCGACGATGTGGCCAGCCGTTATGGTTTATGAAGGGCTGGACCCAGGTGCACAGTACATCGTGCGTTCAATCAGCCATGGCCAGGCGCTCTTGCAGATCAACGGCCAAAGGGTTGAGCCAACCATCAACGGTGCTCGGATGGGTGATCTCACGGAGTTTCCTGTTGATTCCAGGCTCGTCAAAGAAAGAAAGCTGGTCCTCACATGGGACAGCCCGCCGAACGAGGAGAAACTGAACTGGCGCAGGCGGTCGCGCCTCGCCGAAGTGTGGCTGATAAAGTTGCCCCCTGCCTCGTAGAAGTGATGGATTCGACTCATTTCGCAATATCCGCGCAGGTTTAATCACAAAATTAACGATGCATTCAGCCGGCGGCAGCCGCATCAGGCTCGCCACTATGGAGTACACACTTGAGCGTGTCTTGGCAGGCGGCGGGAAGCCTCGGTTGTTTTAGGTCGTGGCGCGAATGTTTCCCCTGTCATCAACATCCGCCAATCCGTGCAGAGGGTGATATTCATCGATTTCAAGCCAGGACACTCTGATGGGGATGATAAGATTAAACATAGCGGCCAATTATCGAAAAGCGCCAATCAGGAGAGAATTTGGCATGGGCTATCAACCAATCGAAAATTACGGCGTGATCGGTGACCTGCACACAGTCGCCCTGATTGGAATGAACGGATCCATTGATTGGTTCTGCTTTCCGAACTTCGATTCCCCCAGCATCTTCGCAGCCTTGCTGGACGACGAAAAGGGTGGCAGGTTTCAGATAGCTCCAACGCTGGGCGGGGTAACCTTCAAACAGCTTTACTGGCCCGAAACCAACGTGCTGGTCACGCGCTTTCTATCGACAGTCGGGGTGGGCGAGATCATCGACTATATGCCGATCGATGACACGCACCGATGGGAAGGCAAACACCAACTGGTGCGAAGAGTGCAGGTGGTCCGGGGATCAATGCCATTCCGGATGGTGTGCCAGCCCGCCTTCAATTACGCTCGAGACCGGCACACGGTGCAGATCCTTCCGGAGGGAGCCTGTTTTCAATCGTCGAGCCAGCTACTCGGGATCGCCAGCCGGCTTCCGCTCAGAAGCAATGGCAATGGCGGCGTCACCGCTGAATTCACTCTGGGAGAGGATGAAAGCGCGGTTTTTCTGCTCCAGGCCATGCCCCCCGGCGCAGGCTGCGGCAAACCGATCGAAGAATCGCGCGAGGACGAACTTTTTCAAAGCACTGTGAACTACTGGCGCCATTGGCTCTCGCGATGCCGCTACAAGGGGCGGTGGCGCGAAATGGTCTACCGGTCAGCGCTGGTCCTCAAGCTCCTCACTTTTCATCCAACGGGAGCCATCGTCGCAGCGCCCACCTGCAGCCTGCCCGAAAGATTCGGCGGCGAGCGCAACTGGGACTATCGCTACACCTGGATACGTGATGCGGCGTTCGCGCTCTATGCACTCATGCGGCTCGGTTTTACAGAGGAAGCAGCCAAATTCATGGGATGGATCGAAGCCCGGTGCCACGAGAGGCGCGAAGACGGCTCTCTGCAGATTATGTACGGCATTGATGGACGGCATGAGCTGGACGAGGTCACCCTCGATCACCTGGAAGGGTATCGGGGGTCCAGGCCGGTCCGGACAGGGAACGCTGCTTCCCTTCAATTGCAGCTCGACATTTACGGCGAACTAATGGATTCAGTCTACCTGTACAACAAATACGGCAGCCCTATTTCTTTCGAGCTGTGGTTCGAACTGAGGGACCTGTTGAACTGGGTTTGCGACAACTGGCACCAGCCCGACGAAGGCCTCTGGGAAGTTCGTGGCGGCCCCCGGCATTTTGTCTATTCGAAAGTCATGTGCTGGGTCGCCCTTGACCGCGGGCTGCGCCTGGCGGACAAACGTTCATTCCCGGCGGACCGGGCACGCTGGATGAAAACGAGGGATGCCATCTACGAGGAAGTTCTCGATAAAGGATGGAACTCAAAGCGGCAATCCTTCGTGCAATTTTACGGGGGTAGTGCTCTGGATGCCTCCAGTCTGATCATGCCACTGGTCTTTTTTATGTCCCCGACTGATCCACGCATGCTGAAAACTATCGACGCCATCAATCGTCCGCCAGACAAAGGCGGACTCGTTTCCAACAGCCTTGCCTATCGTTACAATCCTGAGGACAAAGTTGACGGTCTGCTGGGCGACGAGGGAACTTTCAATATGTGCACCTTCTGGCTGGTTGAGGCATTGACACGTGCGGGCCGGGTGGATAAGCAGAAGCTCGACCAGGCCGTTCTGATTTTCGATAAGATGCTAAGCTACGCTAACCACCTGGGACTTTATGCGGAAGAAACGGGCACTTGCGCCGAAGGGCTGGGAAACTTCCCACAGGCATTTACTCATGTGGCTTTGATCAGCGCGGCGTTCAATCTGGACAGCGCTTTGAGCTCCAATGACCAGCATTGGCCGGGGTTGGCCGTTGCTCCGTGGTGATTACGAACGGAAGTCCGAAAACTCTGCCAAAACCGGGAAATGCAGGTACCTTGGCGATATTCCAGCACATCAACTGGCCAGGCGCTTTTCAGCCGCAGGTAAGGAAAAATATCCGACGAACAGCGCCCCCCAAGACACAACTCCCCAGGAAACCGCTGCCAGGTTCCTGGGGAGTCATTCCTTTAAATCTTTGAAACTACCTTGCCGGAAGCTGAAAACGCGCCATGCGCTCGCCAACTGTGGTCGTCCAATAGGCGCCTCTGCCGATCGACCTGCATCCTACTTCTTTTTGGGCGGGACAACAGCGTCCTTGAAGGATTTCGCCAAGCGGAACTTAACCACAGTCTTGGCAGGAATCTTGATGGGTTCGCCGGTTTGGGGATTTCGACCCGTGCGTTCCTTGCGGTGAGCTTTGACTGCCTTGCCAAGGCCAGGAATCACGAACTGCCCTCCGCTCTTGCATTCCTTCGTAGCCAGAGTCACAAGTTCTTCAAGCACTGCGGCCGTGGCTTTCTTCTGCAGCCCGACTTTGTCAGCCAGATGGGATACCACCTGGTTTTTGGTCATCACTTTTGCCATTTGCTTTTCCTCTCCTGAATATTAGAAATTGGAAGTCCCGTTCATCGACCGAAATGCGAAACTGTAAGCAATAACCCTGCAACTGTCAAGGCATATGATTACCACGCATGGACTCTAAATGCCACTATTAGATCCGCCCTGTCAAGGCCTATCAAGCACTTTCGTCATGCAGAACAAAATGGCACATACCTTTATACACATGTTTTGAGTCTCACGCCAAAAACATTTTCTAATGTGGAAGAGGCTGTATTCAATTTTTATATTGACTCAATAACAAAGTGAAACCTGTTGAGCCATCAGCGCCATCCTCAGGTTGTGCGGAATGATGTCTGCAGATGTTCACCGGGCTTCCACACACACACAGGGACCCGATAGGTGTACGGCAAGAAAAACCGCTTTCTGATCCTGGCAGATGAGAATCTGGCACAGCAGGCTGGCAAAAGGGTCAGTCTCCACTCGTCCCCGGACTGCGATTACTCTGTCCTCCCCCGGCCCCGGCAGGAGTTCCGCCCTTATCAGGGCTTGACAGGATGGCCATGGGCACGCGCGCGAAAGCCACCTGGTTTGTCGGCGCATCGATCACATTCACCTGCATCCAGTAACGTCCGGGAGGAAACCTGGATAGTGGAATCTCGGTGAAGTAGGATGCAGTTCCCTGGCCTGACTTGCCCGATTTGGCCGGATAGGGCCCGGCTTCAGAGACCTGGACACCGTTGCGGAAAAAGACGAGCGCCACCGAAGGTGGGGTCGCAGGGCCGGAACGTCTGGAGGCTTTGCCGGCCGATGCCGGCTTGCCGGCGTATGATTGCAGATACACGTAGAGGTTCTGGTTGGCGTAAAACACCCGGGTCACGCTGGGGAGGATGGCCTGTGCGCCCGAGTCCAGCGGATTATCTTCCGCGTCTCTGGCCCAGGGACCGCGCTGGGGACGCGTGGGAGACGTTTTGGAGAGCTCGTTCGAAACCACAACCGAGCTCAACGCCAGTCCCGTTTTGCTGACTTGAGGAAGCACCAACTGCTTTTCAAAGGTGCCCATCTTTCCTGTCAGGTTTTCCCGTGCCACAACCTTCAGCTTGTAAGAGCCCGGGGGCAGCACCAGCCCGCCTTCATAAAGAATGTTGCCCTTCAGTACTGTCTGGTATGTCGTTGCGTCGAGTTTGACAGGCAGAGTATCGCGTAGTGCGCCCGCGACTTTGCCTTGGGGGTCCGTGGCGCGCCATGCAAAATCAAACTGCGTCTGGTGCACCGACGAGTGCTGGTGGAAAGGAATCGAGGTTCCGGGAATCTTGGCCGCCAGCACGACGTAATAGTGGCCGTCGGGCTGGAGAAAATAAGCGGTTTCGACGGCCAGCGGGAGGTCGAGGGAAGGCACCTCTGAATTGAGTGCTTCGGAGAGTTGAAGTTCTTTCTGCTGCCCCGAAGAGCGCCCGAAACTGACGGGAGCATAGTAGCCCGGACGCGCCTCAACCTTCAGGCCGCGGCCTTCCACCAATTCCACCCGGATGCTGCGAAACTTCCCATCGGCCTTGGTGTTCGATGGAGTGTAGCCAATCAGGTAGTAGCTCGTATTGACCTTCTGCACGTACTGAAAAACCGGGGCGAAGTTATTCAGGTCAGTAAACATGTGCCCGCCCGTATCGGTGGCCAGCGTCGAGAGAGTTTCGCGGCTGTTGTGCATTGAGGTGATCTGCGACGATACGGCGCTCGCCGTGTAAATAGCAGTGCCGGACGGGCTGGCCGCGGAGGCTGCCCCGCCGGGCGGCATGGCTATCAGCCCGCGCGCGTCCAGCGTGTAAAAAGAGATGTTGGCGCGGTTGGCCGCATCAATGGTGGCCTGGAGTTGCGCCTCATTGTCGACACCCGTCTGCTCGATGCCGCTCGAAAAATGGACCACCGACTTGCGCCCCGGCACAGCCTGCAACAGATTGGCCAGCGATTGCAGGGCTGAAAGTTTCTCGTCGGTATTAAAGATGTTGAACTCGGTCTCATCCGGCGTGAAGGCATTCCCGGTATCCTGCGTCACGACCTCATTGCCGAACGAATCCGTGCCACCGGCCTCGCCCACGCTCCCATTCGACGCCAGGGTGGACGACTGGCCGATCTGGATGCTCTTGATGGCCTTCGAGAGGGCATCACGGTCGTTGGTAAAATCCTGAAGCACTTTCAAATTGCTCGAATAGGCGACAACAGCCACCAGGTCGGCGGGTGACATCTCCGTCTTCAGAAAGTTCTGCGCAGAATCGAGCGCGCGTAGCAGATCGGGGATCTGCATCGACGAAAGGTCAAAGAAGAGGACCATCAAGCGGTGGTTTTGCACCATCTGCCGGTAGGTTTCCTGTGACGTGGTCTTCGGCAGAGCGCCCAGGTTGATCTCCGCCGGCTTGCCATTCTCGCCGCTCTCCTGCGCCAGCTTCTGGATGTTCTCCAGATCAAACGAATTGATCTTCTGCGGCACGCCGTCTTCATACACTTTGAAATCGCTCTGCTTGAGACTGGTTACAGGGTCCCCCTTGCGGTCCGTTACGCGAACGTCAACCAGCACTTCATTCGTGGAAACCTGCAACGTGAAGCCCTG
>DATEKC010000239.1:0-52528 GCA_035277665.1 Terriglobia bacterium
TGACTACCTTCGGGTTTTCAATACTTCAACGGCAGGTAAATTCGATTTCCTGCTCTGGGGGGTGGTACAGACGGGCTCATGGGGCAATCAATCCGACCGGGCCGGCGCCTTCGTGGGTGAACTCGGCTGGCAGCCACCAGCAAAGCGCCTTGCCCCTTGGCTCAGCGCAGGCTATTCGTACGGAAGCGGGGACGGCAATCCTAACGACAATAGACACACCACTTTCTCCCAGCTCTTGCCTACGCCCCGGCCTTACGCCCGATTTCCCTTCTATGACATGCAGAACAACAAAGACTTTTATGCCACGCTCAACCTGCACCCGCATCGCAAGGTTCTCCTGAGAAGCGAAGCGCATGCGCTTTCGCTCGCCGAACGAAACGACCTCTGGTACCTGGGTGGAGGACCTTTCCAGCCCCAGACTTTCGGGTATGTCGGGCGGCCCAGCGGAGGGCAAAGCAAGCTCGCGAACGTGTGGGACCTGAGCGCGGATTACAAGATCGCACCAAGGTTCGGCGCCACCTTCTATTATGCGAAGGCCTGGGGTTCAAGTGTAATCAAACATATCTACCCCAACCGTTCAAACGGCCAGTTCGGCTACGTTGAATTCAATACATCGTTCTAAGGCAGGACGTTTGCTCACATCCAGCTTTTCGCTTTCGCGTCAGCCAACTCTTCTCTTCACTCTGAGGTGCTGCTGCCGGAATCGAGCATAACGTATCGCTTCGCCTCTCCCCCAAACGCGGGAGGCCCGATGTGGAATTTCGAGCGGACTTTGACGACGGCCAGCCCCATTCCTAGCTGGTGCGCTACCACATCGTTTCCGGTGCCGCGCCGAGCGAACTGGCAGACACAGCTCAATTGTTGCTAGGACCGCTCTTACGCCAGCCAAAGCTGCCAGGTGAGCCGGTAGGATGGACGAACCAATGCATTGGATGGGCGCTACAGGTCTGGTCTTCAGTCAGGCTGGAGACTCTACCGCTTTGCGCTCTTAAACTCGCCTTATAGCAATCGCCAAGCGAGTTAGAGAAGCTGAAGGTCTGTATGCTGGTCTGGTCCCGGTTGCCGGAGAGCACGACGTGCCCTTTCTTGATATTGAAGTTCACTTGGTCTGCGGTAGTGCGAGAATTGTGTACGCTGGCCGTATAGGGCGGGAGATCAGCCTCGCGCTGTTCGATTTTTTTGTCGAAGGTCTGCTGCAGACGGACGGTGTGAGTACGACTATCGCTCAAGTTTGAGTGCCGCAGGACGCTGACTGACAATGAGTAGTCAAACGCGCGGTGAAGCGTTTGGCCACTCTTGGTTCCGCCGATACTGCTACTGGTACTCTCCGCGTGCGCAGAGTATTCGGTGGTGTGGCGTGTTGTTTCTGGATCGACGGAGGCGAACTTCTGGGTGTTCGCAAACGTAACTGTCTGTTCTACCCGATTGCGCACGCGACCGGCGGGTGTGTTGACGTAGCCTTCAATCACGTATTTCTGGTTCGCATGTGTCAACACATCGCCGTTGACTCCGACGGGATTCTTGCCGAGGGTGCTGGTGATCGCGGGATCGAGCGAAAGGCCTTTAAGGGTGTTACGCGTGACAGCGCCCCCGGTATGTGTTGTTTTTGGATCGCGATAAATCAGCACTGCGGCGGCGACCGAGAAATAGTGGTTCGAGCCGAGCACGCGCACAGCCACGGAATGCTTCTCTCCAAGACTTAAATCACCGGCGAAAGGCGTCAGGTCAACGCGGTAGGGTATAAAGTTAATTGTTTGTACACCGGGTGTGGGCCGCCATAAATACGGGTCAATACCACCCGTGTAAATCCAGGGATAGATAGGAGCCAGACCTGCGGGCTGGCCGTCCACCAATACTTCGACCTCGCGGTAGCTTCCACCGCTGCAGGCGCGAGGACGCTTCGGAGCCCCCTTGTAGCCGCGTTTCATGGCAAACGGCGCGGTTTGCGGAATGTACTTTTCGGGCAGGCAGGTGTACCAGAACTCGTCGTGGAACTGGCTTTGCGGGAAGACATCCAGATAAATGCGTGCTGTATTTTGAGGAAACTTGATCTCGCGTTGCAGTTCATCGCCGCCCGTCTGCAGGTTCGCAGGTGCATTGGCAGGGTTCAGTGCGAAGACCATGTCCGGTGTCCGGGGCGGAGGGAAGCTTCTAGCGGCAGGATAGAAAAGAATCCGTGCGCTTGCATGGATAACACTGGCTCGAAGGGGATCAATCCAGTTGTTAATGAGCACGTCGCCTTTGCCGGGCGAAAGCAGCAGGCTGGAGTAATCGGTGAGATCACGCTCGATTTGCCAGCTTGGGCCAAAATCCGGCGAGGGTTCTTCCGTGGTGCCAAAATAAATGTTGACTCCCTCAAGCCAGATGGAAGCGGTGCGGTCATACTGATGGCCGGGATCAACAAAGAAATCGGCAATAAGGACTACCTTAGCCCAAGGCGCTTTGCAGCTCGCGGGCGGATGGTAGGTAAATGCGTGCGGAATAGTATCCATGCGCGTGTTCTCACCACGAGGCCCAAAGTTCTCCTTCGAAAACAACTTGACGGTGCAAGGTTTGGTAGACGGGATAGGCAATGGAGGGTCTGCTATAGCAACGTTTTGCGAGCCGATGACGGGCTTGCTACTTGCGAGGAGACAGCGACCCCACCTGGGTATTAAAGCGATGAAAACTATTATTGAAGTCATGGTCAGGCGGTAAGCCGGCATCCAGGACATACGATGGACTCCTTCCACGGCGGCCGAGAAAGTCTTCCGGTCCTTTGAATTTGAGAGAGAGTCTCTCATGCCGAGCAGACTCGGTCGAACGCTGAATGATAACCCTTCCAGGACTTACAAGAAAGCTCCTCGATTTAAGCACGCCAGTTACTCTGCGTCTAGAACGAAGACGCACTTCAATTTGACACCGGCTATTCCGGGCCCGCGAGCTGCACATTAGCAACCCGCGAAGGGACTTACCTGGGCGACCTCAGCAGCCGCATCGATCGGCACCTGATATAAACCTAACGTTACTTTGGCTGCCAGTCACGATTCGCAGCCCACGTAACAACGCGGCCCGATACAGTTTTACAACTCTTTTGTTTATTTGTTTATTAATGTCCAACCTGCAGACCCTCTACCCTTTCTGGTCTCGTGTGAAGGCCGCTGCCACCGCACAGTCCTAGATTAAGTCGCCCAAGTAAATATACTAACAACCCCATGGTTATCAGTCGGATGTGTCACTCAGCCACCTCGGCTTTTTTGATTCGACGACGGCGAATGTGAAGAGATAATAGATTGAGGGTAGCAGGTATATACCTTCCCCGTTATGAGGCTGCACTTATATCGTGTGATTCCCGGTAAGAATTGTTGACATTATTAGCAAAATACGAGTACAATTCTTCAGTCGGGTGACTACCAGGGTCACTTTTTTGGAATACTGTCTATTGTGGTTTGGCTATCGCTGATTCAAGTTCGGCCAGCCTTCGCGTCTCTTAGGGTCCTTCACCAATGCTCAATTTTATGGAGGTGTTTTACATGCGATTTCGGGCTGTATCTCGTTTCGCAATATGGCTCATCGCAATTGCCGTTATTGGGCTCTGCTCAGCTCAGCGGTTGAATGCGCAAGTTCTTTATGGTGCAGTATCCGGTACAGTGACTGACCAGTCAGGCGCAGTTGTGCCCGGAGCAGCAATCACGATTGTTAATGACAACACAGGCTTTACCCGGAGCACTACTTCAGCTTCGGCTGGAGACTATAGTCTCACGTCCCTACCCTTAGGGGTTTACACCTTGACTGTAAGTGCGCAGGGTTTCAAGCCAGTTAAGCAGACGGGCATCAGCGTTGCCGCCGGCACGGTCAATCAACAGAACGTGCAGCTCTCCGTCGGCTCAACCACCCAGCAGGTTACAGTCTCCGGAGCTGCGGCTACGCTCCAGACCCAACAAACAGATGTCCATACCACCATCAGCAATTATGCTGTCCAGAATTTGCCGCTGAACATATATCACAACTTCCAGAGCGTTGAGTTGTTGTCCCCGGGCGTTGTTTCGCTTTCCGCTATTTCCGGAAGCTATCCCAACTCACTGGCTGACACTCCGGACCGCTCGCTGGCTATCAACACAAACGGCTTGCCGCAGCATATCAATACCTCCCGCGTGGACGGTGCTACGGACGTGTTCCTCTGGCTGCCGGACCACATGGTGATTGTGCCCCCTTCCTCCACAGTGCAGGAAGTGAGTGTCCAGACTTCCAACTTTAACGTCCAAAAAGGCCTGACGGCTGGAGCTGCGACGGACGTTATTACCAAGTCTGGGACTAACCAGTTTCACGGTCAGATTTACGGCTACCATACGGATGCAGCGCTTGATGCGCAGAATGCCCTAGTCCACACTGCGACCGGTGCAAAGCCGAAGAACATCCAGAACAATGACGGCGTCAGCGTCGGCGGCCCGATTGTGAAGAACAAGGTCTTCTTCTTCGGCAACTGGGACGGATTCTTCCAGCGCCAGAACGCTGCAGACCAGAACTTGATTCCTCCGATGGACATGAGGAATGGGGACTATTCAGCTTATCTTGGCGCTCCGCTCTTTGCCGACTCGGCCCATACCACCCCCATCAATGTCTGCACGGTCAGCGGTGGTACGACCCAATTGAAGGAGGGAATGATTTTTGACCCGACTACAGGCAATCCGAACACCGGCGCGGGTCGATGCGCCTTCGACGGCAACGTGATTCCGGCCAATCGAATGTATCAGGGCGCTTCGAACTTCTGGCAACTGATGCAGCCCTATACTCCCAACACGGCAATATCGGGACCCTTCACCGAGTCCACATCAATAAACGACACGCGCCTGCGGAATTCGAACTGGAACAGGAATATCTACACTGGCAAGGTAGATTACAACATCAGCGACCGCCAGACCCTGTGGGGTAAGTACACTCTCCAGAAGGCCCTTTTGAACGACGGCAGCGACTATGGCATTGCCGGGCAGGGCGGCGGCACGGGCATCACCGACGATACTGCTCAGACCGTGACCATCGGCCATACCTGGACTGCCAAGTCTGATCTTGTGTTCACGGGTCACATCGGCTTCACCCGTATGGGTGAAGGAAACCAGACGGAAGACTTTGGGAAGCCCTACGGCCAATCGGTTCTTGGTCTGGTGAATAGCAACACGCCGACGGGCGACGTCAGGTATTCCGGAATGCCGGGCGTGCAGTTTAACGACAACTGGACGACCTTGGGTACCAATCAATCGTGGGAGCCAGTGCAGCGGAATGACTGGCAATTGACCCTCGACGAAAACGCCACCTGGATCAAAGGTAAGCACACGGTCGTGTTCGGATTTGACGCCGCGCACAACCATATGAACCACTGGCAACCGGAAATCGTATGCTGCCCGCGTGGTAACCTTCAGACCTCAGACTACAATACGTTCCTGAATTATGCTGGTGACGGCAGCGTGCCAACGTTCTTTGACAACACTGGAGCCTCGATTGGGTTCAATCCGGGCCCGTGGAACAGCATTGCCGCCTTTAATCTCGGTCTCGGGAGCACAATGCAGAATGGCCAGCAATTCATCAAAGCAACGAACAAGGACTGGCAGGAAGCTCTCTATGTTGGAGATACTTTCCGCGTCACACCCAAGCTCACGATAGACGCCGGAGTTCGGTGGGAGTATTTCCCGATGATCACCCGGGACGGCGTCAGCAAAATGGAAGTTTATGACACCGCGACCAACCAGTTGTTCCTGGGCGGGCTTGGAAACAACCCTACGCATCCCTTGGGGGTAAGCAGCAGCAAAAAGCTGTTTGCACCGAGGTTAGGAATTGCCTACCAGTTCAACGACAAGACGGTCATTCGTACTGCCTTCGGCATTACCAATGACACGCTCCCTCTCGAAAGGCCGCTGCGCGGTTTCTGGCCCTACACCATCGGAGCCACTGACAACGTTGTTATTTCGGGGGTCAGCAGCGCAGTAACCCAGTACCTGCCGTTCGCTACGTTTAACGCTTCCACAAATGGGGTAAACAACGTCGTGGGCTCGCCGGCAACATCCGGCGGGTTGTTCAATGGCGTGCCCCTCATCGTGTCGCCCTCAGGGTTTTCTTCAGGTATCCTCACCCCTCCGAACGATGTTACGATCGGGACGATGGCGCCAGGCGAATTCAAGAGGGGATACGTGGAGTTCTGGAACTTTACGGTTGAGCGGAAACTCCCGTTTAACACTTTGTTGAACGTGGGTTACGTTGCCAATCACCTCGTCCACCAGTTCAACGGTCTCGATGCCGATGCTGCGCCTCTGGGTGCAGGAGACCTCGGCTCGCCGCTCTTCGCTGCGTTTGGACGCCCGCAATCGAGCGGAACTTACCTGTTCCAGGGTTACCTGGATTCCCACTACAATTCCTTGCAGGTTTCGCTGAACCGCCACGTCACTAATGGCCTTTTCCTTCAGGGGTCTTACACCTACTCGAAGGTGATCGGCTACATGGATGACGAGGGATGGGAAAACGGTCTGCGTTTTAACTGCACACCCAATGCCCTGATGCCTCAGGGTTGCCAGGCTCTGAACCGTCATACGCTGACGTTCGACCACACACACGTGCTGAAGATGGCGTTCATCTATGACTTGCCCTTCGGTGCAGGCCAGAAATATGCCAGCGGCAACAAGGCTGCCAGTGGAATTCTTGGTGGCTGGTCGCTGAACGGCATCGTCACCGGTATCTCTGGTTCGCCGCTCTATGCGACTCAGACCAGCAGCTTCTTGAACACTCCGGGCACGAGCCAGGTTCCGGACTACTCTGGAACCCTTAATATGACGAAAGGGACTGGCCCCTTGCAGCAATGGTTCAACACAACCGCCTTCACCCCGGTTGATACTGTGCGGATCGGAACAGGCGGTCGTGGCAATTCGTGGCTGAGGGGACCTGGGCTGATGCAACTTGATCTCAGCCTTTTCCGTACCTTCAGCCTGACTGAACGCTTTAAGCTGAGAGTACGTGCTGAAACCCTGAACTTCAGCAACACGCCTCACTGGAACAATCCGGTCACGAGCTGCACCATTACTACTGCCGGCGTTTGCGGTGGGGCCTTTGGCCAGATCGACGGGAGCAGCGGTCACGGCGCGTTTGGCCAGAGGATCCTCCAATTAGGAGCCGACATCGACTTCTAAATATTGGCTGCCGGATGCTTGCTGCGGGGGCCGGTTCAATTCACTTCCTGCGGCAAGCGACGGCCTAACGTGATTGACTGATTAAAGCGGGTGGGGACTGTTGGGTCTCCACCCGCTTTTTGTTGCAGCCTGCGCCATGAGCATCGTGCGATGCACCACGCAACAAGAAGCTTCCTCTGGCTGCAGTTATCTGCTGCTGGTACAATTTTAAGGATGGTTGGAAAGATTCGGCGCTTACTTTCGCTGATTATCTTGTTCGCTGCTTGCGGTCCCCTCCTGTTCGCGCAATCGTCGAAGCTGATCGAACAATCGAACCGTGCCAGGGATTTGATGGCATCCGGCAAATATGAGGAAGCCATCCCGCTCTACCGTGCTCTGGTCAGGGCGGTGCCCGGAAATGCAGGGCTGATAACCAATCTCGGGGTCGCTTGCCACATGGCCGGCCATGAAACAGAGGCCGTGGCGGAGCTCACCCGGGCGCTGAAACTTGATCCTCACAACGTTGCCGCCCAGCTTTATCTGGGTGACGCCTACTTAAGCATGGGAGAGGCCGCAAAGGCTGTTCCGCATTTGGAGGTTGCCGCGCGTGCGGACCCTTCGGATGCGGGTGTGAGGGGAAACCTGGCGGAAGCGCTGTTCGCCACCAGCCAATTTCGCAAAGCGGCGGGTGCGTTTGAAAAGTCGGCGCAGCTCAAGCCAAATGATCCTGAAGCCTGGTACCGGCTCGGCCTTTGCTACCAGGAACTCTCGCAGGAAAGTTTTGACAATCTGCAGAAGACTTCGCCCGGCTCAGCCTACTGGCTGGCATTGGTGGCGGATAGCCGCGTCAAGGCGGCGCAATTGAGCAGCGCCTTTTATCTCTATCGGCAGGCGATCGCCAAAAACCCCAAGTTGCGCGGCGTTCATGCGGCCCTGGCCACAGTCTATGAAAAGACAGGACATGCTGATTGGGCAAAGACGGAACAACGGCGCGAAGCGCAATTGGGTAAGCCGGACTGCGCGGTTGAGAAATACGTGTGCGCCTTTCGCGCGGGCCGCTACCAGGAATTGGCGAACCTGACAGGGAAAGCTCCGGAGGTTTACTACTGGAAAACTCGGGCCTATCGAAAGCTGGCGATCGGGGCCCTTGCTCACCTCGGGCAGCTTCCTCCATCGGTCCAGCTCCATGAATTGCTTGCGAGAATCCGCACGAATGAACGTCAGTTTCCCGGGTCTGTTGAGGAATGGCAGAAGGCGTACGATCTCTCAGGGAACAACGTGGACGTTGGAACGCAACTGGTCATGGCGCTGTTTCAGGTTCAGAATTTCACGGAGGCACGGCAGTTGCTGGAGAACTTGCTACAACAAAGACCGAAATCAGCGGATTTGAACTACCTTTATGGCTTCACACTGCTCAGCCTCAAACAAGCCAGGGAGGCTGCGCACTATCTGCAAATCTCACTGCAATTGAACCCTAATTCTCTCGCTGCGCACAGCTCACTTGCTCAGGCCTACTTGGCCATGGGCGACTCGAAGCAAGCGATTCCCCATCTCAAGGCGGCATTGCCGATTGACAAGGACGGCAGCATTCACTACCAACTTGCCCGCGCGTATCAGTCGAGCGGGCAAATGGAACTGGCCCGCACCATGCTGGAACAGTACCAGAAGATTCATAACGAACAGCAGGCTGAGCAGCAGACGTTACAGAAAGAAGTCCAGATCACCGCTCCCGGGCCGGGATAGGATGTTGCGCTGGCCCTGAGGGTGCCGGTTATTCCTGCGTCAGCCAGAGGGCTCATCCACCTTCAGAAACTGATTGGCCTTCACGCCTTTGAGCCGCTGTACAATTCCGCTCGGCCAGCGGATTTCAACCTCATCAATCACAGCAGCCTTGCCCAGCCCGAAATGCACTCCGAAGTGGCTGGATGAAGCGTAGCCGACAGCAGTAGTCATGTGATTGTGCTGTTTTCCGATCCGGACGCGAGCGCCGATCCCGTCTCGATTGCTCTGGTGGCCCACCAGGTTCAGAATCAGCCAGTTATTGTCAACCGGGCTGATGTTTTCCCACACTTCCGCGGGTCCTTGGAGCGACGAGGTTACGACATCGATTTTTCCATCCCTGTTCAGGTCCGCGAAGGCGGCTCCCCGATGCGCCAGCGGAACCTGGAAATCCCTCCCGGCATCACGAGAGAGATCGACAAACGTGCCGTTCCCGAGGTTGGCAAAGATACTGTTCGGCTGCTTGTAGGTGATTGCCTGAAATAGCTCTACATTATTATCCACGTGGGAGTTTGCTGTGAAAAGGTCCTTCAGTCCGTCGTTGTTGAAATCAAAGAGTCCCAGGCTCCATCCGCTTCGTGCCGCAGACAGCACGCTCAGTCCGCTGCTGTATGTTGCGTCTTCAAACATGCCCTTTCCCATATTACGGAACAGCGGGAAAGTCTCGTTGGAAAGGTCGGTGATGAACACGTCCGGGAGACCGTCATTGTTGTAATCACGAAAATCCAAGCCCATATTAGAGACGGGCTCGCCGTTGGTTAGCAGCGCGGCCCCCGCAAAAAGGCCCACCTCCTCGAAAGTTCCGTCACCGCGATTGTGGTAAAGGTAGTTGGCCATGTTGTCGTTAGTGACGTAGACGTCCATGTGGCCATCGTTGTCGTAATCGGCAAATCCAACGGCCATGCCGCGACCGACGTGCTTTCCAAATCCGGCCTTTTCCGTAACGTCCTCAAAGGTGCCGTCTTTGCGGTTCCGATAGAGCGTGCAAGTCAGCCCCTCAAAATATTTCGGGTGGCAGTAGGTCCTCAGGTTCCTCGATCGGTCGCCGCAGAAGCGGTTGTTCTTTAGCGAAAACTTCGAGTAATTCACCACAAACAGATCAAGCCAGCCATCGTTATCATAATCAAACCAGCCTGCGCCAACGGCCCACTTGTCACTCTTGATGCCTGCGTGTTTCGTAACGTCTTCAAATGTGCCGTCGCCACGGTTTCGATAGAGAATGTTGTGAAAGACTCCGGCAACAAACAGGTCTTTATGGCCATCATTGTCATAATCAGCCGCGGCCGCGCCCATCGAATAGCCGGCTCCCTCAAGGCCCGCCTGTTTGGTGACGTCCGTAAATTTCATTCCGCCTTCATTCCGGTACAGGCGATTGAAGAACTTAGGGTCATTTTTTTCCATCGAAGGCAGGGCGGCCCCATTAGTGAAAAAAATATCGGGCAGGCCGTCGCCGTCGTAATCGAACAGCGCCAGACCGCCGGCCATGCTTTCGATCAAATGCTTCTCCGGTGTGGGGTTGTTTTCCACGGTGAAATGGACGCCGCCCGAAGCGGCTACATTGCGGAAACGAATAGGATCGACCCTGGGTCCGGACTGCGCCGCAAAGCCAACTCGACTGGCCAGCAGAGGAACACAAAGACCCGCACTCGCCCTCAGCAAATCCCGTCTCGTAAGTTTCTCTGACATTACTGGATGTTTTCCCCGCTCTACATTCAGTGCTATCTTGCCACTCCATAAGAAAGCCGGTCAACATCAAGCGTTCCTATGGGAGTTTGGGATTCGAGCTTCGGGGTTTGACTTTTTCGGTGATCGCGCCGGAAAATCTCCATATGAGGAGACAGGTTATAACTGCCACGCTACTTAGCTTGTGGCTGGTCCTATTTCCGTTCATTGAAGCCAGGGGCTCGTTGCCACCCCTCCCGAACGTTAAGGCTGATACTTTTCCACCAGAAACGCGAGCCCAGGTTCAGCAGGCCTACGAAGCCGCGCTTAAGTACCCAAAAGA
Organism: Terriglobia bacterium; assembly: GCA_035277665.1. Taxonomy (GTDB): domain Bacteria; phylum Acidobacteriota; class Terriglobia; order UBA7540; family UBA7540; genus SCRD01. The sequence continues at coordinate 10,915 of DATEKC010000239.1, forward strand.
TCCCGAGGCCGTGGGAAAGCTGTGTATGCTGCTGGACCTTTACCATCGGTCTGGAGATGCCGTCCAGTGCTATCAGCGTGCTCATCTTTTGCAGCCGCGCGAGTTTCGGTGGCTCTACTACCAGGGTTCGCTTCACGTTAATCAAAAACAGAATGTTCAAGCCATCAATGTCTTGAGACAAGCTCTCGCACTCAAGCCTCATTATGTCGCCGCTGAATTGGATCTTGCCCTGGAGTTACTCAGTTTGCGCAAAGAGGCCGATAGCGAACGAGTCTACAAGAGCGTCCTCGCAACCTGGCCGGAATCAGCAGAAGCAAACTATGGCTTAGGCAAAATTTATGCGAACAAAGGAAAATTAAGCGAGGCGAAGGACTACTTTCAGCGTGCTTGCACTTTATTCCCATATTATGGGGCGGCGCATTATGCGCTAGCCAGGATTTACCAGCAACAGAGTCATGCGGATGAAGCGAAGCAGGAACTCCAGCTCTATGCGCAACATCCAAACCTGTTGCCTCCTGTGCCGGACCCGCTGCGCGACGCGCTGTGGGCCCTTAATCGTGACGCGAATTCTCATCTCGATCGAGGAGCCGTGCTGGCTCAGGCCGGCGACATAGAAGCAGCCGTCCGAGAGGAGGAAGAAGCCTCGCGACTTGACCCAAGCCTTGTGATGGCTCATTCGAATCTCATTATTCTATACGGGAAGCTGGGGATGGCAGCGAAGACGGAGCAGCAGTACCACCAGGTTGCCATCCTGGCCCCGGACTCGTATCCACAAGCTCGCTATAACTACGGCATTGTCCTTCTGGGTCAAAAGCAGTATCAGGAAGCCGAAAAGGTTTTCAATGATGCCCTGCGGATTCGACCTGACTATCCCGAAGCCCACCTTGAGCTCGGCCTGGCATATGAAGGACAGGGGCTTTTGAGCCAGGCACTCACCGAGTTCAGAGAAGCATTGCAGGAAAAGCCCGGCTATTCTGAGGCGCATTTCCAGATAGGGAAAATCTTCGTAAATGAAGGTAAGTATGCTGAGGCTATTCACCACTTTCATGAAGCCCTCAGTGTGAATTCGCAAACTCCGGCTTACCTATATGCTTTGGGCGCCACCTATGCGCGAGCTGGTGACCGCCAGAGTGCACTGCGCTATTTGAAAATGGCACACGCTCAAGCCCTTGCTCAGCATCAGAAAGCCCTGGCGGCGAATATTGAGCGGGACATGAAGGCTTTGAGCGATGAGAGCCCTCACGATCAGCCAGCCGCCAATCTCTCAACTCGCTAATCAGTTGTGAGCCCTCCAATGTAGAACAATATACAAATTGCTCGCCTGAATCGTTTTTCTGGACGCTCGCGCCAACCTTCGGCAGTTCGATGCAGGGTTGGTCCGGACAGCAGAGCGAGGCATGGATTGGCCCCTGAACTTCCTGTAATATGCGAACCAGCTATCACACCGGCAGGCCCAGCCACCGGCCCTCTGCCGGACTGGGGGACTCGGTGGTGGAAGTAGTGCGGAAGTTGGTCGTCAACAAGCAGACGTTTTGCCCGTAGAACAAGCAGATCGCACGTGATGGAAACTCATCGGGCAAATCCTGCCCCCGCGCGCCAACCGTGTCGTTCGTCATCCAGAAAGCTGGCGCCGCCGAGGTTGCGGCCTGCCTGGCAAAGCTGGTTGTCTTCGTTTCGCATGGAAACTTTTATGCCACCACCGCAATCGACCGACTCGGCTTCAAGAATGGAGGCGTGGTTCGCGCCGGCTGCGCCTGACGCAGCACCCGCCAGGAAGTTGATCGGCTCATTGATGGCGTCAGTGAAATTGCCCGCCACCGCAGCGGCTGAAAGAGATGGGGATTGATGCTGCCCCAGCGAACCAGTAGCCCCCCCTCGATCTGGCGTTTTCGAGGCGGACGGGCAACACCCAGCGCCTTCTCGGGTTCGTTTTTTTCGCGGTCTGATTCTAAAGGACTTCTTGGGTTCGTTTTCGGGTTCGTTTTTTCCACAGGTGAAAATCTAAAGGACTTCTCGGGTTCGTTTTCGGGTTCGTTTCGGCTAACATGTGTAGCCTTTGCCCTTGTTTTCAACAACTTCTAGGCTTCGTTTCTGCAAATAACATCTTTTTTGTCCCGCGCATTTTAGCGGCTAAATCCGGCTTCTTGTGTTTTCAGTTACTTACAGGTATTAAATAGTCCATACAGACTGCCTATTCTAACCGGGTTGCGCCCCGCCCGGCGCGACATCTTAGAGACTAGCATGGTAGCGTAGATTTGTCAAGTTTTTTCTGCCGCGCGCATGTAGCGGCGGCTTTACGCCGCCATTGCCCGCCAGAGCTCGCCGCGACGAAGAGCCCTGTCGCGCCAAACGCGTCGCTGCATCCATTGTCTTCGTAGGTGAGCCCCTCGGGCACCAGTTGTGTTTGCTGTACATCAAAAACGCGGATGGCCGGCTTAGCAGTTGGAGCGCACCTCGGAGAACCACACTCCATAATTCATCATTATTTTGTCAGTCGCTATTCACCAATCACAAATCATCAATGGCGGCGTAAAGCCGCCGGTAAGTTATTTCCAATACCTGGCCGACCGCAGCCGTGAGTTTCCGCCAGGCGTTTTCCCCAGCCTCAAACTGCTTTCTTCAGGCTTTCGTTAGCTGGTAATATTTTGCATGCCGGCTGTTTTTCGTCATGGCCCATTCGGCCTTGATCCAGCCGCGCCGCTCCAGGCGATGCAGCGGCGGGTAAAGCGGACCTTGCTTGACGCTCAGCACGTCTTTTGAAACCTGCTGAATGCGCTCAGAGATGACCCAACCGTGCTGCGGTTCCAGCGCCAGCGCCTTGAGGATCAACAGGTCGAGTGTTCCTTGCGGGAGATCGATACGCTTGTCTGTCATATTGCACCCTTTCTCGTCTATGCCAAGCATATTACTGCCGCTGCTGTCGAAGTACAAGGGTAAAACTGAATGAATCAGGCTACGGGTCGACTCCTGACTCTAAGTTAGGCCGGATTCCCCACTGCTTAAATGAACCAGGGGTGGGGGGAATTTCAGGATGAAAGCGCTTGGATCAGAGGGAGCCCAAGGCAGAAGAGGAGGGTAATAAACTGATGAAACCAAAACATATTGTCATGTATACCCGCTCGAGTTGTGAAGACTCGGATGCCGCACGGGAGTTTCTCAAGAATCATCAGTTGCTTTTTGAAGAAGTGGACATCGATGAGAACCAGCAAGCACTCGAGTTTGTGATGCATGCCAATCAAGGCAAACAGCGCACGCCAACGTTTAAAGCGAATGGCCGGATATTTCACTGCTCGCCATTTGATCCTCAGAAGCTATCGCATGCCCTCGGCTTGGAGAATCCACCTCCAGTCCGTGTGCCAAAACGCAAAAATTCTCGCTAGCTGGTCGACGGTCCAAGTGTGTCGCACGGTTACAACTCTGCTGTTGGACCGTACTCATCAACACAGTGGGGTTTGTCTGGAAGCTGCTATGCGATTCACTTCATAGTAGAGGTTTCATCCCGGCCGGCAGCCTTCTTGCAGGTAGTCGGCTGGTATGTGCCAGCTTTTTTGCGCAAGCATACCGCAAGACGATTCCACCCGTTGATCGTGACCAGGGCAATTATGAGGTCGCCCAATTCCTTCTCACTGAAGTGTTTCCGTGCTTTTTGAAAAACGTCGTCCGACACGCGTGTGTAACCGATGTAAGCCGCAGCCTCTTTCCGCGCCCGTGCGACCTGTTCCCGCCCAGCAAAGAACGGAGCCTCTTGCCAGGCAGCCATAGCGTACAGGCATTGTCCAGATCCGCCTTGTACTCCTGCGTCTTAGGTGTGCATATCGACGCAGAGTGCACAGTCATTCATTTAGGAGGTCCGCAACTTGACTGGTTCCAGCAGCGAGGAGTCAAACCCGCTCGATCTCACGTAATTCTACAGCCCAGACATCGCCCGGACAGCCTCGGGAACGACCTTGTCAACCTCAGTTCGATGTGCCACCTCTTCCACTTTCGGATCGAGGATAGGGTTCATCGGTTCCTAAAAGCTAATATCCTGCAAACTCCTCCGTTCGGATGTTGTCATCGTCAATGCCCGAGTTGGTAAGCACGGAACGAATACCGACGACCATCTGCGGCGGACCAGCAATATAGTAAATCGGGGCGGCTTCGAAGAACCCTGGCGACTCTAACGGCTTCAGGAATCTTGCAATCAGGTCGTGACTGATTTGACCGGACGCGCCGTCCCAAGGCAATCTGGAGTCCTTCATGTCGGTCATGGTCGGAACATACCGAAAGTTGGGATTTTCACGTTCGAGCCCCGCAAGCTCGGCCAGAAAAGGGGCGTCTTCAGGCCTGCGGTTCGAATGAAAGAGAACAATTCGGTGTGGCGATTTTGCTTTGGCCGCGTGAACCACTATGCTTCGGAAGGGTGTTATTCCGATTCCTCCGGCTAATAAAATGGCCGGTCGTTTCACATTGTTGTGCAATGTCAGGTTGCCGAAAGGTCCTTCGATTTTCACCTCGGTACCGATTGGCATCGAACGGAGTATCCGCTTGCAAGCCGTGTCCCGCATCCGTGTGGCAAACATGAGATAATCCTCTTCCGGAGCGCTCGCGATTGAAAAACCGCGCGTGTTCCCTTCGGCGTCGGTCTCGGGTGGGTTGAGTACCGTCAGATCAGCAAACTGGCCGGGCTTGAAGGTCCAATCCGGTGGTTTCTCGAAAAAGAAGGCCATGGTTTGTTCGGCGACCTCGCGGCGGTCAAGCAACCGAGCCTTGAACGTAGTTGATACTTCTATGGCACTCATCGTAAACCTCCTTTAAAATTCGTCGGAGCACTCCGCTTCGCTCCGAATTATTTGTAGCTGACGATCCTTCCGAGGTATCAGCAGTTTCCCAATTTCCCGACCGCAGGCATTCGAATTGAACAACATGGTTGTGATCCACGAAGAAATTGATGGGTGGTCCATTGTTTTTAATGTACCAGGGAAAGATCGGCGGGCCGGCGGCCTCGAATATGATTTTCTCAAACCCCAGGCTGCTTATAATTCTCGCCTGCACATGCGTGCGGCAGGTTTTCGCGCTTTCAGTGATGTCCCCGGGTTTGATCACGGACATGTAGGCCCGGACATCGATGAGTCCTTTGCGAGTTGGATGTCCCGCGCTGGATCCTTCCTTCTTTGAAATTTCAGTTCTTCTGCCGATGTCGTGCTTTCCGTCCCATATTTGATTTCTGCTTCAAGCTTTGGCTTGAGGCCAGCTTTCTGAATTTGCTAAGCTAAACGGAACCCGCCGCCATATTCGGATAGGCCAGCACCTTCCAGTGTGAGAGCTTTCCGGTGCGCGTAACGCTCAGAGCGTTGTAAACTGTTCGGGCCCTGGCCAGCGTGTAGCCCATCGAATTAAGGATACTGATCTTGAACTGATCAACAGCCTGCGGAGTCAAATCCTCGTAGTTTGCCGCAATTTCAAAAGCTGCTGAACCTTCAGTTTTGGTCATGAGAATCATCCGATCTTTGTTTTCGCTTGTAAATAACTTCAAGCGGCCTGGCCAGAGGGCTGAGCCTTTTCCTTCGCCTCCGTGGGGTACCCTGCGGCTTCCCACTCATCGAATCCGCCGGCAAGGGCGTGCACGTCTGTCCAGCCGTAATACATCAATTTGACCGCCGCCCGGGCGCTCGCCGATTCGTGCGGTCAGGTGCAGTAAGTCACGACAGGCTTATTCTTTGGAATGTCTTCGATGCGCCTGTCGAGCTCAGTAAGGGCAATCCGAATCGCCCCTTTAATCTTCCGTGCCGTTCGTTCCCATGGTCCTGGGTTGCGCACATCAATGAACGTAATCTCCTCACCAGAATTCATCCGACTTATGACATCTTCTTTGGTTATCCGCAATGAATCAGTCATCCATTTGCTCCTTGAGGAATTTTCCTTAATTTCGGGAAAGCACGTGTCCGGTTACGAATTGGCGATGCAATCGCACCATGTATGCCTGCAGGGCCGACAAGCCCCGTTTCTGACCGGGCTGCTCTGAGACAGCCGGGGAGGACGTAAGCTTTTCCCGGAGGCGTGCCCAAGCCCATGCTATTTTGACTTCAGGTCTCATACGAACAGCCAAGCGAGTTAGAATTCGAGTGCCGAAATTAGCCAACCAGTTTATGCCCTCTGTCAAAACTATCCAGCATACCAGGGCAACAAAAAGCATCAGAAATAGGAACCATACTATTCCCACAACAGCAAGGTATTGGAGAACCGCGTACATGGTTGAAACCTCCCGAATCCAATCGATCAAACCGATCCATTGATGTGCAAAGGAGGGGCCAAATCTCAGAATTATCCAGTGCTAGAGCCACTGTTAGCCTGCAACGACTTAGCCGTAATCCAGATTCAGGTTCTGAAGTAAGGCGACAATGTTTAGGCGAGAATGACGTTCAGTCGTCACTAGTGTTGCACTAACTGAGAAACAACTTGTGGGTGGGATGTGCTAGCTCACTCCTGACGGGCCGTTTCCCAATCTATGCTCGGGAGCTTTCGATAAGATTGCTCTCGGAGCCTTTTTTTGCCTGCCGAAGACATTGAACTACCAGGTCTGCTATTTGCACAGGCGTCCCGCGCGGCAACGCACAATAACGCGCGTACTCTCGCAGCTCATTAATGTCTGGAATGGTCGGATGGGCGCTCTGGATTACGGCGACCTCTGTACTTGAGGGAACATTGCGTAACATCAACCGGATCTCGCGCGCTCCGGTATCTGGAAGGTAATCGCCCAGAAGCAATAACTCGAATTTCTGCAAGAGGAGCAATTCAGAAGCCTCGCGCACGCTCCAGGTCGTTGTCACATCGAACCCGAACTCCTCGAGAAGAATTTGCTCCTGGACCAGCAATTCGTTGTCAAAATCAACGACTAAAATTCGGCTTCTCTTTTCATCTTCCATATCCCCACCTCCAAGTCCCAGCTTTGATTTTCGATCGTATCCCCGCCGCGAAGTTCTTGCATTAGCTTAAATCGAAACGGAGGTCACCGTGGTGAATGATGCGATGGAATCAAGACTTTATACAGTTCGAGCCAAACCTCGTCTCGCCTTGAGCCCGCATTGCTGAAATGCGTCTCGCCGCGACTGCGATACTTCTTATAATGATGATCAAGCTGGGCCAAGTAGACACCGACCAATATCAACGTGCCCCCTGCTATGATTTTAATAGTGAGCTGCTCACTCATCAGCCATACGCCAAGAGCAACGGCCATTAATGGCTGAAGGTATGAAAACGCTGCTACTTTTGAGGCTGCAAGCTGCTGAAGCGCGTAAGCGTAAATAAGATACGCCACGAACGATCCGAAAAGCACCATGTAGGCAAGTCCCCACCAGGCTTGAGCCGGAACGTGAGTCCAACGAATTTCCAGGACCGAACGCGCACAAAAAGGGAGAAGCAATATCGCGCCCAGCCAAAAAATCAGAGCGTTTAAAGTTACGTTGTTGTAGGTAGTGGCGGCATCCTTCATAAGGATCGTGTAATACGCGAAGACGCCACTCGCCCCGAGTAGCATCATGTCACCGGTCCAGAGTGCAGCGCTCGCCTGTGGAGGTCCACCAATCAGAAGCGTTCCGACCCCCGCGAAGGCGAGAACCATCGCCGCCCACTTTCTGGAACTGATGATTTCCATTCCCAATGCGGCGGCGAGAAGCATTACCATGATTGGCTGGACTGCCTGAACCAAACCCGCATGGGTAACCGAGGTATTTGCGATTCCGCCGATGTAGAAGATTTGATTCAAAGTGATACCACAGAAGGCCATCAGCGCCAAGGTAAACCATTGGCGGCGACCCAGATGCAGGGTAGGAAGCCCGTTTTGCAGAAAGCAGATGATCGAAAAAAGGATCGCCGCTCCACAGATTCGCAGTTCCGCAAGTGCCTGAGCGTTAAAGCCTTGAAGACCCCATTTCACTGCCACGATGTTACTCGCCCAACAGAACGTGCCGATGATCATCAACAGGCTTGCCAGACGTGCAGGATGCACAGCGCCTCTGAGGTTCCCAGCGTGAGATCCTTCGTGAACTATGGCGCCACAAAGGTCAGGTCCGTTCCCACCTTTTGGATTATTGGCAATCGGGGAGCAGCTTTCTCGCTCCTTCATCTGACGAGCTCCGCGACTTGTTCCCAATCCTTCAGGAACCGTTCCTGGCCCTTCTCAGTGAGCGGATGGTTAAAGAGTTGGTTAAAAACTTTGTAAGGCATAGTTACAATATCGGCGCCGGCTTTTGCAGCTTCAATTACGTGAATGGGGTGGCGGATCGAAGCCGCCAGGATCTGAGTCTTGAATCCGTAGTTGCGGTAGATCGTCACAATGTCACGAAGGGCCTCTGTCCCGCTTTGTGAGATATCATCGAGCCGGCCAATAAACGGGCTTATGTAAGCAGCTCCGATTTTGGCCACCACCAACGCCTGGGAAGGCGAGAAGCAAAGCGTCGAATTTACCTTAATTCCATCCTCGATCAGGCGCCGGGCCGCCATTAAGCCTGGTTTGGTTGTGGGCGTCTTCACGACCACATCCTGGTGAAGGTTTGCCAGCTCGTGTCCTTGGCGGTACATTCCTTCCACATCCTCCATAGTCACTTCCGCGCTCACCGGTCCATGAACAATCTCACAGATCTCGATAATTCGCTTTTCGAACTTTGCGTTTTCTTTTGCAATCAGCTAACGGTTTGTCGTCACTCCATCGAGCAATCCCATGCCGCTTGCCTCACGGATTTCGTCGAGATTAGCCGTGTCAAGAAAGATTTTCATTTCAAATCTCCTGATAATCTTCCAATGCGCTGATGGCCACCAGTGGTATTGACAACCCCGGCGACCATCAGGATCTGAACGCAGATCTTATCAATGTGCGAGCGCGCTACGGACGCACAATTACCCGGTGCGCCTGGATGAGCGCGCAAAACGTCAGGCTGCTTTAGCCATCATGGTCTTGGAGTCCAAAAAAGCTTTCAAGACGACAGCATTGTTGTGTTGTGTATCACGAGAGCTGAAGAGTAAAACCACGTCTCCTTTGCTCGCCGCCTCGATGATGGGTTCCCAGGCTTGAGGGTTTTTCTCAAGCTCGGCATAATAGCGGCGGTGAAATTCCTGCCATTTTGCCGGATCGTGGTTGAACCACTTTCGCAACCCGGAACTCGGCGCCACGTCCTTCAACCAGGCTGTCATTTTGAGCGACTCTTTCTTGATCCCGCGCGGCCAAAGCCGTTCGACGAGGAAGCATTGCGCCCCCCCGCAGTTTCCTCCGTCATAGACTCGTTTCAAAGAAATCATGATTTGGACCTCCTATCAGAAAATCGTTTCGTTCTTTTTGAAGATCCGAGCTCACGGTTGGAGAGAACTGTCCTGGCGATTCTCTCACCGTGCCGATGGGCCAAGTCACTCTTCGATGGAGCGCTTGGACATTCCCTCACGTCATCGATTTAAGCTGGATCTTCTCCCATTTGCCGTCTTTGCGAACTTGAAATGTTAATAACCTTTTTTTGCACTTCTTATTGATCTCGGGTTTTCTCTTCCGTTGCACGCTTGCTTTAATAGCACGGCGCGTGCCACTCAGATTGGAAAGTCAGGATTCGGCAATGGATTGAAAAGGCAGGAGATGGCAGACGCGATGAGAAAAGCGCAAAAGCCGGGCCCGAAGAGGTAATGAACTCCGCTCGCGCCAGATCGTCACTTATGACGATGCGGTGGCAGCGCGGGAACCCGTTTCAGCAGCATCGCGGGAGATTCCCAATCGACGCATTTTCGAGGCAAGTGTTGTGCGCTTGACGCCCAGGCGCGCAGCCGCTCCACGTGGTCCACCGACAATCCAATTCGTTTCCCGCAAGACGCGCAAAATGTGCTCGCGCTCGGCGGCGGCGAGGGATTGCGAAGCGGCGAGGGATTGCGAAGCGGAATCGAGACTGCGTTTCGGGGTTATAGCTTCGAGCGGCGGAGCTTCAAGCTCGGAGCCGCGCGACAGAATAACAGCGCGCTCGACATAGTGCTCGAGTTCGCGCACGTTTCCAGGCCAAGTGTACTCTTTAAGCATATTCAACGCCCGATCTGAAATGACACTAATCTTCTTGCCGAGTTGTCTGGAATGCTTGCCGACAAAATAACGGGCGAGCAGGGGAATGTCACTGGCTCGCTCCCGTAATGGCGGGACGGCAATCGGGAAAACGTTCAAGCGATAATAGAGATCGCTGCGGAAAATTCCTTGTTCGACCATTTCGCGAAGGTTCCGATTTGTGGCCGCGATCATCCGGACATTGACCGTGATAGTCTGTGCGCTCCCGAGGCGTTCAAACTGTTTCTCCTGCAGGGTTCGCAGGAGTTTGGATTGAAGCTCCATGGGAATATCCCCGACCTCATCAAGAAACAGCGTTCCCTGATGGGCAAGCTCGAACCGTCCGATCTGCCGGCTGGCCGACCCGGTGAAAGCTCCCTTTTCATGGCCGAACAATTCACTTTCAAAGAGGGAGGCGGGAACAGCAGAGCAATTCAAAGTGACAAAGATCTTGTCGTGGCGCGTGCTAAGGCGATGTATGGCCCGCGCGACAAGCTCCTTTCCGGTGCCCGTCTCGCCCAGAATTAGCACGGCTGAGTCAGTCGATGCAACCGTTTTCACCTGGCTCATGACATCCTTGATCGCAGGACTTTCTCCGACAATATCACCGAAATTGAACCGTGCACGGATTTCGTCTTCGAGATAGCCTTTCTCTTCAGCCAATCGATCCTTCACCTCGGTAAGTTCCCGAAACGCCATGGCATTGTCGAGAGGAATAGCAATTTGCCCGGCAAGCTGAGTGAGTGAAGCAACATCTTCGTCCGTGAACGAATTCTCATGGCGGCACGCGAGAGTCAGTGTGCCGAGCACGCGGTCGTCCGCCATCAGCGGAATTCGGCATGCAGACTGCACACCCTGATGGACTAGCGTTTCCGAAATTTCCATGGACTTCCCTTCTTCCCGGATGTGATTCAGGATCAGCGGCCTGCGCGCTTTGAAGGCCCATCCGGCCGGGGAGTTCTCGACGGGAAGTAAACGTTCTTCATGAATCGATTTACCGCCGGTGCGTGACGGAAGCGCGCGCACCCGCAGTTTGCGGATCGCCGGGTCGTAAAGTGCAATTGCAGCATAATCAAAATCTTTCACCTTGCCCAAAGACGCCGCAATTGCGGTCAGCAACTCCGCCGTGCTACGTTGGGTGATCAGTTGGTTTGTCGTTTCTAGCAGCAACGCTTCGCCGATGCGCTTTCGCTTCGTGATGTCGCGAGCAATCTTGACGAAGCCAAGCAATTTACCTTGTTCATCTTTGAGGGCAGTAACCACGACGCTCGCCCAGAAGCGAGAGCCATCTTCTCGCAGGCGCCAGCCTTCCGTTTCTACGCTTCCTTCTACAGCGGCAATACGAAGTTCTTCTTCCGGCTTCCCAGCCCGGACGTCTTCCGGCAGAAAGAACGTTGAGAAATGCCGCCCGATAGCCTCATCGGCGCCGCAGCCTCGCATTCGCTCCGCGCCCTTATTCCAACTCGCGATGCGTCCTTCGGCATCCAGCATGAAAATGGCATAATCCTTGACTTCTTCGACCATCATGCTGAGTCTTGCTTCGGTCTGGCGCAATGCTTGTCAGGCCTCCTTCCAGTGGCTGATGTCACGGACCGCGACCGCGATCATGGCTTCTTGCTCAGCTTTGAATGCGGCGAGCCCAATCTCTACAGGAAATCGAGAGTCGTCTTTGCTCCAAGGTTCGAGTTTCGGGGTTTCAAACGCCCGCGGCTTGAGTTCGCCAGTCTGGCGGAGAAGTTCGAGGCAACGGACGTAAAGCATCCCTAGCAGACACACCTCGACCGCCTGGCCAACTTGCTGTTTTCCCAAGTAGCTGGACAACAGCTTAACAGCGGAGTTCACAAGAAAAGGCTTTCGATCGCAGCCAAGAAGCGCGATGGGATTCCATTCGAGAGTGCCGTTAATTGTGGGTTCGTCTTCCATAGGTCTGAATGCTTGTCTTCCCCTATTTTACAGTCGAACCACCGCGCACGACAACGCAAAGGAACCGTGGGTTTTTCATCATGAATTCATGACGGTTTCCTTACCCCTGAGCCTTGGCTGACGGCGGCTGAAGAATTCGTTCAGGATCTGAAGCAGCCTGCCAATCTCAACTCCATCAGCCGCGGCCGCGTCGCGAAGGCTTAACGACCGCGGCGGATCCTTGACCTGCGCCAGGGTTTTTAATCCTGAACCAATCAGCAGAGCGCGCGTGCGCGGAAAGCTCGTCACAAACCAATAGACTGGCAATTCAGCGCTCACCGAATCAGGCTCAAGCCAAGCCGGAGGCGATTGCCTGAGCGTAAGTGCCATGTTCCCGGCGAAAATAAGCACCGCGCTCAACTCAATGAAAGCGGATAACGGCAAAAGGGCCCAGATGGCAGAGCCCGGAGATGATGTATAAGCAATGGCCTCGCAAGAAACACGCCACAGGCAACCGCACGTCAGCAACCAAAGGCTCGCGGCCATCAGCCGCGGGCTGTAGAGCTCACGCCCGCCGAGGAATGCCGGCAGCATCCGGGGCGCAAGTGCGAAGATGAGCGTGGCGATGAATCCTACCGTCAGGGCGTGTCTGGAAGCGCCTCCAAGCCCTGTAACTTGCGGAAACACGTCCGCCAAGACACCGAGTCCCGCAGCTGCAACAAGCCACCCATAAGAGAGGCGGATGAATAGAGGATAGCGCTTGTAAACATAGAGAAGCTTCGCGGGCCGTGCCGGGGAATGGAAAATGCGCAAGGCATATAGGGCCGCGAAGGTCGCCACCAATGCCAGCATATCCGCAATCCAAAACCTGAGTGTCAAGGCGCTGAGAACGACCAACACCAAGGCGGGACAGAGCCAACGCGCGGCACGGTGGTCAGAAGGTTGCAAGCCCAGAAAAATGGTTACGAAACGAGTGCTGTATCCCCAGGCGAGTGGGACCACGAATCCCCATATCTCGGCAATTAGAAGCAAATGGTCGAGTTCTGCCGGGTACATGGGCAGGCGTGCGGTCGAGCTCACGTAGATTGCAATGCCGAGATTCACTACAAGAGCAAAACCCAGCCCGCCAAACCCCACGATGCCAAGCGAGGACCCCAGGTCGCGTGGAGCCAGGCGGCATGACTTTTTCTGTTTTCTATTCGGAAGAAAAAACAGAACTCTTTGCGTGAGTGCGTAAGCGGCGAGTGTGAGCAAAGCAGATGCTACGAGGCCCATCTGCCAAGGCCCCGGGCGAACGCCAACCCACCAACGCCAGGCCACTCCTGCCGTCCACAACACCCAGATTACCCAGACGGCGCCGAACTTCCTGAGTGGTTGGCCGCGAAACTTGGGAAGCATATATAGCGAGATTCCAAGAATGAAGCTCCCCACCCATCCCAGGACCTGGGCCTGGCCGTGAGCTTGAATCCACGCGGTGCTGGCGCCGCCGGCGGCGTGATGCGAGGCAATTTCCACCAGGTTCCAGACACCCAGAACAGTTCCCGGCAACGCCAGAAACGCGAGCCCTCCCCCTATAAAGGCGGCCAAAGCGCTTGCCGCCTGCCTTTCGGGTGCCGGATCGGCGTAATCCGGGACCGTCGAGCGATCCCGTTCATATGCCCTCTTCCATACATCCGGCAAGCCTGTTTTCGCGCTTGAATTTGTGTTTGTGAAAGCCATATAGCGAGTGTCAGATGCCATAAATCGATCATTCAACGCAGTAGCCACCAAATGCCGTCACCATCCGTCATAAGCGCTCACAATCCTCTCCCTCGACAAAGGCGCGGAAAACAATGGGCCCAACGGTCCGCATTTCTCAGTGGAAGCTTTTCCCAGCGAATGTTCCCTTTGATCACTTGACGGGGGTAATTCTGTATCTGTGTGGGCCATCTCGCGCTGCCGGCTATATGTGGAAAAATCAACGTGCCGCCAGAGGTACCGGCGCTCTCAATACATTCCCGCGATGTGTTTTCGAAAGATTCATCACCCGCCATAATCCTATACCCCACCAGGCCAGGGCAGTGAGCTCCAGCCCGCCTGTAACGCCGATCAGCGGGTAGGCTGTGGCGGGCCGCCAGTCGGTCAGAATTTGAAGCAGCACACGCCCCGCGCAGCCGACGTTGAGAAGGATGAATGGACCCCAAAGCGAATTCAGCTGTTTCGAATCAATGCCGGCCAGGATCGGCACCACACGGGAAGAGACACCAATAATCATCATGCTGATGAAGCCCACTGTGAAGGCATGAAGGTGTGCACCCCAGAAGGCGTGCGAGAAGCCCTGGCCTGTCCAGACACCGTAAGGCATGAGGAATGGCAGCATGATCATGGCCGTAAGAAGCCACACATAGGCGGCGCGAATGAATTTCCAGCTTCGGTCCGGCTGGGCTGTTCGGGTGAAAATTCGCAATTGAACTACCAGCAACACGGCCCACATCGCCATCAAAACGTAAGCTAACTCAAGCGCAATGGCCCACGCAGCGTTGCCTGTCAGGAACAAAGCCACATAGCTTAGGACATCCAGTATGAGGCTGCCATTCATCAGCCAGAGGATCAGCTTCTGACGGTCATGATGCGGGCGGCCAAGGCCATAGACGACGGGCACGAATCGCTGACTGACACCCGCGGTGATAAGCGCGGCGAAGCCGAATAACTGGATGTCCCGCAATGGAGCATCCAAAAGCGCTGTGCGAAAAACGGTCTGCGGAAGGGTCATTGCCGTTGCTTCGGCGAAGAAAAAGAACCCGTCGAAAACCGCCTGGGCCACAAACCAGACCATCGCCGCAAGGATAAAGGCTTCATAAGGATTACGCGGACCGATGGATTGCCGCGAGGTTTTGAGGATAATCGTCATGAACAACACAATGGCCGTTACTTCCGCGGCGATTGAGATCGTGCCCAATCCAAGCGCCCAGTGGCCGTGCTGGAGCAAGTCGGCCGTGACACGCAGCAGGATTCCAAAAAGCATGAGATAGAGCGTTAGACCCGCCAATTGCGGCTTCCACAACGTCGTGTTCTTGAATCGTGGGAAAGATTGGTAGGCGAAACCCATTACAAACAGGCCGACCCAGCCGAAAATCATGGCGTGTGCGTGCGCATGGATGGCAGGCATCAACGCAGGTTGAAGCAATTCTTTGCCAAGGGAAATCTGCATCAGAGAGATTACGCCCCACGTTGCGCCCAGGCTGAGCACAATCGCGATTCCAGCCTTGAAGAAGCGGCGGTAAATATAATCGGCCAGCGTTTCATGAAAGGCGTAAGGTTCCGCTCGGGGCGTATTTACTTCAGCGTTCAAGTCTTCGAGCAGCGCCGCGAGGTCAACCTCATGAACGCGGGCGAAAAATTCCAAAGACTCGGCAGGGCCGTGCTCGCCGCCGCAACCGTGCAGACCGTGACGATCAAAGATTTTTCTCGCGGAAGGACAAATCCGTACGATTTCTGCCACGTTCGTTGAAGCTTGAATTTTCATGGTCATATCCGATCTAAACGCAAAGAATGCCGCAAGAGCAGCGTTGAAGGTTTGCCGTCAACGTTGCATCGACGCAGTGGAAAAATCTCAGCATTTGGTCTCAGACTCGCCCCTGCATGATCAAACTTAGGACGACACTTGATCGCGCGGCTATGACTTTTGTCACTCTCTCATCTGCGCAGGGCATGGACTCCGTTTTGAGTTCGCAGTATCAA
Source organism: Terriglobia bacterium (assembly GCA_035277665.1). Lineage (GTDB taxonomy): Bacteria > Acidobacteriota > Terriglobia > UBA7540 > UBA7540 > SCRD01. Next base: position 26,585 of record DATEKC010000239.1, read on the forward strand.
TTCCTGCTAATCAAAGCCGCGACCGCAGCACCAGGTCCCGGGAAAGTTAGATCGAATGTGACTTTAGTCACAGCGGGCTTGCCGACAATCGTCGAACATAGGTTGAAAAGGAAGGGCGAAGACTATGCAAAATGCGACAGACGTTTTAAGACAGGAGCATCAGGCCATTAAAGGTGCGCTCGGCTTTGCGGAAAAAATCGCAGCAAAGATCAAACAAGACGAAGACATGCCGCGCGACGGTGTTCAGAAGCTGATGGAGTTCATCCGTCTTTTCGTCGAGCAATGCCACCACAGCAAGGAGGAAGAGATCCTGTTTCCGCTGCTTGAGAAAAAGGGCATTCCGGCCGACGGCGGCCCGCTCGGCGTGATGCTTATGGAGCACGACCGGGCTCGAAATCTTATTGAAGAAATGAGCACTGCGGCCGCAGACGGCGCTGACAGTAACTCGGCAAAACGGTGGATGCAGGCAGCGTGGAATTATTCCGACCTTATGCACGACCATTTTTACAAGGAAGAAGAAATGCTGTTCAGAATGGCCGATCGCGTCCTCACCCAAAAAGAACAAGCGGCAGCTGCGGTCGAGTTCAAACGCCTGGAAAATGAAAAGCTCGGCGAGGCAAAGCACGACCAACTGCAGGCTATGATGGAAGAAATGATCGCAGGCAACCCATGAGGGTACAATTCGAACGCATCGCCCTCCGGGGCCTCGAGAACAGCAAAGCTAAGTTTTCATTCCCAATTTAAGAGTGTTGAGAAAGGAGCATCATGAGTGACCTAAACGCGGCGCCCGAGATTATTTCAACCCTTGATGTCCGTGATATCCAGCATGCCCAGCGTCATCCGCTAATCTTCCGGACCTATAACGCACTCCAACCCGGCCAGGCATTCATTCTGGTTGTTGATCACGATCCGAAGCCCGTCCTGTTTGAGCTGGATTTCGTACAAAAAGGGAAATTCGAGTACACCTACCTCGCGCAAGGGCCTGAGGTGTGGAGAGTTCAGATGGCCAAAATTTGATTCCAAAGACTAAGGAAGCGAGGCAGTCATAAATCTTATAAGCTAATTCCATGGCGACGATCAGCAGATTGTTGTTGCGCTGTTTCAGTTGTGCCAGGCGATGAGCGTGCGAATTATCCAGCACCTCCAAGGATATTGGCCGGGGCGAGGGGCTTTTCGGGTTGCAATTCAAGTTGGAAAAGCTTTTTTTTATCCTGCGATCGAGCCTTCTTTGGGCGAGGCGTAAGGCAGGCGGTCTTTTAACGAGCACAATTGAGTCTTCCCAAGCGTCCGCAAGATCGCGGATTTGGCCTAGGGAGCCCCGTGGACCGAAGCTGACTACGCCTCAGCTTTTGTAAATCTCGAACTGACCTATGAACATCAGATCAGTTGCGATGGCCTTAGTGTATGGACCGAACGATTTCCCGCGAAAACACAGATGAACCTGTTTCAAAAGATACTCATTGTGCAGAAGCAAGGCACTATACTCTTTAAGTATGATCGTGAGCGTCAGGCCGAGTAAACAGGGGAGCGGTATAGGTACTTTTCGCCATCTTGATTCGGCAGGATGACAGGATGAGCTTTAAGCATATGAGCGCTCAGCTTCGGGTTCCAAACGGAGGTGATGTACCCGCCTCAGGACAGAAGAGTGCCGATAGGGGAAAGTTGCCCTCGACCGCCGTCTGGAACCATTTACGTGACGGGATTCGATCACTTAACCCGGCATATTTTGCCATGGTCATGGCCACGGGCATCGTGGCTATTGCCTTGTACCTTCTCGGCCTGGAGCTTATTGCCCGAATCCTCGGATGGGTCAATTTTGGAGCCTATGTAGTTCTCTGGGGGCTTACCCTCATCCGCTTGGCTTACTTCTCTCAAGAAATGTTTTCGGATTTGATTGATCACAATCGCGGTGTTGGATACTTTACGCTTGTGGCCGCAACCGGCATTCTTGGGAGCCAACTCATTGTGATTTTCAACCGCTACAGGATTGCGGAATTTCTCTGGGTCATCTCCCTGATATTGTGGGCCCTCTTCACCTATAGCGTGTTTACGGCCTATACGGTCAAGGAACAGAAGCCATCTCTCGAGCAGGGGATCAATGGCGGCTGGCTTGTTACGGTAGTCGCAACGCAGGCGGTTTCCGAGCTGGCCACTCTGCTCTTGCCGGCTTTCGGAGCCCACCAGGACCTGATTCTTTTTCTCGCTCTCGTCTTCTGGCTCTTTGGTGGAATGCTGTACATATGGCTGATTTCGCTCATTTTCTACAGGTACACTTTTTTCAAATTTTCTCCCTCGGACTTGATGCCACCCTATTGGATCAATATGGGCGCCATGGCGATTTCTACTTTGGCGGGAGCCTTGCTGATCCTGAACGCGACCCAGGCGCCGTTTCTCGAAGGCATCCTGCCCTTTATCAAAGGTTTTACTGTCCTCTTCTGGGCCACGGCGACGTGGTGGATTCCCATGCTGTTCATTCTGGGGATCTGGCGTCATATCTACAAAAGGTTCAGGCTCGCATATGATCCGCTTTTTTGGGGCGCGGTCTTCCCACTCGGAATGTACGCAGCATGCACGTATCGCCTGGCAGGGGCAATTCATCTCTCTTTTTTGTTTTGGATTCCGAAGTATTTCGTTTATGTAGCCTTGATCGCCTGGCTACTAACATTTGCGGGTTTAGCCGTGTCGCTGATTACTTCCTGCCGCCAAATGGTCGAGCGCAGTCGGGGTTTGGCGTGAGGCGAGAAAATCTGCCGTTGCGTTCCGCTTAGCGACATCATAAACTACAAGTCTTAGCCAAGATATACAGGAGGGAGAGCTGGCCTAACGGCCAAGAAAGGGTAAGCGGCGTGACAATATATCGCAATGTGGTATGTTTCCAGCCAGATCTGTTTTCTTTTGACCAGCCCGCCATTGAAACCGCCGCTAAACCTTTGCTTAGGGTTGGAGGCTTTCCTAGCTGGCCGGCTTTTGCGGCCGCAGTTGCCGTGCTGCTCTTCGCCCTTCCCCCTTCCGGGCGAGCCCAATCCCAATCTCCAGCCCCGACACCGGGGGTTCAGGCGCAGACTCAATTGCAGGAAACCGTTCCCGTCGGCTCGGCCGTCCGCGGCAAAGAACTATTCACGGGCCAGGTCCATTTCGTGAACGGTGGGCCGCCCTGTGCCTCCTGCCATAGCATCGCCGGGCTTTCCTTCCCCAATGGTGGTACCCTGGGGCCCAGCCTCACCCATGTTTATAGCAAGTTAGGTCCGGAAGGCGCACCCGTCGCCATAAAGACTCTTTATTTCCCGGCGATGACGGCCATTTACAATCCGCATCCGCTCACGTCGCAGGAGCAGGCTGACCTGCTCGCATTTTTCCAGGAAGCTTCAGCCGAACCCCAGCCGCGTTCTAAAACATCGATTATTGCGCTCGTCGGATTCCTCGGATTTTGCTTGCTGCTCGTGGTCACCCGAATCGTTTGGCGAGGTCGTTTGCGATCCGTAAGACAACGGCTGCTGGAAAGAATCCGCGCCCAGAGAGGGCTCGAAGCATGAACTGGATCAAAGACATCATGAACCCCGAAACGCGCCTCTGGGAGGAGTTCTACCGGAACCGGTGGCAGCACGACAAAGCCGTGCGCTCGACGCATGGGGTTAACTGCACCGGCGGGTGCTCGTGGATGGTATATGTCAAGAACGGAATCGTTACCTGGGAAATGCAGGCGCTCGACTATCCCAAGCTCGAAACCGGCCTGCCACTTTACGAGCCTCGCGGGTGCCAGCGCGGAATTGTTTATTCCTGGTACATCTACAGTCCTCTTCGCATCAAGTACCCCTACCTGCGCGGCGTGCTGATGGACTATTGGCATGAAGCGCGCGCCAGCCACCAGGACCCAGTCGAGGCTTGGGCCTCAATTGTTGAGAACGAGGAGAAGCGGGGGAAATTCCAGGCGGCGAGGGGTAAAGGCGGGTTCCGCAGGGCCAAGTGGGATGAATGCCTGGAGATAATCGCCGCCTCTATGATTTACACGGCAAAGAAATACGGCCCCGATCGCGTGATTGGTTTTTCGCCGATTCCGGCCATGTCCATGATGAGCTATGCCGCGGGTTCGCGTTTCCTTCAACTCTTCGGTGGCGTCCTCTTGAGCTTTTACGATCTTTACGCTGATTTCCCGCCCGCCTCCCCTGAAGTTTGGGGTGAGAAGACCGACGTCGCGGAGAGCGCCGACTGGTTCAACAGCAAATACATTGTGGCCGAGGGAAGTAACTTGAACATGACGCGCACCCCGGACGCCCATTTTGTGGTCGAGGCCCGGCACCACGGTGCGAAGCTTGTGGTCTTTTCCCCCGATTTCAGCCAGGTTTCAAAACATGCTGATTGGTGGATTCCCGTCAATGCTGGAATGGATGGGGCTCTCTGGATGGCAGTAACCCACGTGATCCTGAAAGAATTTTATGTTGATCGCCAGGTTCCTTATTTCGTGAATTACCTGAAACGCTTTTCAGATGCCGGGTTTCTGGTGAGGTTGGAGAAGACCGAAAATGGTTACACGGCGGGTGGATTTCTGCGGGCCAATTGCCTTGAAAGGTATCGAGATACAGAGCATGGTGAATGGAAGCTTTTGATACTTGACAAGGGAAGCGAAGAACCACGAATGCCCCAGGGCGCCATCGGTTTTCGCTGGCAATCGGAAATGGGCAGGTGGAACCTGGAACTGAAAGATGCACAGGATGGATCGGAGATTGACCCGCAACTGAGCCTCCTCGAGCGGCACGACGAGATCGTCCAGGTGAAGTTCACGGATTTTGGCGATGAACGTGCCTTTCAAAGGGGAGTGCCCGTCCGCAGGATAGAGACAAGTGAAGGCACTCTGACCGTGGCCACTGTGTTTGATCTGCTAATGGCCCAGTATGGTATCGCGCGCGGAATTCCTGGCGAGTATCCATCAAGCTACGACGATGAGGCGACTGCATACACACCCGCCTGGCAGGAGAAATTCACAGGCGTTGGGCGCGCCACAGTGGTTCAACTTGCGCGGGAATTCGCGACGACGGCAGAGAAGACAAAGGGGAAGTGCACGATCATTGTTGGTTCAGGCGTTAACCATTGGTACCACGCCAATCTGAATTACCGCTCAGGGATCGCTGCTCTGGTGCTCTGCGGATGCGTGGGCGTGAATGGGGGAGGCCTGAATCACTACACCGGCCAAGAAAAGGTGACGCCTATCGCGTCATGGAGCACACTGGCGATGGCGCTCGACTGGAGCCGGCCGCCCCGGTTACAAAATGGCCCTTCATTTCACTATGTGCACAGTGACCAATGGCGGTATGAGAAGGCATTCCCGGATTTTCACCCGCAGGAGGGCCCATTTGCCCGCGAGCATTTCATGGATCTTCAAGCCGCCGCCGTTCGTATGGGCTGGCTGCCGTTTTATCCGCAATTTAACCGGAATCCAGTAGACCTTGCCCGCGAAGCAGAGGCCGAAGGCAAGAAAACTAAACAGGAGATGAGCGAGTGGGTGGTGGGTCAGTTAAGCTCCGGCAAAATCCGCTTCTCCGTTGAGGATCCTGATTCGCCAGAGAACTGGCCGCGCGTGTGGCTGATCTGGAGAGCCAATGCGCTGCATACGAGTGCCAAAGGGCACGAGTATTTTCTCCGGCATTATCTCGGAACCCAAAGCAACGCCATTGCTGAAGAAGTAGCGCATGATTACCTGCACGATGTCCAATGGCGCGACGCACCACTTCAGGGAAAACTCGACCTGGTTGTAGACCTGAATTTTCGCATGGACACGTCGGCACTCTATTCCGACATCGTCCTCCCGTCCGCGAGTTGGTATGAAAAGGACGACCTGAACACGACCGATCTCCATTCCTATATCCATCCACTGGGCGCAGCCGTGCCGCCTTGCTGGGAATCAAGGAGCGACTGGGACATTTTCCGCGGTCTCGCTGAGAAGGTCAGTGCTCTCTCCGGCGCGCATTTCCCGTCGCCATTCTACGACGTCGTGACCACGCCCTTGCTTCACGACACCCGGGATGAGATCGCCCAGCCCACTGTCAAGGACTGGGCGAAGGGCGAGTGCGAGCCGCTGCCTGGCGGGACAATGCCCCACATCCACGTGGTGGAGCGCGACTACGTGAATCTGACTCACCGGTTTAATTCACTCGGGCCTGGCATCAAGCAGCACGGCGTGGAAGACCACGGCATCGAATTTCCTGTCGGGGAACTTTATGACGAGTTCGCAAAGACGGTCCCATCGTATGAATGGAACGGAAACAGGTATCCATCCCTGACGGAGGTGCGCAACGCGGCCAACGCCGTCCTCTTTTTTGCTCCTGAGACCAATGGGGAGATGGCCTATCGAGGCTTTAAGCAGCGGGAGCATCAGGTTGGCCTTCCGCTTGCTGATCTGGCGGAAGGCCAGCGCCAGATCCGTTATAGCTTTGATGATCTGATAAGCCAGCCGCGGCGCATTCTGACCAGCCCCTGCTGGTCCGGAATTGTAAATAATGGCAGAGCTTACACCGGGTACGCAATGAATGTGGAACGGCTCGTGCCGTGGCGAACGCTCAGCGGCCGGCAGCATTTTTACCTCGATCATGAAGGCTATCGCGCGTTTGGAGAATCTTTCCCGACATTCAAACCACGGATCAGCCTTGAAAACACTTTGAACCTGGTCAAGAGCCCAACTGCGGCTCGGTCGCTGGTCCTCGGATGCATCACGCCGCACGGCAAGTGGCATATTCATTCAACGTACTCCGACGACCTCCGCATGCTGACTCTTTCCCGCGGCGTCGAGCCCTTCTGGCTCAATGACAAGGACGCGCGTGAGATCGGCGTCGACGACAACGACTGGATTGAAGCGTATAACGACAACGGAGTCATCGTTACCCGCGCTGTCGTAAGCGCCCGGATTCCACGCGGGTTGTGCATTTTTTATCACGCTCCCGAGCGGACGATTTCTATCCCGAAGTCTCCCTCCCGGAATCGCCGCAGAGGCGGAGGCACAAACAGCATCACCCGCATGCGCCTGAAGCCCGTATTGATTGTCGGTGGATACGCGCAGCATTCGTATCGGTTTAACGATTATGGCCCGCCCGCCTCCGACCGGGACACCTATGTGATCGTTCACAGGCTTGAGGGCAAGCCGGAGTGGGACTGAGGAGAACAATTTATGGATGTGCGCGCCCAAGTCTCGATGGTTTTCCACCTCGATAAATGCATCGGCTGCCACACGTGCAGCCTGGCCTGCAAAAACCTCTGGACAGACCGCCCTGGCACCGAATACATGTGGTGGAACAACGTCGAGACCAAACCCGGAACCGGCTACCCCATTTTATACGAGGATCAGGAACAGTACAGCGGCGGGTGGGTTCTTGAAGACGGAAAGCTCCGGCTGAAGCTGGGCAGCAAGCCGACGGAGCTTGTCAATATCAGCTTCAACCCGCGCTTGCCATCGCTTGATGACTACTACGAACCCTTTACTTACCGGTACAAGAATCTGATTGATTCCAGACTGGGCGATGACCAGCCCGTTGCCAGGCCCATTTCCATGATCACCGGCGACGAAATGGACATCGAGGCCGGGCCCAACTGGGACGATGACATGAGCGGTTCACCTATCTATGCCGAAAATGATCCCAATCTGCAGAAGGTGATGAACGAAGAAGAACGGAGACGTTTTTTTGAATTACAACAGCTCGTGTATTTTTATCTGCCGCGAATCTGCAATCATTGCCTCAACCCCAGTTGCGTCGCGGCCTGCCCGAGCGGAGCAATCTACAAGCGCGGGGAGGATGGAATTGTCCTGGTCAGCCAGGAAAAGTGCCAGGGCTGGCGGATGTGCGTCTCAGGTTGCCCATATAAGAAAGTGTATTTCAACTGGGAAACAGGCAAGGCTGAGAAGTGCATCCTCTGCTACCCACGGTTGGAGACTGGCCAGGCTCCGGCTTGCATGCATTCCTGTGTGGGCAAGATCCGCTACCTCGGCGTCCTGCTCTATGACGCTGACCGCATCGAAGAAACGGCGTCCAGACCCGACGGCGAACTTGTCGAAGCACAGCGCGAAATTATTCTGAATCCGTTTGATATCGAGGTCATTCGCCGGGCTACCGCTCTCGGTATGGACAGGAAGGTAATCGAGGCCGCGCAGAAATCGCCAGTCTATAAGTATGTCAAACAATGGAAACTGGCGCTGCCGCTCCATCCGGAGTGGCGCACTTTGCCCATGCTTTTCTATATCCCGCCGTTGTTGCCCGTGACCGCAACTTTGAGCGAGCAGGGCCACTTTGAGCTGGAAAACCAATTCTTCAGTTCGCTCGAGAGCGCGCGATTGCCGATCCGATACATGGCCAGCTTGTTTGCGGCCGGAGACGAAGCAATGGTCATCAGTGTATACAAGAAGCTCCTGGCCGGTCGCCTGTTCAAGCGCGCCGAGACCGTGGGTGATATCCCCATGGAAAGGGCCGTGCAGGCACTGGAAGAAGCGCATTTAACTCCCGAGGAGGTCGAAGACATTTACCGCCTGACCGCGCTTGCGAGTTTCGATGAAATGTTCGTCATCCCGCCCATGCTTCGCGAGGTGGCAATTGAAATGGGTGTGGACCCACACGAATATCAGGAGGAGCGAGGCGCGGGCTTTGTGCAGTTGCCGTCACGCGGGCTCTGAGGGCGTGAAACCCATTTTTGCTTCAGGCAGCCTGAGGTCTTATTTAAGATGAGCGGTATCTACAGCCTCTTTGCAGACGTGCTTGATTATCCGACTCCCTGCACCTTGTCACGTGCACAGGAGCTTTCGCGCCAGATTTCTGCGATCGATGCTGAAGCCGCTGACCTGGCTCATCAGTTTGAAACAACGTTAAGCAGCACGAGGCTGGGGCAGCTTCAGGAAATTTATACCTCTGCTTTCGATATGCATCCGGACTGCGTCCCAAACCTGGGCTGCCACCTCTTTGGCGAGGATGTGCGCCGCAACATATTCATGGCCCAGTTGAGAGAACGCATGGATCGCGCACAGGTGCAAACTGGAGTGGAGTTGCCGGATCACCTGAGCCTCGTCCTGCGACTCCTGGATTTGCTCCACGAAGAGGATGAAATTCAGCCCCTTGTCGAGGATTGTCTTATTCCCGGCGCTACACGAATTCTCTCTGCCTTGAAGCAGATGAATGCATTGTGTCCTTACGTGGCCCTTTTCCAGGCGCTTATTGCCACTCTGAAAAACGGGGCGCCGGGAGCCATCGCGGCCCAGGAATTTTCTCGCGGCGAAGCGGGTTGAGAAACGAGTGAGGCGAAGTTGGACGCTTTTTGGTTTATCGCTTTTCCTTATCTTGCTTTGGCACTGGCCATCGGGGTCGGTTTCTATCGTCGCCGCGCACGGCCCTACACCTATTCAAGTTTGTCTTCGCAGCTTCTCGAAAACCGCAAGCTATTCTGGGGCTCAGTGCCATGGCACTACGGCATTACGCTCATCTTGTTGGCCCATCTCCTCGCGGCGTTGTTGCCAGGAGCAGCTGCCTGGCTGCTGGGAAATAGATTCCGTCTGCTAGTCCTTGAACTAACCGGTATTGCTTTGGCTTTCTATGCATTATTCGGCTTGATAGTCCTGATCATCCGCCGGCTGCCGGCCGGTTCTCGCGCTCGACGCGTTACTTCATACATGGACGGGATCATGTTGGGCTTCTTTCTGGTCCAGGTCGGGACAGGACTGACCATTGCGATCTTCGATCGATGGGGCGGCTTGTGGTATCTGAAAACCGCGGTCCCCTGGTTCTGGTCACTAGTGAAATTCCACCCCGACATGAGCACTGTCATTGCCTTGCCGGGATTTGTCAAAATTCACTTTGCCCTTGGATTTGCGATTATTCTTCTGTTCCCGTTTTCACGGCTGGTTCACCTCATTATGTTTCCGTTGAAGTATCTCTGGCGGCCTTATCAAGTCGTCATCTGGAACCGCCGGACGCAGACTGAAGCGGCGAGGTCCGAAGGGACATCAAGATGAGTACTGATCTTGTGCAAGCGCCCGAGAATAAACCCTGCGAACTGAGTCGCAGGCGCTTCCTATCACGCCTCACCATCACATTCGGAGCCATCGCCGCCGCCATCGTGGCCATCCCATGCGTCGCCTTCCTCCTGGGTCTCCGCAAAGTTCCAAGCGTCTGGCGGACGGTGGGCAAACTAGAGGATTTCAAGATAGGAAGCACGGTAAATGTGTCGTTCGTCGACCCGTCACCGTTGCCCTGGGCCGGCGTCACGGCATTGACGGCGGCCTGGCTGAGACGCGAAAGCAGCGACCAATTTATTGCTTTCTCCGTTGACTGCACTCACTTGGGCTGTCCCGTCCGCTGGTTACAGAAAGCAAATCTGTTTATGTGCCCCTGCCATGGCGGGGTTTTCTATGCAAATGGCACGGTGGCCGCTGGTCCGCCTCCCAGGCCTCTCACGAAATATCCGGTGCGTGTGCAGAACGGCGAGGTACAGATCCTCACCAGCCCGCTGCCGATTACGAGCTAGCAACTTGGAAAAAGGCAATCTATGCGGATCTTGAAATTCGTGTGGAATTGGTTTGACGATATCACCGGCGTTTCAGGCTGGCTGATTCCACTGGCGAAACATCCCGTTCCTCACGCCCGGAAGTCGGCGTGGTTTTATGTGCTCGGAAGCGCCACGCTGGTTGTATTTGTCGTGCAGATTGTCACCGGCATCGCATTGGCCAGCGCTTATGTGCCTGCTGCAGGGCAGGCCTATCATACTCTGGTTTTCATCGATAGCACCAGGTTTGGCCATATCGTACGGGGGATCCATGATTTCGGCGCTTCAGCAATGATTATTCTCATTGGTGTTCACGCCATCCGAGTTTATTTGTTCGGCGCCTACAAGTATCCCCGGCAAATGGGTTGGCTAACAGGAGTCGCCCTGCTTTTCCTGACCCTCGGGATGGCCTTCACTGGCCAGCTCCTTCGCTGGGATCAGACAGGCGTCTGGACCGTCGTGATTGCCGCCGAGCAAGCCGGCCGCACGCCCTTCATCGGTAACTGGCTGGGACATTTCATCCTCGCCGGCGACACGGCCGGCGGTGCAACGCTCAGCCGATTTTTTGCTCTCCATGTCTTTTTCATTCCTGCATTCATTTTCTTCTTCGTCGGTTTTCATCTCTATCTTGTCATCCACAACGGTATTTCAGAGCCCCCGAAAGCGGAAAGACCAGTTGACCCCGGAACATACCGTAAGTGGTACGCAGAATTGCTCCACCGTGATGGCGTCCCTTTTTGGCCGGATGCCGCCTGGCGCGATGGCCTCTTTGCACTGCTTGTTATCGCCACGATTGTCGTGCTGGCCGTCGTCATTGGGCCAGCAACCTTGGGGAAACCTCCGAACCCCAGCATCATCGAAGCATCTCCTCGCCCGGACTGGTATTTTCTGTGGTACTACGCCGTGCTGACCCTTATTCCACGCTGGTCGGAAAACTACGTAATTATTCTGGGCCCGCTGTTGCTGATAATAGTTCTGGTCCTCTTGCCGCTGGTATCATACAAAGGCGAGCGTAGCCCATTGAAGCGCCCCTGGGCCTTCGCGATCGTGGCTTTCATCGTTTTCATGATTGCCTATTTTGGAAGGGTTGGACATGTCGCTCCCTGGTCTCCGCGTATGGACGCTCCGCCGCTTCCGGCCTCTGTGGTAGGTGCGACAAGCGGCCCCATAGCCGACGGCGCGAAGATCTTCCATGAGAAGGGCTGCGAATTCTGCCACAAAATCTCCGGCTACGGAGGTATTCGAGGGCCCGACCTCACCTATGCCGGCGACCGAATGACGTCTGATCAAATGGAAACTCGCATTTATAGCGGCGGAGCAAGCATGCCCTCTTACCACGGAAACATCACCGGGCAGCAGATCTCAGATCTGCTCGCGTTCTTGAGCTCACGGCGTAGACGGCCCTTGGCGGCGACGGACGCCGGCCCACCGGCAAAGTAAATGGCCGGGCAAAAGCAATGTCCGTCTATTGAAGAATTTGCTGGTGAATCCGCAATCTCCGGCGAACGGCAATAAAGAAGAGGTGTAAATGGGCAGTGCAAGGACAAAAAAGGAAAATAACCCACGACGCGATAATCGGCCTCCGGCCCAGGCAAGTCAATTCATCCGGTTCATGGGTCTAGCCGCGGCTGTTCTGGCCGTCGTGATCGCACCTCAGTGGGCCGCAGCGGGGGGCAGGAAGTTAAATTTGCCGTACGCGACCATTGTCCACCCGCAATTCGTCTCGGGCTCAGATGCCACCTTTCTCTCGCCTCCCGATTTGCTGATTGGTGTGACCGATGGCAAAACGGCCAAAGCATATCCGGCGGCGATCCTGGCGCAGCACGGTGTGGTGCAGGATTGGATGGGGAGCGCACCTATTGCGGTCACGTGGTGATCGTACTGCAACACGGCCCTCGTGTTCAGGGCCGCCGCACGAGGCAAAAATCTCGTGTTCGACACCGCCGGCCTGATAGGCGGGAACGAAGTTTTCGCAGACCGCGAGACAAACAGCCATTGGCAGCAATCGACAGGTGAAGCCATCGCCGGACCGCTCAAGGGAAGCAAGCTGGCTCTTTACCCTTTTCTATTGACGACCTGGGGCGAATGGCGCAAGCAGCACCCCGACACACTGGTGCTCAAGCCCCTGCCGGGATACACGGAGCGCCTGGCCGCCAAGAACAGGCTCATCGACCAGGGAATCGTGGGCATTAAAGGCCCGGCGCCTAAGGGCGCTTTTGGTCGCGACACCCGGCTGCGTCCAAGGGAGACAATCGGAGGACTTGAGGTCGGTGGCGAGGCAAAGGCATATCCAATCTACGTCCTGCAGCGCGTTCGGGTCGTGAACGATACTGTGGGCGGCACATCTATACTGATTGTGCACCAGCCGGCTTCGAATACGACGACGGCGTTTGTCGCCAAGGCAGAGGGCAAAACGCTGAAGTTCCGGGCAGCCGATCCCAAGGTGGACAGGCTTTTTGACCTGGAAACTCATTCGACCTGGACGGCCTACGGTGTGTGCATCGCTGGCCGGATGAAGGGAACCCGGCTGAAGTCGTTGGTTCTTGAGCCGGAGTTCTGGTTCGCCTGGTCGGAGTTTCACCCGAAAGCGCTTCTGTACAGCTCAGGAACTGCCCACTGAGTGCTGCACTAGCACGATCATCGCGGCGCTGCCAGGGCGCATACGGTAAAAAGGGGTGCCGACTGTATTGGCCTTGCGAAAGGAGAATTGAAACGTGATTACTCGACGTGAATTGAACACCAGTCTTGCCACCATATTGGCCGCCTTCTTGCCGGAAGGATCGAAATCGCTTCTACGGGGCGAGGCCCTGCCAGGCCTAAACCTCGCCCAGACTCACATGCGGAGCATGAACTCCATTGGAATAAACACGTTGATGCAGGACCCTCTGGCTGAAATGACCAACCCAGAGGTAACGGTGCTTACGCTCACCGTTGCTCCCGGCGCCAACTCGCAACCGCACAAGCACACCGGACCGGTTTTTGCCTATCTGCTGGAAGGCAAGATCGAGAATCAGGTGGATCCGGAACCTCCCCGAAAATATAAGCCCGGCGAATTTTTCTACGAGCCTCCGATGCACGTTCATCGCGTGCTCCGAAATCTCAGCAACACGAAGCCGGCCAAGCTTCTCATTTTTCAAGTCGGCGAAAAGGGAAGGCCGTTTACCATGCCCGCTTCCCGCCAGGAGCGCGACCGGCACAACCGTTAATGCAAGCGATTCATTGTTCACTGTCATCGGACCTGGCCAGGTATCCAGCGTCATTCAACCCGTTCATCAGCATGTGGAAATAGATGAGCCCGCCATAAGGGCGCCAGCGCTTGAGGATTTGTTCCGTCCGCTTTGCATCGAGTGGCTTCCGCAAATGAAGCCAGCGCGCAAGTCCGTTGCGCGCCCCCTGGTCATCCACAGGAAAGATGTGCCAGCGCCCCATGCCGCGCAATAAAGTATACTCCGCTGTCCAGCGTCCAACGCCGCGAAGCTCCATCAAGCGCCGCAGAGCCTCTTCGTCACCTGCCTTTGAAAGTGCGTCCAGATCGAGCTGGCCTCCGGCGATGGCACGACTAGCTTCAACCATGGCGCGGGCTTTTTGAAAGTTGAATCCGAGCTTCTTGATTTCTTCTGCCTTGGCATTCGCCAAATCCTGCGGGCGCGGGAAGCCGAAACTTACTGAGTTGGAGCCGTGCGCCGAAGGACCAAACCTCTGTGACAAGCGGGCGAGCAGCGTGATGCCCAGTGAAAGACTAAGTTGCTGGCAGGCGATTCCATTGATGAGTCCTTCGTAGATCGAAAAGAATCGTGGCGGCTTCAATCCCTGGAAGCGGCGTGCAAGGGGCTTGAGTTGCGAGTCCTTTTCGGCCATGCGATAAAAGCTGCTCAAGTCGGTTCGAGTGCCGAGCGTGCGTTCCAATTGTCCTTTGATTTTTTGGACCGTTTCCGGGGCGAAATGCTCTGCCTTAATTGTGACGCCAAGGGTTCTGCCCACCTTACCCGCGTCGCTGACTGCGATCTCAGATGTGCCGCCTTCGGCCGCCAGCACGCGGCGATACGTGTGCCCATCCCAACGGTCGATCAGGTTTCCCGGCCGTCGCTGCAAAGCCCATGCGGTCAGGTCGAGGCAAAAGGGAGGAACAGGCCGGAGCAAAAATTGGGTCTCCATGGCGTGTCGTTGTTTACAATGTGAACCCATCGGCGAAGGCAATCACTGCTGCACCTCATCTCTCAACGCATGGGCTGCAGAGATCACTGCTTTCAGCTTGGCAATAGCCTCATCTACCGTTCGAGTTTTCAGTCCGCAATCCGGGTCCACCCACACACTCTCACAATGCAAAACCTCAAGGCCATCCCGAAGGCGATTCTCAACAACCGCAGGCTCTTCGACCAGGTGTGAGTGGACATCCACAACGCCGTAGCTGATGTCTTTCGTGAACGACGACTTCCCGAAAAGCGGCAACATGTCGGCGCGGCTGTTTGACATTTCGAGATCGAAATTGTCCACAGCGAGATCGAGCATGGCGGGATAAATACTTTCGAAGTCCCCGTAACAGATGTGCGTGATGAAATACGCAGGCAATCCGCCGGTTACAATTCGCATTGCTTCTGTTGCTAATGCCAGTTCCTGAGGCCTCGCGGATATTGCCGGCTCATCAATCTGAATAATTTTGCATCCCGCACTGACCAGGGCTTCGGCCTCACGGTGAATCTCCACAGCCAGCGCCAGGCAAGCATCGCGACGTGTGGGATAATATTCATTGAAGGACCAGTCCATGAGCGTGTACGGTCCGGTCAGAATTCCTTTGACAGGCTTCGAAGTCAGGCCCTGAGCATATCGCCACCACTCGACTGTTATGGGATGGCTCCCACTTACTTTACTTGTGATGATGGGCTTGTGATAGTAGCGATTACCGTAGGAGCGGACCAAGCCTCCGGTCTCGAACCCCGCGAGTTGTTCTGCGAAATAGGCGACCATATCGCCACGGTACATCTCGCCGTCCACTAACACGTCCAGTCCCAGTTCTTCCTGTTTCCGAATCCACCAATTGACCGCCGATTTCTCGGCCTCGCTCAACTCTTCCTGTCCGATTTTCCCCCGCGCGAAATCTGAGCGGGCTTTGCGGAGAGTGTCAGGCTTGGGAAAACTTCCCACAGACGTCACGGGGAGTAAGGGGAGGCTGATCCCCAATTCTCGCAGTTTCGATCGACTCATAGCGCCTCGCCAAGGAGAGATTTCTTGAGCGAGGTCAGACGCTCTAGTTTTGCCTGCGCCCGGTCCCGCGGCAGATACTCAAGGCTGCACGAAGTCGTCAAATAACTGCGCGCCAAATTGACTTTTGCCAGCATAGGTTCGATCAAACGGACGGTGGCGCTTTCATCCTCAATCTTCGTATTTCGACCATCAAGAACGCCCAGCGCAAGCCGCTTTGTGCTCCCTTCGTTTTGGATTAAGCTCGGAAGTTCCGCACTGTAAGTAAAATCCAGAACGAGCGTGTCGACAGGAAGTGCCTGAAGTTCAGAGTAGACAGGCGCGGCATCTCCGAAATACGTAGCAAGCGCTAACTCCGCCTCGCCTTTTCTTGATGCGATCAGGGTGAGGGCTTCTCGAGCAAGAGCCATGTCGGCAGGACGCTTTAGAAGGGCCGGCTCATCCACCTGAATCAGCCTTGCGCCCGCCGCGGCGAGTTCAGCAACTTCTGTAGCCAGCGCTTCGGCAAAAGCCATGATGAGATCCCCCCGAGTCACTGATCCAGCTGCACAGATGGATAGATGCCCGAGCGTGCAAGGACCTGTCACCACGGGTTTGACGGGCCGCGTCGATTGTTTCGCCGCCCAGTCAAATTCGTTTACGACCAGAGGCCCCAACCTTTCAACTTTTCCACAAATGACGGGCTGACGAAAATAGAAATTCGTATCAAAGAACCTCAGCAGGCCGTTGATCCGGACACCTTGAAGCTTCCCGGCCAGATGCGATGCCGGGTCGTTCCATCGGACCAGTCCGTCGGTGAAGATATCCAAGCCGGAGGCGTGCTGTTCCTCGAGAGCGAGAAGGATGAGGCGGTCTTCGGCAGCGCGAACTTCTGCTTCAGTCCCTTCGCCCGCGTCATGGCGCGCGATGGCGCGGCGCAGCATTTGTTCGTCCGGGCTGTCGCCGATGCGAGGATAGCCGCTGTGATTGAATGTTAGAAGTTCCATACCAGGCCAGAATCGATTCGAGGACTTACTTGCCATGTGCAAACAGAAAGTTCTCGAAGAGCTGTTAGTTACCAGTGCGCCCTTCGGGCGCTATTGCGACGTTTTCCATTTCGATACTCCGCGGAAACAATAAATTGTTTTCAAGATGAATGTGCTGGTGCATGTCGTTCTCGAATGACTTTAGCTCCTCATACAGCGCCTGATAGCTGCTGCAGGCGTCCGGGGGAACGCGGTAGTCTCCGCACAACTGGCGCATTTCATGGAGCACGGCGCCCGCGTTGTCGTATTCGAGCACCATCATCTGGACCGGGTTCTGTACTGTTCCGAACGGGGGTTTTGGAAACGGCATCCCTCGAGTCACCGATTCTTCCATTCGAGTGATGTAAGGAAACAACGTTTGCTCCTCCTTCACCAGATGCATCAGTAGCTCCTTGCTCATTCCGGAAAACAGGCTCTTCAGGCGAGACAGCTCAGGATGGTTCCTTCCGTGCTTCTCGCTGACCTTCATAAGCAACGATTCAAGCCCGGCAACCCCCTGCCGGCAGTAGGTATGATGTCTTTCCACGATGTAATTCATTAAGCTTGCGAGCGACTCGCGGCTCCAGTCAGTAACCCCCGGCCCACCAGCTTGTGTTGCAGCTTTAGCAGCCTCAAGTGATCGCAACACATCTTCCACCGGCTGCCCAGCCGCCCGGCAAGCTTCCTCGAGGGGCTTGTCGCCACCGCAACAGTAATCGATGCCAAGCCGCTCGAAAACCATCGTTGAGGCCGGCATTGCGAGCACGATTTCTTTTACAGTCTTCCTTGGATCAGTCTCCATCTTGATCGCTCCCTTCGGATTTTGTGCAGCCCATTCCATAATGTAACTCTATGATAGGTTACCCTGCGAGCTGGTAAGATCCCAGCTTTTAGCATGAGGAAATCTGAAGATTATGGCTACGACTAAAGTCGTCAAGGCCTGGGGCGCTCACAAGGGTACTGTACGCTCTTTATTTGCAAACGCCGCACCCTGGGCACGCCAGGTTGATGTTGCAAACCTGCTCGAGCATTTAGTTTTCCATGTTGGGCATTTTCGAGCGCAAAGACGAACCCTGTTTACGTCGCTCGGAACGTCGCTGCCATGCATGCAGGTGCTCCGGCGATCCGCATGACACGCCGGTTGCGCGGTTTAAGGCCGAACGAAAGTAGCCGTGTCACGGAATATCCACAGTTCTTTCGGGACGCCATTTTCGTTTCGTCGTGGCATAATTCACAGGGTTAGGAATTGAGGCGCGGATGAGATCTTTGACGGATAAGTCGGAGCACTTACCCTCGGGCGCATGGCGCGGTTCAGCCGCAGACGCCAGGCTGCTCTTCCGTGAACTAAGCGCACACATCCGGGGTGAAGTGCACTTTGACGAGGGCCATCAGGCTCTTTACTCAACCGACTCTTCGAACTATCGCCAGGTGCCTATAGGAGTGGTGGTTCCGCAGGAAGTCAGCGATATCATTGAGACCGTGGCAGTTTGCCGGGATTTTTCCGCCCCGATCCTTATGCGAGGCGCGGGCACCAGCCTGGCCGGGCAATGCTGCAATGTTGCCGTGATCCTGGATACCTCCAAACACCTGAACAAGGTTCTTTCAGTCGACCCAAACCAGAAACTGGCGTGGGTTGAACCCGGTCTCGTTCTGGACCATCTTCGCAATGCTGCGGAGCGATATCACCTTACCTTTGGGCCTGATCCCGCTACCCACCAGCAATGCACGCTGGGTGGCATGATCGGAAACAACTCCTGCGGCGTGCACTCGATCATGGCCGGAAAGACGGTGGACAATGTAGAGGAGTTGGAAATTCTTACCTACGACGGCTTGCGGTTGCGGGTCGGGAAGACCTCCGAGGCGGAACTCGACCAGATCATCCGGGCAGGCGGCCGGCGCGGCGAAATTTACTCCGGGCTCAAAACACTCCGTGACAAGTATGCTGATTTGATCCGGGCCCGATATCCCGACATCCCTCGCCGGGTCTCAGGTTACAATCTGGACCAATTGCTGCCGGAAAACGGATTTCATGTTGCTCGCTCACTGGTTGGGACGGAGGGCACCTGTGCGGTAGTGCTCGAGGCTAAGCTGTGCCTTATTGATAGCCCGCCAGCACGCGTGCTCCTGGCGCTGGGATATCCCGATATCTACATTGCGGGTGATCAGGTTCCTGCGGTGATGGCCCACGGGCCGACCGGGCTGGAAGGTTTTGATGACCGCATTGTCGAGAACATGCGCCGCAAGCGTCTGCGCATTGCCAACATTCACCTCCTACCTGAGGGAGGAGGCTGGCTGCTGGCTGAGTTTGGCGGCCCGACTATCGCAGAGGCCGCGGAGCGCGCCCGGGGGCTGATGGCCGAAATACAAAGACAACCTCGTCCCCCCGCCATGAAGCTCCTCGAAAGCCCGCAGGACCAGCGCAGGATCTGGGCGGTTCGCGAAGCAGGTCTGGCGGCAACATCATTTGTCCCTGGTGAAAAAGACACGTGGGAAGGCTGGGAAGATGCTGCCGTTCCCCCATCCAAAGTGGGCCACTACCTGCGCGATCTCTCAAGCCTTCTGACGCGTTATGGATATCGGTACGCCTACTATGGACATTTCGGTCACGGATGCGTTCACAATCGTATTGACTTTGACTTAAGGACCGCCGAGGGCATCCGAAAATTCCGCAGCTTCCTTGAGGAAGCGTCCGACATGGTGCTCGCCTACGGCGGCTCGTTTTCGGGTGAGCACGGCGACGGGCAGGGACGGGCCGAGCTCTTGCAAAAAATGTTCGGGCCAGAGCTTATAGAGGCTTTCCGCGAATTCAAAAGGCTCTGGGACCCGGAAGGGAAAATGAATCCTGGCAAGATTGTGGACCCTTACCGTCTGGATCAGAACTTGCGGCTGGGGACCAGTTACAATCCTTCCGAATCGACCACGCACTTTGGTTTTCCCGACGATCATGGCAGCTTCGCGCACACCACCTTGCGTTGCGTTGGCGTGGGGAAATGCCGCAAGACTGAGACCGGAGGTATGTGTCCCAGTTTCATGGCTACGCGGGAAGAGCGGTACTCCACACGCGGCCGGGCGCGCCTGTTATTCGAAATGCTGGAAGGCAAGAGCCTACAAGAAGGCTGGCGCGACGAGCACGTAAAGGAAGCCCTGGATCTCTGCCTGGCATGCAAGGCTTGCAAGGGAGAATGCCCGGCACAAGTGGATATGGCAACTTACAAGGCCGAATTTCTGGCGCATTACTATCAGGGACGTCTGCGGCCGCGTTCGGCGTATGCGATGGGATTAATTTATAAGTGGGCCAGATTCGCCGCATTGATGCCGAAATTTGCTAATTTCTCGACGCAGGCGCCGGGCCTTCGTACGCTGGCAAAGAAAATGGCGAACGTGGCGCCCCAGCGACAGATGCCCCGCTTCGCAGCGCAGACTTTCCAGAGTTGGGTTCGTCGCAGGAATCCTCCAAGTGCAGACAAGCCTCCCGTGCTCCTCTGGCCTGACACGTTTTCGAACCACTTCCACCCGGAAATTGCCCAGGCGGCGGTGGAAGTTCTAGAATCCGCGGGCTTCCGCGTTGAAGTACCGCAGCAGCACCTATGCTGTGGGCGGCCGCTGTACGACTTCGGGATGTTAAAGCAAGCCAGGAAGCAGCTGCGCAAAATTCTCACCGCTCTGGGACCGCAAATCGCCGCTGGCGTGCCCGTGGTGGTTCTGGAACCGAGCTGCGCCGCAGTTTTCCGTGACGAACTGACAAATCTCTTTCCGCACGATGAAGATGCCGCACGCTTGCGCAGTCAATCGTTCCTGTTGAGTGAGTTTCTGGTCCATTGCGCGGACAATTTCCGCCTGCCCCGGCTCACAGGACAGGCCATTGTCCACGGCCACTGCCATCAGCAAGCTCTTATGGGTATGGAGTCGGATGAGAAGATATTGTCTTCACTCGGGCTGAACTTTCGAATTCTCGATTCGGGGTGTTGCGGCATGGCAGGGAATTTCGGCTTTCAACCGCAGCACTATGATATTTCAGTGCAGATAGGTGAAAGGGTATTGCTGCCCGCTGTGCGCCAGGCAGGTCCAGATACCTTGATCATTGCCGATGGGTTTAGTTGCCGGGAACAAATTTCACAGACCACCGGCCGCCGCGCGCTCCACCTGGCAGAGGTCATTCAGCGGGCATTGAAAGGCGAGAAGAGCCGCGAGTCACAGTAAGCCATATCGATGTTTGAAGTCCAATTACAGCCTTTTGACCCACAAATAGCGGCTTAAAATGCATATCTCATCCGTAAAAGAACTTTTACTGCCCTCTTTAGATTCCCCACCCCGGTTAGGGCAGAAATTCCAAGCGAGGACGGATGTCTTCTCTGGCGCTTTCTCTCTGGCTAAGGGTACGTCGAATTGCTTCCCGTGCGACGCATATACTTGTCATGAGTTTCGTTTCGGCAGAGCCTGGTCATCGTCCGAGACCTGATTACGAGATACATTATTCAAGCGCACCTTCAAACGGAAGATTCAGCCGGCAGAATCCGGACATCGAGCGAAGCACTGAACGGCACCCCTCCGCAGCTCACTCTGAGTTCGTTATCTCATTTCTTGAAGAGCTCATTCGCCTCACTGTGCGTTATCGTGGCTTCCGTAAACTTCGAATAGTCCCCGGTTGTTTTGAGATCCATCGCGAGGCGGCGAACCAGGGTCATGGCAGCACGGGCCGGCCCTGAGCCAACACTAACACGCCGGACGCCTGCCTTCTCAAGTTGCTGCACTCTCGGAGTCCCCTGCGTTGCCAGGATATTGATCGGGCCATGCACGGCACGCACCAGGGCCGAGATTAATTCTGTGTGGCGCACGCCGGGGATGAAGAGGCAATCGGCTCCTGCTTCCCCGTAGGCGTTCGCGCGTTCAACCGCTTCCTGGAATCTTGTTGAAAGCTCTCCGATGCCCGCC
This sequence comes from Terriglobia bacterium, assembly GCA_035277665.1. Lineage (GTDB taxonomy): Bacteria > Acidobacteriota > Terriglobia > UBA7540 > UBA7540 > SCRD01. The sequence goes on from DATEKC010000239.1 coordinate 48,229, forward strand.
AAATAGACGTCTGTGCGCGCGTTGATCACTAAGGGAACGCCGGCGGCTTCCGAGGCTGCACGGATAGCACGAATCTTCTCAGACTGGGCTGACCGCGAAAACAGAGCAGTTCGCTCCTCGCCGCGGGAGTCCTCAAGATTTACCCCCACAGCGCCGGCCTCGATCACCTTCTTGACTGTCTCCACAACCCCATCAGTTGTTTCGCTGTAGCCCGCTTCGATGTCTGCCGTGACGGGCAAGGAAACGGAACGAACGATGCGGAAAATGGCTGCTATCATTTCATCGACAGGAACATGTTCACCGTCAGCATAGCCAAGAGAGTAGGCGACGCCTGCACTTGTCGTGCCAATGGCGGAGAAACCTGCCATCTCAAAAATGCGCGCACTCGCCGCGTCCCAGGCATTCGGTAATATCAAAATACCTGGGCCTTCATGAAGGCGGCGAAATGTTTTGGCTTTTGTAACCTGAGTGTCGTTGTTCATGCGTAGCTCTCCTCCACGCGCCACAATAGACCACAAGGAAAAATGACTTCTCAAGGCGGGGTTAATAAGTAAGCCCGATTGTCGTTCGCCCCACTTTGACACTATAAATCTATAGCTGAACTCGATTTTTCCCTCTCAATTGAGGCCCTTCTTCCCGCCCGAGACGACTGCCTGCTCCATAGCGACGGCGCGCGGAAACAGAATGTTATTTTCAAGATGCACGTGCTGATGCAGGCCGGCTTCAAAGGATTGTAAAGCTCCGTACAAGGCGCGGTAGCTGCCGCAGGCATCCGCAGGAGCTTGGTAGTTTTGGCTTAGCCTACGGATTTCATGAAGAGCTGCGCCGGCGCTGTCGTGATCCAGGATCAGCGTTTGAATTGGGCTTTGAACCCGAGGAAGAATTGCCTGGCGAGACGGCATCCGATGCGCCGATGCGCCTTCAATGCCAACAATCTGGGGAAACAATATCTGCTCCTCTTTAAGAAGATGGATTAAAAGTTCATCACCTAATTCTGTAAATAGAGCCTGGATGCGCCGCAGCTCATGATGAAGGGAACCATGCACTTGCGTTACTTTGCCGAGAAGAGCCTTAATGCGTGGAATCTCCGCCCGGCAAAAAGTGTGGTGTTTTTCCACAATAAGATTTATGAGCCTGGTCAGCGATCGTTTATTCCAGTCGATACACTCATCCTCTGTAACAACAGAGCTTTTTTCGGCCTCAAGCAATTGCGCAATATCTTCAACGTCCACACCGGTCGCCCTGCAGGCGTCAGAGAGAGTCCTGTCCCCACCGCAACAGTAATCGATCCCTATCTGCTCAAACACCTTTGCAGATGCCGGCTCCTCAAGAACTATCTCCTTTACCATCCTTGTAGCATCAATCTCCATCTCTTTACTCCTTTCAGTCAAGCAATTCGTCTAATACGATCGATCTTTATGCCATTGTCGTAGAGGTCGTTTGACCCTCTAAAATCCGAGACATAGCGCTATGGATCACCCATCGCAGCTCTTCCAACGGCAACGGGTAACTGACGTAGTCCATAATGCCGAGCTCCAATGCATCGATTCGAGCCCTCGCAGAACAGCTTCCTGAACATAAAACAACCATCCCCGTGAATACTCCGGGAGCGAGAGAAAACAGGTCCCGAAACGTCCCATCATTGAGGTGCGCAGAGCAAATAACCAGATGGGGCCGTTCGTGCTCCAAAATTTTTCGAGCTTCGCAAAGGTCCGAAACGGCAGTTATCATGACGCCAATTTCACCTATAACTTCGGAGAGGTCTTTGCGTATATTCGGATCGCCAATAACGGTAAGGATAGCCAGCGAGGGCTCGCAAGACAGAAGTTCTGTGCGGTCGATTTCCTTGGACGCACTGGTAAGACGTCGAGTCTTACCCATGTGGGTCTGCAAATCGCGACTGGAACAACTTGTCTGTGAGGTGTCACTTTCCGGGGGTTCGTTCATATCTTTCTTCGTTTTAACCACATACCACCTTTCACGAACAGGGTTTATTCACTCAATCTCTTCACAAAGTCTGAGGCCCAAAACCTAGACTCGAACCAACCTCTCCTTTCGAGAAGTCAAGCACTCTTGAACCGACTCGAAGATGAGAAAAGCTGACCGTTCCCTCACAACGCAATCACCACTCATTTCAGACAACTTTTCCACCATTACCGGACCGGTGTGCAGCCTCTCAAGTACTACCAGCACGGGTTTGCTGGGTAGGCGATGAATAGCCCGCCAGATATCCTCGGACCTTGCGTCAGCGAAATAATCGCTTAGCAGGATAATCTCGAATTGTCGGGAACGCAGTTGGCTTAGTGCTTCTTGTCCGTTCCATGCGGTTGTTGCTTCATACCCTTTGTCTTCGAAGAAAAATGCCAGACGGGTGACAAGATCGTTGTCGGTATCAGCAATGAGAGCGCGTTTTTTCGCCGCCATGATTCCTTGTGGCCCTCAATCCTCTACCACGAATGACACTCGAGGTGCTGGTGCGATTCGAGTAGAAACGCACAACTCTAGATTCAAACATAGAAGTGCGAGGGGACGATTGCGATGACTAAAGTCTCAAATTCAGGAAAGTTTTGATTTTAAGTGCAATTATCCGAATCTCTTCGGTACGGGCTCATTCAGCTGACTCGAACAATTCGACATTTTACGAATTGCACATTCCCATCCGTACAGTGTCTTCTTCCGGATTAAATCTTTGTGAGAGCCTTCCCGCCAACGTAACCTACGTGGGCCAATCGGAAACCCCTCACTCGGGGCACTCCAAGTTAATGTATCGTACCCATTCGAGGATGGCCCCCGCGTTGGCACACGAGGGTACCCCTTGTCGGCAAATGTGCCGAATTTCCCCGTAACGATCGATAACATATATCACAGGCCTAAAGTCGCGCTTATTCACTGCCACACCTGCAAGCTCGTGGGCATAACCATTTTCATCCTGTAGAACCGGAAACGGCAGATTCCTGTGAAGCTCAGCTTGGTCATCGGACATCAGAACGATAACAAGTACCTGCGCCTCCTCGCCTTCGAATTCCGACCTCAGTCCGGAAACTTCCTGCAAAAAGTTGCGCGTTTCCTTCGAGTTGCCACTTGCACAGAAAATTAAAACCAGGTTGCTCCGGCCGCGAAAGTCGGAGATCCGCAGTCGATCCCCATCCATCGAAAAGAGAATGAAATCGATCATCAACTCGCCTACTGAGGGAAATCCGAGTGTTTGGCTTGGGTTGTTTTTGCCTTCTGCGTCGTGTTCGATCATCCGGATTATCTTAACGGGCTTTCCTAAACTGAACCCGTCACACCTCGGTCCCTGCTCTAGATAAACCTAATCAAAGATACCATGCGGAACTGAGCCAACCTCGTAGAGAATCGGTTTGGGATCTTGGTCAATCACAAACATGAATGTCCGCCCAGGCTGCATTACATGGCAGGTCTTTAAATTAGGCTGGTGGCGTTCCGCGTGTGATACCCCACTGGCGTCAAGCGTCGCTATGGCTTGTTGCTTTTCTCTTGGGCCAGATGTCGTCACAGATACGTTATTGCGTTTCCATCCGAGTAGTAAGTTCCCTGCCGGACGATTTGCGGTCCAATTTGAAAGACCCGGGTTACTTTTTGGAACGAACTATCCGGTCTCTTAGTCATCTTGGGTGATGGTTCATGCAAGGGGTATAACTTAAGTCACGGCGTTCCGCCGCGCGCCCTCCTTACCGCTTCAAAAGCAGAGCTTGCGAGTGTAACTAAGGGTTAATCAAGATTGTCGCTTTCATCCGAATGCCGCTGGCTTGATTTGATGAAAGCCCTCGATCATCAGCGCCGGCGGTAGGTATGCTTTAAACGCGCGCTGAATGGAAGACAGGTAATGGGTGAACTGGTCAACAACCGGGCGCTGTGAGTACAAACTCTGAAGTATGTGATTAAGGAACTTCATAACGGCAGGCCTGCGCAAGAAGTGACGGCAACGCTCAAGAATCTGCTGTGCGAGACAGATCATACTGAATCTAGATACGCCGGAAGATACGCAGGACGTCACGAATATTCGTGCCCTCGATGGGGAACGGCGTTTGTTACCATATGGTGCGGCGCGAGACCAGATGCCGCAGGTTAATGGGTCATGCTCTCAATCTTGAATGAGTGATGGTTGGAAACAGTGTTAGAGATTATGTCTATTTTGCCTGCCTATTGGCATGAAATTTCCCCTGCGCGACGCTGGTCGTTGGTCTGGGCTCGTGATGACCTGCTCCCCGTTCTTGGTCCAAATCATAATATGAGTTCTGAGCTTTGTGGTAGCTCTGGTTTTGGGAGAGCGAGGGGC
>DATEKC010000240.1:0-14481 GCA_035277665.1 Terriglobia bacterium
GCACGTGGACTGGCACGATCCGGCCTTTGCGTGGGATCCCTACAACTTCTATTACGATCCGAACTTCACGCCGCAATCCGATCCCAGGCGCTGGCAGAAATTTATTGATCAGGAACGGAAGCAATTGACGGAATTGTTGACCTGGTATGGGCCCATTGATCTCCTGTCGCTGGATATCGCCTGGCCGCCGGATGCGTCAAAGGATATCGCTGACCTGGCGATGATGGTCCGGAAGCTACAGCCGAATATTTTGATGAGGCGCCGTGGAATTGGCCCCTATGGTGACTACTACACGCCGGAGCGGGAAGTCCCCGGCGGCTTCGCCGAAGGAAACTGGATGGTGATTTATCCGGGCGGGCAGGCTTTTTCTTATCTGCCCAATGACGTTTACAGGCCCAAAGAATGGGTGCTCGAAAGCCTCATCGATATTGTGGCAAAAGGCGGGAATTTCCAGGTCGGTTACGGCCCCATGCCCAACGGCACATGGCCGCAGGATACGGTGGAGCGCCTGTCCTACGTTGGCGATTGGCTGAACGTCAACGGCGAAGCGATCTACGCGACGCGGTCGTGGAAAGTCTATAAACAAGGCGAGGACGTGCGATTCACTCGAAGCAAAGACAGCCGGAATCTTTTTGCCATCAGTTTGAAGTGGCCGGGAAACAGATTTGTGGTGGATTCGGTCCGTGCAGTCCCTGGAAGCCCCGTATTGATGCTGGGAGTCGAGAAGCCGTTGCGCTGGCAGCAGCAAGGCAGCTCAGTGGCGATTGAAATTCCGCCGGAAGTGGCCGCCAACAAACCTTGTCAGCAGGCATTCGTTATGAAGATTCGAATGGTGCCCGGCTAGATCATCGATTACGCATCCCGGAAATAACGTGACAAACCGGCCACGCGCCGTGTTGCCATCTACGTTGATTGTTCGCACCGCGGAACCCCTGCCAGGAAGCAAGGCCTATTACTATCACCTCTGCCGCCAGATAAATACTGCGGCGGCCACAACCGAACATTCTCCGAGTAATTTCGGAGCGCCTTCCATGCTGCTCAGACCTCTTCCGGAACAACGAACGGTGCTCGGTATCCGCGGTCACCATCGCGCATGATGAGGTCAGCTTCGGGGTCGTTGATGACCGTTTGGTTCGCGGGATCAAAGTTGACCGGCCGTCGCAGGCGATAGGATGCGTTCGCCAGGTGCACCAGCGCGCATGAAATAAAACCCTCCTCGATGGGTGCGCACAGGTCCTGCTTGCGGCGGCTGCGGACGCACTCGACAAAGTTGTCAAAATGCGACTGGTTGGCCTTTTCAAAATTGCCGCCCGCGTCATTGCCGGGCCCCGGCTCGGCCGCCTTGCCCAGCCAGACGCTATACTTGTCATCATCTTCATCCATCGCCAGGTAACCTTTGGATCCGTAGAAAATTTCGCCGACGGTGTTCCGGGTCCCTGCCAGCGCCTCCACGCCGCGCTTGATCGAGTTCGCAGCCTCCTCACGGGCTTTCTTGTCCTGCCAGGCTCCGATCGTCGCTTCGTGGTTGCTCATCCAGTGGCGGACTTCAAACTCCAGCATCTTGCGCTTGCCGTTGGCCAGGTCATACTCGAAGGCGCAATTGAGCGTGTTCGGAGTTTCCTGATCATCGTCGAACATAAAGTGGCCGCCGACCGCTGAAACCCGGTTCGGAAAGCCCACGCCCAAACCCCATCGGGCGATGTCCATCTGGTGAATGCCTTGATTGCCGATGTCGCCATTGCCGTAATACCAGAACCAGTGCCAGTTGTAGTGGAAGCGGTTGCGCGTAAAAGCATGGACCGGCGCCGGACCCGTCCATAGATCATAATTTACGCCGGAAGGAACCGGTTGCTCGGGCGCGTTGCCGATGGTGTCACGCCACTTGTAGCACAGACCGCGCGCCATATAGACGTCGCCGATCAGTCCTCCACGAATCTTCCTGATGCCCTCCAGCACGGCCAGGCTCGAGCGGCCTTCCGTCCCGTGCTGGACGATTCGGTCGTAACGGTTGGTGGCTCGAACCAACTGCCGCCTTCCCACCAGTTATGACAGCAGTGCTTCTCGATATAAACATCCTTGCCCGCCTGGCAGGCCCAGATACCCATCAGGCTGTGCCAATGGTTGGGCGTGGCGATTGATATTGCGTCGATAGATTTGTCTTCAAGCACACGCCGCACGTCCACGTAAGTCTTTGGCTTGGGGTAGCCGGCCTTTTCTATATCGGAGAGGCGCTTTCGCGTCACATTCTCATCAATGTCACAGACCGCCGCTACTTCTGAATGATGGTTCTTTGAGAAGCATTGAATGTGATTGTAACCACGCTCGCGAATTCCACAAACGGCTACACGCACGCGGTCGTTTGCGCCCAAAATTCTCTTTGCATCACCAGCCACGCCGGCCGTCCCCAGCGCGGCCAGCCCCGCGCCGGCCTGCAGGAACTTTCGCCGCCCTATCTGCGAATTTGAAGATTCAGTTCCTTCCTGTTTGGCCATGGCGGCGAATCCCATGATCGATGATAGGTCCTGCCAAAAGCGGCGGTCACACCGTGGAATATTTCCGGCAAAGCGTTTTGATTTTGTCCATCAGCTTCGGGACGCCGGTTTTTGCGTCTTTATCTGGCTCGTAGGTGTCCTCCCACTCCGCGGACATAAAGCCCTTATAGCCCCCTTCGGCAAACATTTGCCAGACCCTTTCCAGATCAACCCGTGCGCCATTCTCCTCAAAGTGTTCGCGAACGTGGACGTGAGTGGCATAGGGGATACAGGCCTTGATCTGAGAATAGGCGTCTTGTGAAGGCGTAGTCTTAAAGTTCGTGATGTCGAGATTAATCCCGGCATAGGGTGAATCCACCCGCTTCATGATTTCAAGGCAGATATCGGAGACCTGCGTCACACCCTCATGATCTTCAATGCCCAGGGTGATTCCTTTCTTGCCGGAATATTCACAGGCGGGCTTCATCACTTCCACCACCCAGTCGGTTCCCTGCTTCACCGTTGCGCCCTTGGGCAGCGGCCCACCGAACACTCGCAAATGGGAAGCTCCCAACTGGTCCGTCACATCCACCCACTTCTTGATATCTTCCAGCGCTTTGCGACGCTCGGCGGCGGTGCCCTGGACCATGCTCGAACCGCAGGCCACACCTGAAAATGGAATGCCCTTCTTGAAGGCAAGATGCCGGAGATCGTCAAGGTGCGCGGGTTCGGTAGACTTGAGCCAATACACTGTCATGTCCGCACCCAGGCAGCCCATTTTCACCAGCTCGTCGAAGAACTCCTCATAGGTCATTTTCCCCTTGGAAAGGTAGTTGCTGAAGGAGTAAGCACAGCAACCGGGCAGAAGCCGCGGCTCGTGCGAGGAAAATTCCGCGGACACTGGTTGGGCCGTACCACCCGAGGCCGGCTTGTTCTCCATCTGAGACCCGCAACCAACTGAAAGCGCGCCGGCCACGGCCAGGCCGCCCGTCTTTAGAAATCTTCTTCGTGCTATCTTGTCTGTCATATCTTTTCTTCTCTCTTGAAAGATTTAGGATGCATCAGTCTGTCTGATATCTGTCGAAGCTGGCAAGCGGCGCCGTGCTTTCATTCGGCTACGCCCTGCCAGCCCTTCCTGCTCTGCCGCTCACACAATGTCCATCAGTTGCGGATCCCAGCGGACCGTCCTTTTCAATCGGTAGGACATGTTGCACATCTGACAAGCAATTGCCGACTTGTAGCCGATTTCAAAGGGTGCGTTGGGCTCTTTCCGGCTGCGCACGCAATCGAAGAAGTTCTGCATATGATCTTGCGTGGCGTCGCCAGCGTCCACGATGTCGGGGGCGCTTCCTTTTCCTGCCCCCGCCTGCATCGATTCCGGCGCATAACTTCGGCCTTCCGGAACGTATCGAATGTTTTCATCTTCGTCCCTCAGGATGGTTCCTTTTGTACCCAGGAGGAGGTCGAACTGCTCCCCATAATGTCGGTTGCCAAACATGGAATTCCAGGTGAAGAGGAGCTTCTTTTCGTAATCCATGCTCACGTCCATGGTGTCCGGAAGCTCCATTGCGGGATTGAGGTAGTTATTGCCGGCCATCGTCACACTGGGCGGAATATCGAGACCCAATACCTTGTGCCAGAACCCCACCTGATGAACAAAGTTTTCGTAAACATTCCCACCAGAATAATCCCAGTAAAAGCGCCAGTTCATGTAACGGTTGGGGTCAAACGGACGTGGCTCAGCCTCCCCTTCGAAAGCCTTCCAGTCCACGTGCGCCGTGTCGCAATCGTCAGGGATTTCCCGTTTCCATCCACCATAGGGCGCATTTCGAAAGGCGTGCGTGTGGAGAGCGGTAATCGCCCCCATGCGTTCCGGCGTGGCAAGCCTTCGGACTCGGGTATAGCCGATTCCGCTAAGAGACTGGATGCCAATCTGCACGACCCGGTTTGAACTTTCAAACGCCTTCCGCATGCGCCGGGCGTGATCGGGGGTAAAGGCCATCGTTTTTTCCTGATAAACGTCCTTGCCGGCCTGGATGGCCGGTACGAAATTGAGCGCATGCTGGTGTTGCGGAGTGGCGATCAGCACTGCGTCGACGCTCTTGTCGTCCAGCAGACGTCGAAAATCTGAATAGGTCTTCACGCCCGGGGCGATCGCTTTTGCCTGGTCCAGCCGCCGCGTGTAAACATCGGCCACCGCAACCGCCTGGGTGTTGGGGACCTTGATGGCAGCTTTGAAAATGGCTTGACCCCGGCCGCCAGCGCCTATCAACCCGAACCTGACGCGATCGTTGGCTCCCAGGACACGCCCGCCCGGATTCAATCCTGATACCGCAATGGCGGCGCCACCTCCCACAACTTGCTGCATAAAAGTTCTTCGGTCTGGCATCCTAGCCTCCTGGTGGAACGAAATAAGTGTTCATCTGGCGCTTTAGAACTGAACAGGCGGTGCTCTGAATGAGCACATCCCGCAGCCAGCGCCCGTGGTAGTTCCAACGTATTTTCGGCAGGAACCGGCCTTATGGAAAATATCAGGCCGGCGGAAAGTCTCATCCAAATTTTTCCAGTCAAATCAGGAATGGATGATTCACCACCCGGCGAGGAGCCTCACGAAAGGCGCCCGCGGAGTTGGAGACGGGGAACCGCTTGGATCCCGTGTCCTGATTTGCGACAGTCACCTCGGCATTTGGGACTACAGCACCTGAGGGGTCGGTAACAGTCCCCACGATTGTAGCAGAAGATTGCTGCGCCCGGACTCTCAATGAAAACATCAATACAATGAGCGCTGCTAAGCCAAGCGAGCCGCCTTGGACGCCATCGCTCAGGCACCCAGTCCGGCCACTTTTAGGGCAGGGTCACACCAAGTTCCACACCAAGTCTCAACGAGTGAAAATCGGCAGGTCGCTAACTGATTGAATTATTTGGTGGGCCTGGGTAGAGTTGAACTACCGACCTCACCCTTATCAGGGGTGCGCTCTAGCCACCTGAGCTACAGGCCCTTGCTGCCGTCAGCGACGAGTCAGGCTTTGCCGTAATTCGTCTTCTGCAACGAGGTTTTACCAGTATAGGCAATGCCGGCAGTTTCTGGCAAGCAGAAGATGGGTTTCAAACTACCGCAAATTTTCCAACAGCCAATTGTTCCGCCGGCGCATCCAACTAGGTAAGGCAGTGGGGAAATTCCATGGGTCGCGTTTTTCAGCAGCATGTGGTTAAATTGAAGACAGGTTGAACAGGCTTCAGCGGCGGCAATTCAAAAGCACGACAGAATTCTATAATGAAAACGACGAAACCAAACGTAAAGAAGACCACACTGGCGAACGGGTTGAAGGTTGTCACGGAATCGATGCCGACCGTCCGGTCCGTCTCGATGGGCATCTGGCTGCGGACGGGCTCGCGGCATGAACGAGAAAACCAGAACGGGATTGTCCATTTTCTTGAGCATATGGTTTTTAAAGGCACCCGGAACCGCTCGGGAGAGGAAATTGCCCGGGCCGCTGATGCCATCGGCGGACATCTGGACGCCTTTACGTCAAAAGAATTTACCTGTTTCTCGATCAAAGTCGTCGATGAGCATCTGCCTCGCGCCCTCGACATCGTGGCGGACCTGGTGAAAAACCCGTTGCTCCGCTCCAGTGATATTGCCAAGGAGTCCAAGGTCATCCAGGAAGAAATCCGGATGGTTGAGGATACCCCGGATGACCTGGTCCACGAAATTTTCAGCCAGACCTACTGGCCCCACCATTCACTGGGACGCCCCATCCTGGGAACCCGTGCAACGGTGGGGGCGTTCAACCGGCCGCGACTGCGCGAATTCTTCCGGCGTCATTATGTTCCCGGAAACATGCTTTTCAGCGCAGCCGGAAACCTGACGCACAGCAAGGTGTTGGACCTGGTAGGAAAGCATTTCGGACAGCTTGCGGCAGGCCCAGCGCGGGTCAAGGGACCGGCACCGAAAGCCAATCCCCACGTGCTTTACAGGCGCAAGAAAGAGCTGGAGCAAACCCATATCTGCCTGGGCACGCCTGCGTATCCTTACGCCCATCCAAAGCGATTTGCCAGCTACGTTCTCAACACAATTCTTGGCGGAGGAATGAGTTCGCGGCTGTTCCAGAATATCCGGGAGAAATACGGGCTGGTGTACGCCGTCTTCTCGGGGCTTAGCGCCTATCAGGACACCGGCGTCCTGAGTGTTTACGCCGGGACCGCTCCGGCCAACGCCCGAAAGGTCGTCAACCTGATCATCAGGGAATTTCAAACTCTGAAGAAAGACTCCATTCCCCCTGAGGAATTGCAGCGCGCCAAGGATTATCTGAAGGGTAATCTCCTGCTGGGGCTTGAATCCACCACGAGCCGAATGGCCAATATCGCCCGGCAGGAATTGTATTACGGCCGGTGCATCACGCTGGATGAAATTGCAGCCCAAATCGATGCCGTGACGCACGAGGACGTTGTGGAAGTAGCTCGAGAACTTTTCGAGTCTGACCGGATCGCCGTCACCGTGCTGGGACCACGCCAGGACTCTACAATCAGCCGCAACCTGCTCGAGTGCTGAGGCGCTCTGTTTCAGCGAAAATCATCAAAAACAGGCTCTGGCAAACGGGCTAAGGCGCAAGAAGTGTAAATTTGAAACTCGCCCCTTCTCTTCCTTTGCCGCTTTGCGCCTTCGCGTGACATCTTTGCCCGGTTTACCTTAATTCACCACCGACGCCTCCCGAAGGTAGCGACTTTCATTCGAATTTCCTGTTAACAATCAACCTCCCTTTTGCGTATCACTAGTGGAAAGGGATTGAGCCTGGCCAAGGCCAGGCGGTGACAGGGCGAACGGGATCTTGCAGCTGAGGATCGAGAAGTCGCGCCCAACGGTCACCATAAACGGGAGGAATCTATGGAAGACCTAGTTCCAATTGTAGCGATTATCATGGTGTTTGGCGGGACGGTGGCGGTTTTCTGGGTGGTCTTCAGCACCATTCGAAGACTGAAAGTGGCCAGAGTTCAGGCTGAGGTTCACTCAAGGCTCATCGAGAAGGTCGGCTCGACGCAGGATTTCCTGACTTACCTCGGCACAGACGCCGGTAAAAAGCTGGTAGCCTCAATCGGGATTGAACAGCCCGGCCGTAACCCTTACAATCGAATTTTGGCCTCGGTCCAGGCAGGAGTGATTTTGGTGTGTGTCAGCATCGCGCTCCTGTTTCTCGGGGTCGCTTATGCCGATGTGGCAGAGGGATTCAAAGTCCTGGGTGGGCTCGGCATTGCGCTGGGAATTGGGTTCCTGATTTCGGCTGGGCTGTCCTATCGCCTGTCAAAGTCTTTTGGACTTCTTGACCGCGATCGTTCAGTCGAAAAATTGACTGCTTAACCCGGACAAAACCGTGGACCGAGGCAATAACATGCTGGCGCGCGCCATGGCCCTTGCCCGGGGTGAGGACGCAAGGGTCCAAGCGGAGGAAAAGATCCTCGCCATGGACGAGGAAAGCTTCCGGATCGTCTACGAGCGTACAGCCCGTCCGCTGTGGGCCTACCTTGCACGTGTTTCAGGCGATCCGGCTCTGGCCGACGACCTTCTGCAGGAATGTTATTGTCGCTTTCTCTCGCTGGCCAATCCTCCGCAGGAGGAAGCTCACCGGAAGAACTACCTGTTCCGGATTGCCACAAACCTGCTGAGGGACCACTGGCGCACGGTTCAAAGGCACGGCGAAACGGCCATCGAAAGCGCTGAGGTTCCCTCGCGGGATCTCGCGATAGCAAACATCCCCTTGCGCTCGGACCTGGGCCGGGCACTGGCAAAGTTGAAGCCCAGGGAAAGGCAATTGCTCTGGCTGGCTTACGCGGAAGGCGCCAGCCACCGGGAGATTGCTAAAACCTCCGGGATGAAGGAGGCCAGCATCCGCCCGCTGCTGTTTCGGGCCAGGAAAAAACTCCTGGCATTGATCAGCGGCGCGGCGCTCGAACCAAAGAAGGCATGAGTATGAAACACAAAGATTGCGAAAACGAAGCCCGAGTATTAGAAGCCCTGGCCCAGGGTTTGGCGCCCGAGACCATGGACGAGCCCCTGCGCCGGCATGTTGCAGGCTGCGCTTCCTGCGCCGAAGTCCTCGCCGTCTTCGAGCTTTTCCAGCAGGACAATGACCAGCTTTGCGCGTCGGCCTGGGTGCCGGACGCTGGGCGCGTCTGGTGGCGGGCCACACTGGCAGCCCGCCGTGCCGCGGCCGACCGTGCGCTGCGTCCTATCCTGATTGCAGAGAAGGCCTCGCTCGCCATCGGCGCCGGCGCGCTGCTGGCCGTGCTGTTTTTCGCGGCCCCCTGGCTGGCCGGGCAACTGAAGCATTCAAACATTTTTGCCGGTACCGTGGTTTATTCCTTTTCGCTTTCCTCCCTCATCGTCACCAGCATCGCCGTCTGCCTGCTGTTGATGGCCGGAGCGCTTTACAGCGTGTGGGCGGAAAAATAGCGTTGCCGCTCCTTTTTCGATTTCCGCGTCAGCCAACCTGCCTTATAATGCGATGAAGGCTTTTCCGAAGCCGGGCCCGGCGCCCGCTTCGACCTGAATGTTGCGGGAGGCTGGTTGAGCGTCCGTATCTGTGTACTGGGAAGCGGAAGCAAGGGCAACTCAACGCTGGTGGCGACGGAACGCACCCGTCTGCTGGTGGACGCCGGATTCAGCAAACGAGAGACTTTTCGCAGGCTGACCGCGGCGGGTGAGCGAACGGACAATTTTGACGCACTCCTTATTTCCCACGAACACGTGGACCATGTGAACGGCCTGAAGTCGCTGGCGTTGGGCCTGAAGGTTCCCATTTACATCACCGGCCCCACGCGTTCAGTCATTCAGTGGGACCCGCGCATCAAAGCGTTTGAGGCCATCTCCCCTGGCGAGAAGTTCACGATAGGCGATTTCGAAATCGCTCCTTTTTCCATTCCCCACGATGCCGTCGATCCCATTGCCTTTACGCTCACGGCGGAAGGCATCAAGGTGGGCGTGATCACGGACCTGGGCTATGTTCCGGAATTGGTGAAGCAGCACGCCCGCGGCTGCCACTGCCTGGTGTTCGAATCAAATCACGATCTCGACATGCTGAAGACGGGGCCATATCCCTGGTTCGTCAAACAGCGCGTGATGAGCCGCCACGGCCATCTTTCAAACAACGCCACCGCCGGCTTCCTGGCCGATGATTACGACGGCTCGGCGCAAGTGATGGTGCTGGCCCACCTGAGCGACAAGAACAACAATCCCGGCCTGGCCATGCATTCCGCCAACATAGCCTTCGAAAAACGCGGCAGCGGCCGCCCCTCTGAACTTCACCTCGCCAGCCAGACCGAACCCACCAAAGTTTTCCAGTTTTAATCCGCAGATTACGCAGATGGCACAGATTAAATTCACAAAGAAGAAGAACCTGGAGTAAACTGGCTGGCCAAGCCATGGTAGGCCAGGACAAAAGAGACCCGAGGACACATGCCATCATCGGGGCAGCAATGGAAGTCCATCGCCAGCTCGGCAGCGGGTTTCTGGAAGCGGTTTATCAGGAAGCGCTCCAGCAGGAGTTGGTCGAACGAAATATTCCCTTCCAACATGAAGCTCATATTCCGGTTTCCTGCAAAAAGGCGCCGGGGGGCTAGTTAGAGGCCTAAAATTCTCGGGTGCGTTTTGGGTTCGTTTTTTCACGGTCTGATTCTAAAGGACTTTTCTGGTTCGTTTTTGGGTTCGTTTTGGGTTCGTTTTTTCCACAGGTGCGAATCTAAAGGACTTCTTGGGTTCGTTTTCGGGTTCGTTTCGGCTAACATATGTAGCCTTTCCCTTTGTTTTCAACAACTTCTTGGCTTCGTTTTCCAAAATAAGATATCTTTTTTTATTTTCCGCCCCGAAGCCGCCCTCAACTGGCAAAGTAAGGCTACCACACTAGGCCACGAAAGTCAAGCAAATTCTGGCCCAGTGCCTCTGCCTGTTCCCGGATCGCGCTGCCTGCGTGCCGCCTGCTTGTAACCTGGGATTTTTCCACCCCAGGTTTGCCGTCCGCGCTTGTCCACTTTCGGGAAACTCCAGTTCCTGTATTTTCTGCAGGCAGGAGCAATAGCCCTTAAAATTTGCGGAATGTTCTTTTTAAAAGCAACTGGTTACAAGGTCGGTTTATTATTAAACTTCGGTGCAAGGTCATTAGAGTACTGCCGCTTCATTTTTACAGAATCTGCGTCATCTGTGTATTCTGCGGATTGGAGCTGTTGCATCTTCGCAATCTGCGGACTAACTCTTTGGAGAATACATGATCCCTCGCTATACCCGCCCGGAGATGGGCGCTATCTGGAGTGATGAAAACAAATTCCAAAAGTGGCTGGACGTGGAAATTGCCACGGCCGAGGCCGAAGCGGAAGCCGGGCTGATTCCCAGGAGCGCAGCGAGCGCCATCCGCCGCAAAGGCCGGGTGGACGTCCAACGCGTGCTGGAAATCGAGAAGGAAGTGAAGCATGACGTCATCGCCTTCACCACCAATGTGGCCGAGCACGTGGGCCGCGAAGCCCGCTATCTCCATTTCGGGCTGACCTCAAATGACGTGGTGGACACAGCGCAGGGCCTGCTGATCAAGGACGCTTCGCGTCTGCTGCTGCTTGACCTGGACCACCTCGCCGCAGTGCTGAAAAAGCGCGCGCACGAATTCAAACACACGCCCATGGTAGGCCGCACGCACGGCATCCACGCCGAGCCCATCACTTTTGGCGTGAAGATCGCCATCTGGTTTGCTGAATGCCGGCGCAACCGCGAGCGGCTGGCTTATGCCGCCGAGCAGATGCGCGTGGGGAAGACTTCCGGCGCCGTGGGGATCTATTCGCATCTGAGCCCCGCGATCGAGAAGAAGATCCTGGAGAAACTTGGGCTCAAGCCATCGCCCGCCGAATCGCAGGTGATCCAACGCGACCGGCACGCTTTCTACGTTGCAACGCTGGCCGTCATCGCTGCATCGCTCGAGAAGATTGCGCTGGAAGTTCGCGGCTTGCAGCGGACGGAAGTCCGCGAGGCAGAGGAATTTTTTTCTGCCGGGCAAAAAGGATCATCCGCCATGCCCCACAAGCGCAACCCGGTCACCGCCGAGCAGATTTGCGGCCTGGCGCGCGTGGTGCGGGCCAACGCCCAGGCGGCGTTCGAAAACGTGGCGCTATGGCATGAGCGAGACATTTCGCATTCCTCGGTCGAGCGCGTCATCCTGCCGGACTCAACCATCCTGCTGGATTACATGCTCAACAAAACCGCCAGCCTGGTGGAAAAGATGTTCGTCTATCCCGACCGCATGCAGGAAAATCTCGATCTGCTCAAGGGTTTGGTCTTTTCCGGCCAATTGCTGCTGGACCTCACTGACAAAGGCGTGGCGCGTGAGGTCGCTTATCGCTGGGTGCAGCGCAACGCCATGCAGGTGTGGGAAACGCGCGAGGATTTCAAATCCCTTGTCCAGCGCGACCCCGAGATCAGCAGCCGCCTTTCGGCCAAAGAAATCGCCGCGGTTTTCAATACCAAACGCTATCTGAAACACGTGAACCAGATCTTCAGGCAAGTGTTTGTTAGATAAGGAACCTTAGGTTGAGGGCAAGCGTGTTTTGGCGACCTGTAGCAACCAGTATGTGGGACGATCAATTCGTGAAGATTGACTTAGCAACAATCAGGAAAATGGCCATCATATCTGTCTTCTCAGATGATCTCCTCATGGAGACCCTCGTTCTTAAAGGAGGCAACGCGGTTGACCTCATCCATGGGTACGGCGAACGAAGTTCGATCGACATCGACTTTTCAATGGAAGCAGATTTTGAGAACGTAGATGATGCAGCGAAACGCCTATCCCGAGCATTACGGAAGACATTTGACGAAGCCGGATTCACGCTTTTTGACGAAGAGTTCACACAAAAACCGAATTCCCGCAGCAATCAATCGGAGGATTTTTGGGGTGGGTACGAAATCAAATTCAAACTGCTTGAACACGGAAAAACCAATATAATAAGCACTGATTTGGACTCAGCGGGCAGAAATGCTCTCGTGGTTTCGCCCAACCAAGTAAGGACGTTCAAAATGCAAATCAGCAAATTTGAATACTGCAAACCGAAGATAAGAGCCGAACTGGACGGTTTTCAATTATATATTTATACACCAGCCATGATTGTGTTAGAAAAAGTGCGAGCGCTATGTCAGCAGATGCCCGAATACAAACTGATCCGACACAAACGACCCCGTGCCAGGGATTTCTATGACATATATTCAATCGTATCCGAGGGATCACTTGAAATTGGCACGCCCGAAGGTCTAGAGTTGGCGCGCTGTATTTTTGAGGCGAAGAAGGTACCGCTTTATTTTATCCCAAGAATAGAGGAATATCGCAACTTCCATAAGCAAGATTGGGGGAGTGTAAGAGACTCAGTTTCAGGGGACCTCTATGAATTTGATTACTACTTCGATTTCGTCCTGGCACAAGTTCAACATCTAAAACCCCTTTGGGTGAAATAGTCTCCAATCAGAATCATATTCCTTCTCTGCGAGCCCGTGAGCTAAATAGAAGTCGAAGGATAATCCGGCCTTCTTTAGCCCCGCATAGTCTCTTGTCTTGTATCCGGCCCTTTGCATGTAGAACCCGAGCACCTGGTGGTACGGGTAGACATATGCCATTTTCCTTAGGTACCGAAGAAGGCGCTCACTGGAAACGTACTGTCTGGCCATGCGAAACGCGTCGAGAACAGCAAAAACACCCCCCGCATATGCCGGGCGCACGGCGACGTCAATTAGAGTACGCTCGAGATCGGTCACCTCTAGGTTTTCGCCGTCGGGCCCTTTCATTTTTGCGACACCGAGCCTGCCGGTGAATTTACCGCTTAGCAGGACTATTCGCCAGCCTTCGTACTCGTATATGTATTTTGACTTTCGCTGCTGGCGAGCGAAAGTTCTGTCGATCGCGGCTTGGCTTAATTTACCTCCGATGTTTTTCTCGCTTTGCTCACGATTAACATACACCGTCTTCGGAATCTGATCCGTCAGCCCATGTAAGGCCAAAGCTGATCCGTGCGACAGAAAGCTTCTAGGTCGAAGGGAAAGTGCAACCTTATATGGGGCAACTTCGCCCCAAAGATAGCGAATAACAGGTTGATAATCCTTCGAGAAGAGCTTGACGCGCCGCATTGAAGTTTCGTTCACAAGATAATCCAAAAATGCGCCAATCGTAGTGGATTGAGCGAGTTCCCATGTCGCCCTATTTTCCGATAATAGTTGGCGCAGTTGAATAGTTGTATAGACACGTTCAGATGTTTCCTCGAAATAATGGATCAGCGTGTTTTTTGCAGCAGCCAACCGTGAAACTGTCATCGTTCACACCATGGTATATATACCATGGTGTGAACCAACGACACAAGTAAAATGTATGAGGGTATTGGAGCACTAGGTATATATACCTAGTGCTCCAATCGAAACCTTCGCCATCGCTTCCAATGACCCCCGCCGAGAAATCCACAAAAGGCCGTCTGATTGTTCAGGACAAGTTAGCGCTTCGCCGCTGCATCCGGTGCTACAACCGATTAATCACGCTGGCCAGATATCCTGCGCCGAAGCCGTTATCGATGTTGACGGTGGCGATGTTGGAAGTGCAACTGTTCAGCATGCCCAGCAATGCCGCCAGCCCGCGGAAGCTGGCTCCGTATCCGATACTGGTGGGCACAGCAATCACCGGCACGCTGACCATGCCCGCCACCACGCTGGGCAGAGCGCCCTCCATGCCTGCCGCAACGATAATGATTCTCGCGCTGCGCAGTTGGCTGCTGGTGCTCAGAATGCGATGAATGTTGGCTACGCCTACGTCGTAAATAAAATCCACGCGGTTGCCCATCACTTCCGCGGTCACCTGGGCCTCTTCCGCCACAGGAATATCGGACGTGCCCGCGCTCACCACCAGGATCTTGCCCTTGCCGCGGATTTTGCGGTCGCGGCGGATGGAGATGGCGCCGGAGAGGGCATGGAAGCGGGTGCGCTTATCGAGCGGTTTCAGCAGCTCGA
>DATEKC010000241.1:0-26278 GCA_035277665.1 Terriglobia bacterium
GAAAGACGCGCCCAACGTGCTTTTGATTACGTTTGATACGACGCGGGCCGATCATCTTTCCTGCTACGGGTACGTCCGCCAGACTTCTCCCTCGATTGACAGCCTGGCGGAGCACGGAGTCCTCTTTGAGAACGCCTATACGGCCATTCCACTGACGGGACCCTCGCATATCTCGATGATGACTTCGCTCTATCCTCAGCAGCACGGCGCTACCATCAACGGGATGCATATGTCCACGCACCCGCGGCCGATCATGCTGGCGCAGATCCTTCATCACCTGGGGTACAGGACGGCGGCGTTTATCAGCGCCTGGCCGCTCAAAAAAGGAATCACAGGCCTGGGGCGTGGATTCAACGTTTACAACGAAAATTTCTCATACTACTACAAGGTGGTCAACGCAGCGCGCCGCGGTAATGAAGTTGGCGATACCAGCCGGCGCTGGCTGGAGAAGCATGGCCAGTCCAAATTTTTCCTTTGGGTGCATTACTTCGATCCCCATCATCCTTACCAACTGCATCCCAAGTTTGCCAATCTTCCGCACGAAAAGAACGCCAAAATCTTTCCCGTGTCCGCTTCGGCAGATGCGGACCGGGCCGCCAAAATCCGCGCTTACGACAGTGAAATCGCTTTTGACGATAACGACCTGGCAAAAACGCTCAAGCTGCTGGATGACCTCGGCGTTCGGGACAACACTCTGATCGTCTTTGTGGCGGACCACGGCGAGAGCCTGGGCGAGAATGGCATCTGGGGACATGGTGATCACATTTATCAGCCAACCGTACACGTGCCGATGATTTATTCCTACCCCAAAGAGATTCCACAGGGGAAGAGGATCAAAGCTAATGTCTCGACCGTTGATATCCTGCCGACCATTCTCAGTTACGTGGGGCTGAAATTCGACGTTCCAGGCGAGTCCGGGTACAGTCTCGAGCCGATGATCTCAAGCGGACGAGAAAAAGTGGCTCCGCAGCCCACTTTCTTCGTGACCTACGCGGAGCCAACCCTGCTGCCTCCCCAGTGGATGAGCATATTCTGGACATGGGCGGAAACGAAACGCATGCCGTCCCTGCAGGGCTTTGTCGAGGGGAACATCAAGGTGATCAGGCCGGGGGACAACAACGCTCTCAGGGTTTACCGGCTGGAGGATGGCTTTTCACAGGAAAAACAGTTGTCCTCCGGTGATGTGAAGGTGGCGGACCTGAGTGGCTATCGCGAGGACCTGGACACCTGGTTCAAGGATACAAACAGGGGACTTGAGCCGCAAGGCCACCTTTCAAAGCAAGACCTTGAAATGTTAAAAAGCCTTGGCTATGCGAATCCCTGAGATCACCCAGACAGACAGCAGGCCATGGGGCGGAACTTGCGACGAAAGTGTGGTGGGGTTGGGCGCCCGTGCTCAAATCCGACTGCGGTTTATGACTCCACTTCTCAGAATCTGGCCGGGAAAGCACTAAGAAGCGAGGCGTTTGAGGATCTCGTTTTCGTAATCAGGAAAGTAACGGCCGATGAGGGCAAGATCAAACTCCCGGAGAATAGATTCCTTGGGCTCGCGTTCCAGCAGAAACTGAAATGAGCGTTCGATCAGGAGTTCTTCCGGGACCTTTTTCCCTGTGAGTTTTTCATAATAGCCGGGATTCAGTGAAACTGTATGCGTGGTCTTGCTGGCGCCCTCAGTAACGGCGACCTGGAAGCGGCCCGGGCCGCTTGGTTCAATGCGAATGCTTGCAGGCATGTCGGACCTCTCGCTTGGATTGATAACGAAGCCATTCTACCTTCCCGCGAAGCACGCGGCGTGTATTGGGACACGCCGGCGCACCAGCGCGGGAGACAGGCAAGGGGAAATATGGCCTTCCTACCTTCGGCCGCCGAACCGAAGGACGATTCCGGCGGAAAAGCGAAGGTTGTTCTGGCTGCTTCCAAAGACCTGCGGCCGATAATAGTCAACCTGCAACAGGCGGATGGCCAAACCACGGGTGACCTTGACATCCAGGCCACCCCCAAAGGCCATGGCATACGAGGTCCCCGTTGCCTTTAGATTCTGACCCTTCAGTTCCACTGTGGTTTGTTCATAGCCGAACAGGGCGTGAACGAAAGGCGTAACACCCTTTAGACCCGGATAGTAAAAACGAGGGCCCGAAAGAATTGAAAAGGTGCTGAAGTGGTTGTCAAGTCCCTGGAGCTGCTTGTTGCCGTAAGAGCCGCCGAATTCCTGGGTGAGCCCAACCCAGTCGGTTGCCTTTTCGGTGATGGATGCCTGCCAGCCATTGAGAGAAAAGTTGCTGCCGAAAGGCGTGGGAGCAAGATAGAACGGGGAATATGTGGAACTGAGATTGTTCTGGAGATAGGAGTAACCCCCGAAGAATTCGATTCCTTGAAACTGTTGGGCTTTGACCGTTTGGGGCAGCGCGATGAGCAGGGTGACGAGAAGCAAGAAGGTCTTCTGCATAAATCCCTCCTTCTTTCTCCGGATCAGATCCCGAATTCATGGTTGCATTTAGATAATGGTAAAGTCAATCGGGCAGTTTTCCCATAAGTCCAGTAGCCAGTAATACCCGCAAAATGCATGCTACCGCTTTCGGAGCCGGGGTGGCTTCGGCGGGTATTTCCTGTGGAAACTTGAACTGCTGTATAGTGGCCGGGCAAGGATGGCCCGCGAATCGAAATACAACGAGGGTAAAATAACTACGATATGTCCGTGAAAGAAGAAAAGCCCGCCCGCTTGCTCATCGTCGCGGGGTCCGACTCCAGTGGTGGCGCCGGCATTCAGGCCGATCTGAAGACAGCCTCCGCTCTGGGCGTCTATGGAATGACGGCAATTACCGCCCTGACCGCGCAAAACACGGAAGGCGTTTTCGGAGTCGTCGATACTGATCCGGAGTTTGTTGCCTTGCAGATGAGGGTTTGCTTCGATGACCTGGGCTGTGACGCCATCAAGACAGGCATGCTTTCAAATGCTGGGATCGTTGGGGCCGTAGCGGGTGAAATCAGCCGGCATCCAGGAATCCCGCTTGTGGTCGATCCGGTGATGGTTTCCAAGAGCAGGAATCCCTTGCTGGATTCCCCTGGCATTTCCGCGCTGCGGGAAAAGTTGCTGCCTCTTTCGACAGTAGTTACACCTAACCTGGACGAAGCCGCAACTCTGACGGGCCGGCCGGTCAGAGGAATTGAGGAGATGAAAGAGGCGGCCCGGGTGATTCACGGGTTTGGCGCTCATAGCGTGGTCGTAAAAGGAGGACATCTGGAAGGCGAGGCCGTCGATGTGCTTTTTGATGGCCTGGAGTTTGCCGAGTTTCCTGCGGCAAGGATTGAAACCCGCAACAGCCACGGGACCGGATGCATCTTTGCCAGCGCACTGGCGGCGGGCCTGGCCCGGGGGAAAACGCTGCGGGAAAGTGTTGCCCTGGCAAAGGAGTTCGTAACGGCTGCCATTGTCGAAGGTCTTCCGCTGGGCCGCGGCCACGGACCTGCCAACCCGATGCATTCGCGGTCAATATCGTCGTAACAGTTTCACGAGAATGAATGTTGGTCTTATACTCATAGGGTAACGCCTGCTGGGAACTGGGGGGCGCCGCATTTTCCAGTTGCTTGAACAGAACCCGAATGACAAACCAGGGGTCAGTTGCGCCTCGCTGGACCCAGACGCTGTAGGATAAAGGATCATGCGAAAACTTCTGCTGATGGCCTTGAGCCTTATCGGATTGTTCGACTCTATATACCTGCTCTGGGAGTATACTTCGCCGGCCCACCCTATGGTTTGCATGGGAGGCGGCTGTGATGTCGTTCGCGCCAGCACGTATTCACACATCGGCGGCCTGCCGATACCGCTTTTCGGCGCGTTCATGTACGCGTTTCTGGTGCTGCTGCTTTTCCTTTACCCGCTGCTCCCCAATTCTTTTGTGCGCCCGACGCAATTTATTGTTGTTCTGATATCAGGCGCGGGGTTTCTTTTCTCGGTTTATCTGACGGGGATTGAAGCCTTCGTTTTGCATTCGTATTGCATGTGGTGTGTGCTGTCAGCGGCGCTGGTCACTGCGATTTTCATTCTGGCCCTGGTGGACCGGAGACGGCCGTTAAAAACGCTGGAACCAGCTCAGGCACTGGGTGCGGTGCAGCGGAATTTTGCTCTCATCCTGTTCGCGTTTGTGCTTGGCGTTCCCGCTTTCATCCTGCTGACGTCGCATGGAAGCATTCCGCAAATGAAGCCGCCTTCGAACCAGCAGGTCAAGGCGCATCTTATCCGTCCGGACACCCATATCTTCGGGAATCCAAATGCCAAGGTTACCATCGTTGAATTTGGCGACTTTAAATGCCCCGCCTGCCGCCAGGCTGAAGCATCGGCAAAGAAGATTCGCGAGAAATTCGGCAACCAGATCCGTTTTGCTTTCCGTGAATTTCCGCTTATTAATGTCCATGCAGAATCAGAGAAGGCGGCTGAAGCTGCTGAATGCGCAGGCCAGCAGGGGAAATTCTGGCAGGGGGTTGACATGTTCTACGAGCACCAGGATGACCTGAGCCTGCCGGCTATCAATCGTTACGCAGGGGAAATGGGCCTTGATTCGGCCAAGTTTGTTGGCTGCCTGCAGAAAGGTGACATGGTTACCCGCGTGAACCAGGACCTGCGGGACGGCCAGGCGATGGGCGTCCATGCCACACCCACCTTTTTTATTGATGGCCGTGTGATTGTGGGGCCCATTGCCTATCCACAATTTGAAGAACTGGTTGAGAACGAGTTGAAGCTAAACGGCGTTGAGCCGGGCGCCCCGAACGGCAACTCAAAGCCGGCCGAACAGGAATCTGCCGCGCCTGCAACGAAAACCGAGCCAGGGAAAAAGGCAGCGGGCGGTCAGCCGTCGAAAACGGGTTCATCTGACACCATGAAGGTGCTGGGCGGGTCCAATCTTTTCTCGACTATTCAAAATTCCGCCGCGGCCTGTAGCGAGGAAGAAGCCAAAAAGCGCCAGCCGAAGATGATCGATACTTCCCAGGCCGAGAAGTTCTACGGCGACCATTCCAAGGTGCTTTTTGTGGACGTGCGGACCCCAGAGCAGTTCCTGTCAGGACACATTCCCGGTGCCCTGAACATACCTATCGATTCCTTTCAGCAGGAATGGAAACACCTCCCGAAGGACAAAGCAATTGTGCTTTATGAAGGTGGGAAGTCTCCGGGTGACATATGCGCTTTCAGCCGTTCGGCAGGCCGCGTCCTGCTTGCGCAGGGATTCGACTACAACGATGTCAATGTTTACCGGGATGGCCTGGCGGGCTGGGAAAAGGCTGGACTTCCCATCAAACAATAGTTTCCGCACGACGATAAAGAACCGTTAAACTCTCCGCGGATTCAGCCGGTTTTAAGTGCCGGTATCATGAAGCTCCGATCGCGCGGCGGAATTTTGCCTTTGGGCCGGCGTCCCCTTCTACTTCCTATATGGAAATGCTATATCGGTTGCCGCAGCAGCAGCCTGGTGGCTCTTCTTCGGTGGCGGATGGCATTACTATCTGACGATTTTCGCCAAGTCCTACTCATCGATTTTGGTCAATAGCCGATAACTTGGACGTGGGGAAACCCCACTGCAGCCGGCGACGAGGTCAAGATCTGGCAAAGGAGCAGAAGATCCCAGTCGCGGCCCCCCAGACAAAATGCCATTCTTGATTGAAAACGTCACCAAGGTTGTTCTTGCACTTTTCGTTCTTGCCTCGCTCGGAAACCTTTTCTTGGTTGGCGCTGTTTTTCTTCGCCGCCGGCGCCGGCAGAAGTATTTCAGCCGGGTTGATGCTTTGCGTGAGCGATACGGGCCCATCATTGCGGGAACAATCTCAGGCAGCATCGCTTACCGGAACGGGCTTGATGCCCTGCGGCAGATTTCGGGCACCGACCGGCTGTTCATGCTGGAGCGGCTCTGCCTTGAAAAGAGGCCCGCGCCTGAGGAGGTATCTCTCACGAGGCGGCTTTGCGAAGATCTTGGATTGGTCAAGATCTGGCAGCAGCGACTGATGGGGCAGATTGACCAAGCCTCTTTGCGGGAGGCGCTGATCAACCCTCAGGGTCTGCTGAGGAGAGTGAAGTTCCTCCGTTTTCTGATTCGCTCCAAGAGCGCTGAAAACCTGGGCCTGATCCGCCATGAACCGAGCTGGCCACTGCTGGTCAAAGCCCTCGAAGACCCAAACCCGGATATCCAGATGGTGGCCGTCCGCGCGCTTGCGGCAATCCATCATCCCGGGAGCTTTCTGCCGCTGGTGGAACAGCTTCACAAGGCGGTCCTGGAACCCGCGCCCAGCCTTTCCGTGCGGACGGTGAAAACGGCCCTGGTGAATTTCTCTCTTGATTGTGCAAGGGAACTGCGGCTCTCGCTTCGCAACCCGAACCCCAGAATCCGGTTTCTGGCTACCGACATTATCAGGGAAATGGTTGAACGAGAAGCATCAGGCCAAGCTGGTTTTCAACTGGATAAGACGAATTTCGACGACGAAACTGCCGGAATATTCCTGTCAGATCTGCCCTTTGACGGCAATCCAGATGTGCGCGCCCGTGCCGCCGCGGTCATTGCCTGTCTTGCTGACCCGCGCGCTGCTTCCACGCTGTTTACCTTGCTTGAGGATTCCGCATGGTTCGTCAGGCTCCATGCGGTAAGGTCCCTGGGCAGGCACAGGTTCCTTTCGGCGGGCGACCGGATTGCCAGGGTCCTCACTGACCCTAACTGGAGGGTTCGTGAAGCAGCGGTGCGGGCCCTGCGCGGTTTTGGACGTCCGGGCCTGAAACTGCTGACCTCGCACTTTCTTGCCACTCGGGACCGTTACAGCCGCGAGCAGGTAGCCGATGAGTTCCAGCGCGCGGGACTGGTCCCGGAATTGATGACGAGCGGCTTTGAAACGGGCAACGGCCGGGAAACAGCCGTGCTGCGCAACATGGTCGAAATGGGAAAGACCAGTTACATGATTTCAGTGCTGGAAGAGGGGGAAGGGAACGGAAAACTGCGCAAGAGCTTTCTCCGGCAGTTTGGAACCTCCCCCGACCCACAGATTCAACAATGGGTTGAACGGCTGGCAGTGAAGGAACCCGATTTTGACGTCAGGTCTCTCGCGCAGGAGGCCCTGGCCACCACCTCACGGCACGGAGAAGGGTAGTCTCATGGAATTGTGGCGACAGACCTTCATCCACGGGATGGATATATTCAATCTGCTCATCGTTTCCTACTTCTTTGTTGGAAACGGTGTTTACACCCTGCTGATGGTCCTGTCGCTGGCCACCGTCTGGCTTTACAACCGCCGGCTCGCCTATCAGGACCTGGGTGAAATCCGCGAATCGCCGGTGACGCCTCCGGTGACCATTGTGATCCCGGCCTGGAACGAGGAGCGGATCATTCTGGAGACGACGTCCTCGACCCTGCAGACCGACTACCCGGAGCTTGAAGTTGTAGTGGTTGATGATGGCTCGACGGATGGGACGCTCACCCGGCTGATCGATCATTTTCATCTGGTGAAGATGGACCTGATATACCGGCCGCATATTCCCACCCTGGACTTGCGCGGCTTCTATATGAATCCCGAGATGCCCAATCTTCTGGTGATCAGCAAGGAAAACGGCGGCAAACCGGACGCATTGAACGCCGGCATCAACGTGTGCCGCACCCCGTACTTCTGCACGCTGGATTCGGACTCGATCCTGGAGCGGGACGCCCTGCTGCGGCTGATGCGCCCCGTTATTCATTCGCCGGCCAACACCGTTGCCAGCGGCGGGATCGTCCGCGTGATGAACGGCTGCCAGATTCGTGATGGCCGCGTAGCGAGCGTCGCCCTGCCCCGGTCGGCGCTGGAACGCTTCCAGGTGGTGGAGTACCTGCGCAGTTTCCTGTTTGGGAGAACAGGATGGGACCTTCTGGGCGGAACCCTGGTCGTTTCGGGTGCGTTTGCGATCTTTCACCGTGAAACTGTGATCGAAGCAGGCGGGTTCGCCCATGACACCGTAACCGAGGATATGGACCTGATTGTGCAGCTGCACCACTGGGCCGCCAGGAACAAGCGTCGCATCCGAATGTCATTTACATCTGACCCGGTGTGCTGGACGGAATGTCCCACCTCGCTGAAAATGCTGGGCAAGCAGCGTCGGCGGTGGCAGCTCGGTTTGTGCCAGACTTTATGGAAACACTCGGAGATGCTGTTCAACCGGAAGTACGGGATGGTGGGGACCTTCAGCATTCCTTTCCACCTTTATGTAGAAGCTCTGGGAGCGGTGGTGGAGTTTCTGGGCTATTTTTTGGTCCCGCTGGCAATTATTTTCGGTATGGTCCCGGCCCTACTCTATTTGCTATTTGTCCTTCTCAGCCTTGCCTACGGTGGATTGCTCTCCATTGGCGCTGTCCTCCTCGAAGAGTTGACCTACCGCCGTTACCCGGCGTATCGCGACCTTGCCCGGCTGCTTTGGTTCGCGTTCATTGAAAACCTTGGCTATCGCCAACTGGTGCTCTATTTCCGGTTTGAAGGTGTGGTGCGGTTTCTGACCGGGTCCTGGCGCTGGGAAAAGGTAACCCACGTTGGGGTTACGCGGTAGGTTCCACGAATGGCACATTTTAGGATTCGAAATGGCATATCTCTCCTGCTGGCCCTTCCGGGGGCCGGGAGCGAATAGCACAGCGTCAGGCCGAGTTGCTTTTATCAATTGAGGAATGGTTATGAAGGATTTCAACTGGAAACGTTCGCTATACGCGACACCTGCCCTTACTGGCAGTTGCGGGCCGCCAGGCCACTGGAGGAAATGGCTGTGGATGGGATTGTTCCTGGCGCTCTCCTGCTGCGGCCCGGGGCCGATGACGGCGGGGCAAACGGACGGTGGCGGAAAATCCCCAAAACTTTCCGCGCTCGAGATCCTCGATCGGGCGCACACGCAGTTCGCTCAGGGAGACTATTCGAGCGCCCGCAAAGCTTTTCTGGCCTATCTGCAAAGGGAACCCGGCGACCTGCTGGCTCGCTGCCAACTGGGACGGCTGGAGGGGCTGGACAAGAATTACTCCGCTGCAGCCCGTCAGTATCAGATCGCCCTTTCATCGAATCCCAACTTTATTCCGGCACTGGTGGGATTGGCCCGAACCGACTCCTGGCAGGGCCGATTCGACACGAGCCTCGAACTCTACAACCGGGTCCCACAGTTTGAGCCCGGGAGCAGCGAAGCCCTGTCCGGCAAGGCCTTTGTGCTGCTTTGGCAGAAGCGGTACCGTGACGCCCATGAACTTTTTATGCGCATTCACCGCCTTTATCCAAACGACCAGGAAGTCACCCACGGTCTTAATGAAGCCCAGCGTGGGGTCGAATCACAAGCGTTCGCCCCAGCCGAGAAGAACGGCAACGTATCAGAGTTGATGGACTACTATCGGCAACAGGCAGTGAAGGACTTGAATGACGCAGAGGTCCTGAAGACTTTGACCTCCTTGAGCGCAGGCAATGGGAATTGCACCCAGAGCGCCGATCCTAGCGGCAAGGCGATGGATGCTTCGAAAGGAGCCCCGGATGTTAAGCTTGCCCTGGCCCGTTCGCTGCGGGCTTGCGGAAGATATTTGCAGGCAATTTCTTATTACCGCGAGTACCTCGACGCCCATCCGGAGTCAAACAGCGCCCTCTACGAGTTGGGTGATACGTTGCGCCTCGCCCAGGACTTTCCGGAATCCCTTCAGGTTTTTCGACAACTGGTTCAAACGGACCCTGAGAACGCCAGCGCGCAAAATGGGCTGGGCCAGTCCCTGGCGGCCACAGGCAAGTACGATGAGGCGCTTGTGTGCTTCAACCACGTGCTTGAAAAGGAGCCTGATAATTACGGCGCCCTTCAGGGCAAGGCTTACGTGTTGTACTGGAAGGGCGACTTTACCCGGTCGCAGGCCATCTTTGAGGCGCTGGAGAAGATGGACCCCGCCGATCAGCAAAATTCCCAAGCCCTCAAAGAGATTGCCGGGGCGGCGGAGGCCGCTCACTGGGAAGCCTTACGGCCTGCGGCCGATGCCTTGCCCCAAGCGTGGATCGACTTTTACAGGAAGCGGCTCGAAAGCGACCCGAAAGACCGCCAGGCGATGAAGGGCCTGGCCTACCAGGAGTCGCAGTTGAACGATCGGCAAGCCGCCATTCGTGATTACCGGCAAGTTCTCGAAGTATATCCTGACGACAGCGATTCGAAGCTCGAACTGGCAAGCCTGCTCAGCCTTGACCATAAATACCCCGAAGCGATCAGCCTTTATCGCCAGACATTGCAGCAGGACCCGGGAAATTCAAGTGCGCAGGCCGGTCTGGCGCGCGTCTATGTCTGGTCCGGGCAGCCAAGGAGTGCATTAGACGTTTACGCCCTTTTACTGAACAATGACCCCTCAAATACCAGTTATCTGCTTGCGGTCGCGCAGATGGAAATGCAACTGAAGGATTTCGGCGGGGCGAGGAAGAATCTGAGCTCGTTGTTGGCCATCGACCCCGCGAACCGGGACGCCCGGCTGGAACTGGCGCGCCTGAACACATTTCAAGCGCAATACAGCGAAGCCCTGAAGGATTATAAGGATCTCCTGAATAGGGATCCTCAGGATCCGCAGGCTTTGCTGGGCGAGGCTCGCATCTGTTTCTACCAAGGGCGCATTTCCCAAGCCCATGCTGCCGCGGCCGAGGCTGTGGCGAAGGGCCCGGAAGACTTTTCATCGGTCTTTCTCCTGGCCAGCATCGAACACGCCCAGCACCACCGCCGCAGAACTCTGAGACTCTTGAAGCAGGCGGAAAAGCTCAACCCCGGCGATGCGCAGGTGGCATCTCTGCGCAACCGGGTGCTTTCCGAAACGCGAGTGACACTGACGACAACAGCGGCCTATACGCGTGAAATCGGGCCACCCAGCCAGGCGAACGGCCGGACCGGGCTGGCGAACGAAGATCTTCGCATGTATACGTATGGGACCACGGTCGGGTGGAATCTCTTTCCGTCAACAAATTCCTACTTCTCCTTTGCTTCTGACCCGGCTGATAGCCCACCCGGCCCGTTGCGTGACAGTTTTGGCAATCAGGTCCCCACTGGAATCACCGGGGCCACGGCCCCATATGATTTTCTATACCGACAGTCGACGCGTTTCGGCCGCCGGCTGACCATTCGTGGTGGCGCGGGATTTACGCGTTTCGGACCTGGTGAGATGGTCCCGGTTCCCGGCCAGCCAGGCCTGATCCAGGGGGTGGCGGAACGTCCCGTGGGACTTGCCGGTATCAGCATCGGACTCACTCATGGCATAACCTTCGACCTGGATGCAACAAAGTCAGCCATTACCTGTACACCGGTTTCGACGCGGCTGGGGGTTATCCAGGACCGCCTGCAAGGCCGCCTCAACTTCCTGTTCAATCCGCACACAGGCCTGTACGTGGCGTATTGGTACGAACGATATAACTCCGAGGACTACTCGCATGATGTTGTTGTGAACGGCGTCCCGCAGAGTTCCGTCTTCGCCGACCGTGACCGGGGGCGTGGAGGGTCCATCACGTTTAACAGGGAAGTGGTGCATTCTTCCCAATTTTCCCTGGACCTAGGTTATGAGGGCCTGATCTATGGTTTTGCGGGCCAGGAGCAGAATGTGTTCATGGGCTTTTTTAATCCTAGTTTTTATCAGCGCCACGAATTTGTTCCGCGCATTTATGGACCGCTGTGGGGGCCGTTCGGGTACGATCTGAGCGGCGGGATTGGTGTGCAGCAGACTGGCCGCGGCGCCGCGTTAAAAAACGCCTGGATCGTGAGCCCCGGCATTTCGGTGCGCGTCAACAGACACCTGACGCTGATTTTCGGTTACACGCATTACAACACAGCGCAGATCCTGGGCCCGCTCCGCGGGAATCAGGTGAGCTTCGGAACCAAATGGGAGTATTGATCTGGATGAAGGTCACTGCCTATGGCGCCGGACTTACTCTCCAATACCCTGGGCCAGGAATCCGCCATCGACGGGGATTATTGCTCCCGTTACGAAGCTGGCGCTTTCTGAGGCCAGAAAGATGGCCGCACCTTTGATTTCCTCCACACGGCCAAAACGCTTCATCGGCGTGTGCGCGAAGATTGAAGCCTTTCGCTCGGGCCGGTTGATGATGTCGCGATTCAGGTCAGTTTCAAAGACGCCCGGAGCGATGGCATTCACGGTGATGTTGTATTTGGCCCACTCTGCTGCCAGGCAGCGCGTGATTTGAAGCACTCCTCCCTTGCTGGCCGCATAAGGAGTGACCTCGTGCGCGCTGACGAACGAAGCTATTGAGGCAATATTGATAATGCGCCCGTACTGCTGATCCTTCATCACCCGGCCGACCATCTGGCAGGTGTTCCAGACACCCTTCAGGTTGGTCTCGATGATTTGGTTCCATAAGGTGTCTTCAACTGCCAATGACGGCACCCGCTTTGTTACCCCCGCGGAGTTGGCCAGGATGTCGATGCGGCCCATCTCTTGAAGCATTCTGTCGATTACCTTCTGGATCTGCGCGCGGTCCGTCACGTCACCTGTCAATTCAAGGGTTTGTCTTCCGGTGGCCCTGATTTCGCATGCAGTCGTCTGGACCTGTTCGGCCCGGCGACCCACCGCCACCACATCGGCGCCGGCCTCCGCAAACCCCACAGCGATGGCCTTGCCCAGCCCGCTGGTTCCCCCAAAAACCAAGGCGCGTTTTCCCTCAAGATCCAGACCTCTGTAAGAAGGCAAGCGAGTTCCTTTCCGAAACCGGATGCAAGAGTGCCATCCTATCATCCGGCCAAAAAATCAGGCAACCTGTGGGAGTCAGTCTCTTGCGCCATTGCTTCGGTGAGTGTTAGGCTTCCTTCTTACTGACATCCGTTGTGGGGTCGGACGGGCGATGGGCTCCCCTGCAAGGCTGGCCTGCGCAACGACTCGAGCCACATATCAAACGCTTAAAAGCTGGTGGGAGGTTATACCTGAATGGAATTGGAAAAACTGACTCGGATGTATGATTTCACAGGGCGAACGGTGGCCATTACCGGAGGGGCGGGAGTCCTGGGCGGAGAGATTGTCCAGGCGCTGGCGGGATGCGGAGCCAACGTGGCGATTCTGGACCTGAATCTTGATCCAGTCAGGGGCATCCTGCAAAAATTGGGCCCGCGCGCCAGCCGGGTGATAACAGTGAAAGCCAACGTGCTGGACATGGAGAGCCTGCGTCAGGCCGCTGGGGCCGTTCTGGAGAAGTTCGGCACGGTCGATTGCCTGGTGAATGCCGCCGGGGGAAACAAGCCCCAGGCAACCACCAGCGCCGACCTTACTTTTTTCAATTTGCCTGCCGACGCCCTGCGATGGGTCTTCGATCTCAACATCATCGGGACCGTCCTGCCTTCGCAAGTGTTCGGCAAAATCATGGCAGAGAAAGGCGAAGGGACGATACTCAATATTTCATCCATGAACGCGTTTCGTCCTCTCACGCGTATCCCGGCCTATTCGGCAGCGAAGGCGGGGGTCAGCAACTTCACCCAGTGGCTGGCGGTGCATCTGGCGCAACTCTATTCCCCAAAGATTCGCGTCAATGCCATTGCGCCGGGTTTCTTTATGACCCAGCAGAACAGATTCCTGCTGACTGATGAGAAGTCAGGCGAGTTGACTCGTCGCGGCAAATCGATTATCGACCATACGCCGATGGCGCGCTTTGGGAATCCGGAAGACCTGTTCGGGGCGGTCTTATGGCTGCTCTCGCCCGCCTCGGCTTTTGTGACGGGAGTCATTGTGCCCATCGACGGCGGATTTTCGGCGTATAGTGGAGTATAGAGGCAAGGAGACAAAGAATGGCCATTGGACTAGGGTTTGCGGACCGCCACCTGACCAGCGATGAAATCAGCAGGACAGTTCACCAGGCGCTGATCACGCTGGCTGTTGATGGCAAACGCGTGCTGATCATCATTCCGGACGGCACCCGCACAATGCCCATGCCCTCCATGTTCGACTTGTTTGAGCGGGAGCTTTCATCGCGTGTGGCTGTGCTTGATTATCTGGTGGCGCTTGGCACCCATCCCATCATGGATGATGAGCACCTTGGCAAGTTGGTTGGGCGGAAGGTGGTGAACGGGAAAGCCGGCAACAGCCATATCTTTAATCACCACTGGGAAAAACCGGAGACCTTTGTGACGCTGGGCGTTATTCCGGCGAAGGAAATTGGTGAGATCACGGGTGGGGTGCTGGAAAAGGAAATTTATGTCCGCCTGAACCGAATGATTCTTGACTATGACCAGATCATCATCTGCGGTCCGGTTTTCCCGCACGAGGTGGCCGGCTTTTCCGGTGGCAATAAGTATTTCTTCCCGGGTGTCGGAGGATCGGAAATTATCAACCAGACTCATTGGACAGGCGCGCTGATGACCAACTATAAGATCATCGGTGCCGGCTATACGCCGGTTCGGGCCATCATTGACCGTGCTGCCGGCATGATTGACCGGCCCGTGGCGTGCTTCTCGCTTGTAGTGACCCATGCTGGCGTGGAGGGAATATACTTCGGCTCGGCCCAGGAAGCCTGGGAAGCGGCCGCAGACCTCTCGGCGCGTAAACACATTATCTACGTCAAGAAGCCTTTCCAGCGAGTGCTGTCCGTGATGCCGACTCTTTACGACGACCTTTGGACCGGCGCGAAAGGGATGTACAAGATGGAGCCTGCGGTGGCCGATGGCGGTGAAGTGGTGATCTATGCGCCCCACATCACTGAGGTCAGCTATACGCACGGCAGAATCATTGAACAAATTGGCTACCACTGCCGCGATTATTTCCTGGCGCAGTGGGACAAGTTCAAGGATTATCCGGGCGGCGTGCTGGCGCACTCCACGCACGTGAAGGGGTTGGGGACGTATGACGCGGCAACCGGCAAGGAGACGCCCCGCATTCAGGTAACCCTGGCGACGGGAATTACCAAAGAGCGCTGCGAACGCATCAACCTGGGCTACCTGGATCCCGCAAGCGTCCATCCGGAAGAGTGGAAGGGCCGGGAAGACGAAGGCATCCTGCTGGTTCCGCGCGCCGGCGAGATGCTCTATCGCGTTCAGGAAAGAGCTTCGAAAGCCGCCTAAGATTGGCTGATCAGGTCTTTATCCTTGCAGGTGCTCAGCCAGCCAAACGACATATTGGCTGTTGTGCTGCTGCACCTCTGCCATCAGGTCCTCCGGCAGTTCGTCGATCTTCTCTTTGAAAAAGCGGTGGTCGCCATCCGGTGAATCCACGTCGCGGCTGCCCACCAGGTTGCCCAGCCAGAAAACCAGGAAAAGATTGCCGTCTACGCGGCCGCGTGAAGCGTCGCCCAGATTGTACTCACGGCCCATGGAAACATACTTTTCAGCCAGCTCGCTTTCGTAGCCGAACGCTCCGGCGGCGGCAAAATTATTGGCCCGCTTCACCATCCGCTCATAAAGCGTCCGCCAGCGGGAACTTGCGGGCTGGCCTCGCAGGACATCGAAAAGCTGCAGTTGAAGTTCACCGGAGATTTTGTAATTCACGCGCCCCGCCGTTGATTTCCCGATTCGCTCCAGCACTTCGGGCTGCTTGCCGCTGCCGGAGTGGATGCTGAGCGTGGTGTCAAAACTCCGGGCCACGTCGGCCAGTTCGGCGACGCGCGCCGCAAGCTCTTCCAGGGGTTTACCGCCGAATTCTTTTTCCACCCGGCCGGGAAGCTCCGGCCACATTTTGTGATGACAGTAATCCACCAGGCCAACCCCATTGGCAGGTGAAGTAGCCATCGTCACGGGGTAGGCCTGCCGCTTTTTGAAGCCCAGGTTAGGAGGGCAAAGCTGCGCGGCCCTGCCGCGAGCTTTGAGCCAGTGCATGTAAAAAAGGAGTTCTTTGGCGGTGGTCAGCGTTTCGGCTTCGTCGATGGAAGGTTCAAAATCAAACTCTGTCTCCAGGCGGGCTTCAGATTTGGCCTTGATGATGTAGTCATACAACTCTTCATTGAGCTTCAGACTTTGGCCGAACTTGACGCCCAGGCGGAAGATTTCGCGCTCGCTGAAAATATATTTCCTGCCATCGAGTTCGAAAGGTCTTGAGAATTCGTTGCGAAGCCACTTCTGTTCCTCGCTGGTAAGGATCTGCTGGAACTTTTCGCTGACCGCTGAATCTCCCCATGGGTTCGGATGGCGGGTGTCGGCCTGGAGTTCGAAAAGCCGCGAAGTATCTGTGGTGAATTTGGTGTAGCCGGCGGCATGGCGAATGGCTATTTTGACCATTTCGACCGAGCGGGCAATCTCCTCCGGGCTGTTGCCGGAAACGATGAAGTGGTCAGCCTCGGCGTTGTAGCCCTCGCGCCATCCGGAGCGAATGGCGGCCCACAGGCCGGCGTGATAAAGGTGCCGGATGGAAACGCGTGTGTGGCCGATTGCCACGGGATCCTCACCATCGCGCTTCGCGATAACATCTTCGGTGGTCATTTCGCGTGTGGCGGAGAGCTGGACCGTTGAGGCCATGTTTACGCGAAGCCTGTCCAGAATGGTCCGATAAGCACTGAAGACTGCGGGCAAGCTGATTTCCGGATGGCGGTTGCCCGCTGCTACGGCAGGCTGCGAACGCTGCGGCCTGGGCAGAAAGGTCCGGTCGACCTGCTCCGCGAACTTGCGGATCGTTTCATGGTCGTAGCTGCTGAACGGAATGAAGCTAAGGACGATTTCTTTCCCTTCAACCTGCACGTGGTCCTCGCGAAGAGATTCGGCCAGCAGATTGCCTCCTGAAGAAAGGTCCGCATCCACATGCATCAACAGCGGCGTAGTTTTGCCATCTGCCCCGGCATCCACTGCCAGATAATAGTTCGATGCACGGGCAGGATCTCTTGCGAGAGATCCTGCGTGGGGTCTGAGCGTGCTCAAGCCGAGGCCTGAGAGTTGGTTCGCAATCCGCTCACGGAGCTTTGCGCCGGCTAGATTGTTCCTGGTGTGCTGGCAAATAGCGGCTGCAACCCTGGCGGCTTCATTGGTATCGAACTGAGGTTCCATAGCGCTCCTGATTTAAAATTGATTTCACAATCTTACACCCTGTGCTTGCGGGGGCGGAAGGCATGTTACCGGGCCTGTCCCATTTTGTTATTCGGAATGTGCAGTGCGTCCCTGGATCTGGTCAATAGCGTGGGGAAGAATCATCATGATGCTCTCGATCGATTCCCGCGCACCGCGAGGGCTTCCCGGGAGGTTCACTATCAGCTTGCGCTTCCGCACACCGGCGATGGCTCGCGAGAGGGCCGCCATCGGAGTGCTCTTTGTTCCCTCGGCACGCATCAACTCGGAAAGGCCAACAACCTCAGTTTCGATGACGGATCGAGTGGCCTCCGGGGTAACGTCGCGAGGGCCGATGCCCGTTCCCCCGGAGGTGAATATCGCGTCGCAATCTTCAGAATCCGCCCAGGTCATCAGACGGTCGCGGATCTGGCCGAATTCGTCGGGCAGAACTTCCAGCGCCGTTACCTGCCAGCCTTGGGATTCGAGGGTTTCACGCACAACCGGTCCCGACCGGTCTTCCCGCTCGCCCTTTGTGGCCAGATCGCTCAGCACCAGAATTTTTGCGCGCAGGTTGTGTTTCATTCAAATCGTCAAATCCACAACAGCCACGTTTCGATGGCCTGGAAACGATGGATCGTCACTCAGTCCGCGTCCCGGTTGGCCTCATCCAGCAGACGGAGGCCCTCCATCATCAAACCTTGCGTCGACATGGTTGTCGTGTGTTCGTTGGAAGATTTTGTGAAGTCTACTTCCCATTCGCCGTCGGCCCATGCCACGACTTTATAAACAGCTTCGTTCCCTTCGAGCGGGCCACACTGGGCGTGGGTCACCTGGCCCCGGTTGAAATAGAGCTTACAGGTCTCTTTCCCGGAGCGCAGCAGGAGCGTGCAGGTCTTGCGCCCCTGTTCGAGTGATTGCATCCAGTCGATCAGGCTCATCTCGTTCAGCAGGCCGGCAGTGGTCCCCCCGCGCAACTGCAGATTTTCCATCTTCTGGCCATACAGCCGTGCGGTGATGTGACGGACCTGGCGGGAGAGTTCCTGCACGAAGAAGGGCTTGACGAGGTAATCCTCAACGCCTTCCGCCACGGTACTGAGCCGCTCGTCGATTTCCTTTTGCGATGCCAGGAAAACAAAGGGAATTTGCGAGGTTTTCTCCTTCCCGCGCAGACTTTCCAGCAATTCCAGCCCGTTCATCTGGGGCATGGAATAATCCGAGATGATCAGGTCGGGCTGAATCTCCGCCGCCTTTTGCAGCGCCTTGGCGCCGTCGGTGGCCGTGATGATTTCGCCGCATTTTTCAAGGCACTGGCAGAGAAGCTTGAGGATGGTCGGGTTGTCATCCACCACCAGGATCTTGAATGCGGCCGGCATCAGTCCAGTCCTCTTCTTTGGGTAATCAATGGCGCAGAAGGAGATTTGCACGTTTTGAAGCACGAAATTCGCCGGATTTTCCACCGCTCTTGTACAAAAGCTTCAATTGCGTAATTTCAATTTCGTGATCGGCTGCTTTGCACATGTCATAGACCGTCAATGCAGCAACGGCGGCGCCCGTCAGGGCTTCCATTTCGACGCCCGTCGAGCCGGTGGACCGCACCGCCGCGGTAATCGATATGCCATTCTTGCAGAACTCGGCGCGAACATCAATGTGGCTCAGCAGCAGAGGATGGCAAAGCGGGATCAGGTCTGCGGTGCGCTTCGCTGCGGCAATCCCTGCCACGCGCGAAATCTCGAGGGGATCGCCCTTGGGATTCTTTCTGATTTTCATGAGGGTCTTCGGCTTCATTTTGACCAATACACTTGCGATGGCTTGGCGGTGCGTGTCCGGTTTTGCGGAGACGTCAACCATGCGCACCCGTCCCTCCCGGTCATAATGGCTCAGATCACCGGATTTTTTGGTACGTGCCTTCTTTTTCGATTCTCTCGCCATCGTGTCTTCGGACCTTGACCTCTCAACTTGTCATCGGCAACACATCGACCCAGTCTCCTGCAGTGGGCGAGGGTTGTTCGGCATGGACCACCAGAAAACCGTTGGATTCTGCAATTCCCACCAGGTCCCCCGAACCCTGCCAGCCGACAAGACTGACAACGGGTTCGGCGTTCCGCATATCGATCCTCGCCGGCATAAAAGTGGTCAAGCCCGTTTTATGGCGGGCCGATTTCGCCAGCCTTGCACGGAGGAAGCGCGGGCGTTCAAACCCGCTTCCCATCAGCACACCGATCGCGGGCCGGGCGAACAGGTTGCACGTCACAAAACTGGAGACGGGGTTTCCCGGCAGCCCGAAAAAAAACTTGCCGCGCACGCGGCCGAAGACCAGGGGCTTGCCGGGCCGGATGGCAACACTTCGAAAATAGAACTCCGCACCCAGATCTTCGAGGACGTCCTCAACAAGATCGTACTTCCCCATCGACACTCCACCGCTCAGAAGGAGCATATCGGCTTCCAGAGCCTTTACGATGAGGCTTTGCAAGGCTTCTTTCCGGTCGGGGCCAATGCCCATTTCGCACGGGGTCCCGCCCGCCGAAGCCACCACAGCCGCCAGCATTGCAGAATTGCTGTTTCGCACCTGGTACCATTCTGGTTTTCGGCCAATCGGGACCACTTCATCTCCCGTCGGAAGGATGGCAATTTTCGGGCGCAAATACACGGCCAGTTTCTCCATGCCTACGGATGCGAGCAGCCCCACCTCGCCGGGTCGGAGCCGCCTCCCTTTTGGCAGGACCGTCTGTCCGGCCTGGGCCTCGCTGCCTTTGCGAACGACGTTCTCGAAAGACGTGGCTGGCCTTTCGGTCCGTACTTTATCGCCCTCAGTCCGGGTGTATTCAACCATGACCACGGCATCTGTGCCTGTGGGCAGCGGCGCACCGGTCATGATGGCGGTACAATGGCCGGGGCCGATCTCTCCCTTGAAGTATTCACCTGCGCGGACTTCGCCCCCCAGCGTGAGCACAGCGTTTGCTTGTGCCACGTCCTGGGACCGCACGGCGAAGCCGTCGCGTGTGGAACGATTGAAGGGAGGGTAATCACGATCCGCCTGGATGTCTTCCGCAAGAACCCGGCTCCACGCCTCACCGAGGGAGACAATCTCTGCCGAAGGAGCCACGCCTGCAGCCGTCAGCCGGGCCTCAACTTCTGATAAGGCCTGCTCAAAATTCAGCATCTTCGGTGCTTGAGGCGCGCCAGCCTTCATGGGGTTGTGCTCAGTTGCGGCAAAGCTCCGCCGGAATCGTGATTATCTTGAAGCGATGAGACGGGCGAATCGGCTTTCGTCGCGCCAGATGGTCTGTTCTCGCTCGGGGCCTGTTGAAACCATCGCAACTTCCACCCCTACTTGATCAGAAAGGAAGTGCAGATAGTCCTGCGCTTTTTGAGGAAGCTTTGCGAAATCCCGCAAACCGAAAGTCGGTTCCTTCCAGCCGGAGAGAACGCGATAGTGAACCTTGACCTGATCGAGAATATCGACGTCGGCCGGAAAACTTGTGAAGCGTTTTCCCTCGTACTCGTATTCCATGCCCACCGGAATTTCGTCAAGAGTATCCAGGATGTCGAGCTTGGTGATGATGATGGCGCTCAGCCCGTTCACCCTGGCAGCATAGCGAGCTGCCGGTACGTCGAACCAGCCGCAGCGGCGCGGTCGCCCGGTCACGGCACCGTACTCGCCTCCCCTTGCCCTTAATGCCTCGCCGGCAGCATCGTGGATTTCTGTTGGGAAAGGTCCGCTGCCGACGCGGGTTGTGTAAGCTTTTGAGATTCCAATCACGGTTCCGATCCGGCCCGGCCCTACTCCTGTGCCGGTCGATGCTCCGCCCGCAGAGGCGTTTGATGACGTTACAAACGGATAGGTCCCGTGATCGATGTCCAGCAATGTGCCTTGTGCGCCTTCAAACAGGACCCGCTTTCCCTGGTCAATGGCGTCATTCAGATACTCCGACGTATCGACGAGCATTGGAATCAGATCGCGGGCCATCTCGATGTATTCGCCGATCCACCCGTCAGTGCCGAACGGGGCGCCATCAAACAACGCTGAGGCAATCCGGTCCTTTTCCGAAAGCACGGCCTTGCATTTCCGCAGGAACGCCTCGGGGTTGCGGAGATCGCCGGTACGAAGTCCGCGCCGGCCGGATTTGTCTTCATAAGTGGGGCCAATTCCCTTTGCTGTTGTGCCGATTTTCCCAACGCCGCGCGCCTGTTCCGCTGCCACCTCGTGGCTGCGATGGTAGGGCATAATCAGATGGGCGCGGTCGCTGATTTTCAGCCTCTCACGGGTGTCGACCCCGTTGCGTTCGAGTCCGTCGAGCTCGTTGAGCAGAGCCTCCGGGTTAATAACAACTCCCTGGCCGATAACGGCAATTTTCCCCGGCCGCAGGATTCCCGTAGGAACCAGTTGCAAAATGAACTTCTTGTCGCCGGCGACTACCGTGTGCCCGGCGTTGGCGCCGCCCTGGTAGCGGGCAATGATGTCGAAATGTTCTGAAAGAGAATCGACGATCTTGCCCTTGCCTTCGTCGCCCCATTGGACGCCGACGATGGCAACGTTGGAATTTTCCGCGCTTGTTTTCATACCTTCAGATATCTGCCTTCTTCGTCACATTGTATCCTGATTAAGAAAACGGATGGGCCCCGCGGCACGAACGTTCATTCCGTCTTCAGGAGCAGGGAAAGGCTTCCAGGTCATGCCTGTAGTTCAGGGTGCAACCAAGCTAGAGATTTTTGTCCAGGAGCTTGGCGAGATTGTCTTTTGAAGTTGTCCCGACAAGCTGCTCCTTGATTTGCCCGTTCTTGAACACCAGTAGCGTGGGAATGCTTCGGATGTTGTAGCGGCTTGTCACCGACTGGTTCTCGTCCACATTCAGCTTTCCGACTTTCGCACGCCCGACATATTCACCGGCGATTGCTTCAACCGCAGGCGCAATCATCCGGCAGGGCGCGCACCACTCAGCCCAGAAATCCACGAGGACCGGCTTGTCTGACCCTAAAACTTCCTGCTCGAAATTCTGATCGCTAAACTCCAGAATGTTACCTCCAGCCATCTGTTGAACCCCCCAGGTAAAAAACGAATTTTAAGAAGACACAATAGCTTTCGTCGCTACTCCCTGAACCCTGCTGGCGTAAAGACTTTCGTACAGGTTTGCGTATTTCCTGGCCGACTGGGTCCACGAAAAGTCTTCCTGCATGCAGTTCTGCTGCAGTCTGAGCCATGCCTCCCGATCGCGGAAGGTGGCAATCGCCCGCTGAAGACAAGCGAGCAAAGCCACTGGCGAATACTGCCGAAACCTGAACCCGGTTCCCTTTTCGCCATCGAAGGGCTGAACGGTGTCATCCAGTCCGCCCGTGGCCCGGACCACCGGCACTGTACCATATTTCATGCTGTAGATCTGGTTCAGTCCGCAGGGTTCATAGCGGGACGGCATCAGGAACATATCGGCACCCGCCTCGATCCGGTGGGCCAGGGTATTGTCATAGCCCACCTTGACCAGGAATTTGTTCGGATATTTCGCCGAGAGAGACCGGAACAGTTCCTCGTATTCGGGCTCGCCCGTTCCGAGTGCAGCAATGTAAAGTTCTTCCCGCATCAGTTCACCGGCGACTTGCGCGATCAGGTCAAATCCCTTTTGCTGCACAAACCTGGACACAATGCCGAGGACCGGGCGGTCCAGGTCGGGATTCTGCGCGCCCATCGACTCAAGCAGCCGCTTTTTGCAGATTTCCTTCCCTTTCATCTCTCGCGGGTTGTAATTCGCCGGTATCAATTTATCAGTAGCGGGATTCCAGTCGTCGTAGTCCACGCCGTTCAGAATTCCCACCAGGCGGCTGGCCCGGCTTCGCAGGACGCCCTCAAGCCCGCACCCGAATTCATCGGTCTGGATCTCCTGGGCATACTTCTGGCTTACGGTTGAAACGTAATCTGAAAAAACTATTCCGCCCTTCAGCAGGCTGACTTTCCCGTAATACTCCAGCCCTTCAACTCTGAACAAGCTCCTATCAACCGAAATTTCAGCCATAATTTCGGGAGGGAAAAGCCCCTGATAGCCGATGTTATGGATGGTGAACAGCACCGACGTATTTTCATAAAACGAATCTTTCGCGTAAAGACTCCGCAGATAGACAGGCACGAGAGCGGATTGCCAGTCATGGCAATGGATTACC
This sequence comes from Terriglobia bacterium, assembly GCA_035277665.1. Classification (GTDB taxonomy): domain Bacteria; phylum Acidobacteriota; class Terriglobia; order UBA7540; family UBA7540; genus SCRD01. The sequence continues at coordinate 23,087 of DATEKC010000241.1, forward strand.
GCCGGCGGTGTGGATGAGCGCTTCAGGAATTCAAGCGCTGCCATTGAAAATGCCGCAAAACGCTGAGCGTTGTCGGGATAATCCTTGCCGCCTGCCATGTAGAGCTGGTCGCGGTCAAAGTATTCCGGACATTCCATCAGATAGGTCCGAACACCGTTTGCTTCGCCGGCAATCTGGATGGATGCAAACTTGAAGCCGCCGGAGAGAGGGACTGTGATGCTGCCCGCGCCCGGGACCACGGCGCCAGGCTTGGTGGTTTTGTAGCGGGGAAGAAAGACCTCAATTTCGTAGCCAAGAGATGCGAGCGCCTTGGGCAAAGCGCCCACGACATCCGCCAGGCCCCCCGTTTTCGAGTAAGGCACACTCTCGGACGCCACAAAAACTATTTTCATTCGGGTAATCCACTGAATTTGCTACACACACTTAATAAGCTAAATTAGAGGATGAAGTGAGCAAAGTCAAGGTTCTGGCTACAGGCTCCATAGGAAAGAAAGGACACGATTTTAGCGTAGTCAAACCGCCATGTTGGCAATTTCTAATGATTAAACACCGACGGCCAAAGCTGGGGCAACACTTTTTGTCTGATCCCGGTTATTGCTCACGCGTTGCTGATGTTCTTGAGCTGCGTCGTGATGACCTGGTCATTGAAATTGGGCCGGGGCATGGCGCTATGACCAAATTGCTGGCTTTGCGCGCGGGCAACGTGGTGGCCATCGAGCTCGATTCCGAACTGGCAGGCGAGCTTCGGCAAGACTTCCGGCATTCGCCCAATGTCGAAATCATCCAAGCCGACGTTCTCCAATCGGACCTCGGGGAGATTTGCCGCGCTCACAACATGGAGCGGTGCCACATATTCGGCAATGTTCCTTACTACATCACATCGCCGATCATCCATCACGTGCTGGGATTTGCTCCGCAGATTCGCGCCATGGGGTTGCTGGTCCAGCGCGAGGTTGCGGGCCGGCTGGCCGCACAACCCGGTTCGCGCGATTACGGCTATCTGACGGTCTTCACCAGGCTCTATTCTTCACCTCAAGTGGTGCTCCATGTCCCGCCCGGAGCTTTCTCCCCGCCGCCCAAAGTCCACTCCGCCTTTGTGAAGTTTGAGATGCACGCAGCGGAGCCGAGCGTGGGTTCAGAAAACGAGAAGGATTTTCTGCGATTCCTGAAGCAGTCTTTTGCCCACAAGCGGAAGAAACTTCTGAATTGCCTTGTTCCCACATCTACGAGGCAGAGAGTTGAGGCGGAACTTGAACGGCTCGGACTGCCCCTGCAGGCGCGCGCTGAAGAGCTTTCGCTTGAGCAGTTTGTTGCGCTCTTTTCTGCCCTCCGGGAAGGCTGCCAGTAATGATGGGCGGGCGTTTTCCTGCCGTGCAGGTATCAAACCTGCGGGTTTCCCGGGACTATGATAAGATTTTTACGAAATTAAGGAGGAGCCAACATCTCAAATTCTGATAACAAGTTACGAGCAATTCCCCTCGGAGGCCTCGGCGAGTTCGGCATGAACATGATGGTCTTCGAGTATGGCGACCATGCCGTTGTGGTTGACTGCGGCGTGATGTTCCCGGACTCCGAACTGCCCGGCGTCGACATCATCATCCCCGACTTCACTTATCTCCGCCAGATCCAGCACCGCATCAGGGCCATCCTGCTCACCCACGGCCACGAGGACCACATTGGAGCGCTGCCTTACCTTCTGGATGAGATCGATGCGCCGGTTTACGGAACTTCATTCACACTGGCGCTGGTAAAGGCAAAGCTGGTTGAGCATGGTCTCGAAGAAAGCGTTGAGACGCGCGAGATGAAACCTGCGACGCCTTTTGACATTGGGCCGTTCCACGTGGAGTTCATCCATCTCACCCACAGCATTATTGAATCGGGAGCCTTGGCCATCACCACGCCTGCCGGAACCATCATCCACACGGGTGACTTCAAATTCGACCCGACACCGATGGACCAGCGGCAGAGCGACCTGCACACGCTGGCTGATTATGGCCGCAAAGGAGTTCTGGCGCTGTTCTCGGACTCCACGAACGTCGAACGGCCCGGCATCACGCCTTCTGAGCGTGCCGTTCGTGAACGCCTGTCTGAAATCATAACGGCTGCCGAAGGGCGGGTGCTCATTTCCTGTTTCTCCACTTCTGTCCATCGCCTGCAAATTGTGGCCGATCTTGCGCATGAACGCGGGCGCCGACTCTGCTTTCTGGGGCGAAGCATGATGCAGATTGCCGACATCACCCAGCAAATGGGAAAGCTGCACATCCCGCCGGGATTGCTGGTTGAGCCGCAAGAGCTCCGAAACCTGCCCCGGTCGGAGGTTGTTGTGGTGCTGACCGGCAGCCAGGGCGAACCCATGGCCGCGCTTCCCCGTGTGGCCGTCAATCGCCACCGCTGGGCATCGGTTGAGCCGGGTGATGAAGTAGTGATTTCTGCGCGTGTCATTCCCGGGAACGAGAAGTCGATTTTCCGCATGATCGACCATCTCTATCGTCGCGGGGCGCATATCTATTACGATGACGGCAGCCATCCGCCGGTGCATGTTTCCGGGCACGGCAGCGCGGAGGAGACGAACCTGATGCTCAACCTCGTCCGTCCACGCTTCTTTGTCCCGCTTCACGGCGAATATCGCCAGCTTTTCCAGCATTCGGAGGCGGCCAAGCGGGTGGGGATTCCGCCGGAAAATGTTTTTTTGCTTGAAAGCGGCGATGTGCTGGAATTTGATGGCCAGGGAGCGAAAAAGGTCAATCGCGTTCCGGTGGGGCGCGTCTGCATCGATGTCGGGACGCTCGACGAGGTGGGCGACGTCATTCTGAAAGAAAGGCGCCACATTTCAGCAGACGGCATCGTGATTCCGATTCTGGCCATCAACGAGCATACCGGGCGGCTTGAGGTCCCTCCGGAAATTGTTTCGCGCGGCTTTATTCCAATGGAGGAAGCGCATGACCTGGTGGAGAGCGCTCGCCAAGTGATCTTCAAAACCATCGAGGTCTCCAATACCGAGGAGGTTGCCGACTGGGGTGTTATCAAGGAGAAGATTCGCACCGCATTGCGCCGCCATTTTGACCAGGAAACCGGCAAGCGCCCCATGGTTTTGCCGGTCGTGCTGGAAGTTTAAGCTCAGAATACCGGATTCGGAGTCGCCCCGGCCCAATTCCTGGGCGCCAGCCCGCCGGAATATTCGTTGTTTCCGTA
>DATEKC010000242.1:0-6346 GCA_035277665.1 Terriglobia bacterium
CATCACATTTCAAAGTCCGACTCGCACGCTGGCGAGCGACGAAATTGAATCTCAAAGCCGTCGCATTGTCGAAGCCCTTGAACCCCTGGGGGTTCAAATCCGGGCACAGGCGTGAAGAGCTGGTTATGGGGCAAGGAGCTATGGATCTGAACGAAAGTTTCCAGCAGTTGGAAGATAAACTGTCAAAGGCAGGCGAAGTTTTCAGGCGCGCCATCGCCGAAAAGCAGGACCTTGAGAAGACGCTCGAAAGGCTGAAGGAAGATACTGGCGGCAGCCAGAAGCGTCTGGAGGCCTTGCAGAACGAAGTCAAGTCGCTGAGGCGCGAGCGGGAAGAGGTCCGGGTCCGGATAGAAAAGCTGCTGACACAGATTGAGGGGTTGACCGGCCAGGATAAAGTGTGATTATAACTGGGAGTTCGCTGGGTGCCTTGTTGCGTGCGCAAGCCGCAAAGGGCGGGAAGGAGGCGCTTGAACCATTCACTGGATTCTATCCGAATTGAAATTTACGATCAGGAATACAACGTCAAGGGCAGCCTGAATTCAGCGTATCTCGAAGAACTCGCTCGCTACGTGGACGGCAAAATGCGGTCCATCGCGGCGAAGAGCCACAACGTGGATTCACTCCGCGTGGCGGTGCTTGCGGCGCTGAACATTGCGGACGAATATCACCAGATGAAGTCCAAATACGAAACGACCACGCAGCAGGTTGAGCAGAAGGTCGGCAAGTATAACGAGGCGTTGGACCGTTTGCTGAGGCCGGCCGTTTGAGCATGCGGGCCCGCGCCTGAATCCCGGTAAAACGGCCGATTTTTCACGACCAGCCAGGCTGCTGGATCCCGCGCCGGCCCTTCCAGGAGAGTCTTGCAGGACACCGTCAGAATTCTCTACATCGGGGACATTTTCGGGCGTCCCGGGCGAAACATAGTGAAAGAGCGGCTGCCGGGGCTGGTGTCGGAATTTGCTCCCGACCTGATTCTCGCCAACGGTGAAAATGCGGCCGCGGGTTTTGGCATTACCCCCAAGCTGGCAGATGAACTGCTGGGTCTGGGGATTGCCGTACTCACCACAGGGAACCACGTCTGGGACAAGAGGGAAATCTTCCCGTATCTGGCAGAGCACGCGGATGGCCAGCTTCTGAGGCCTGCCAACTATCCTCCCCAGGTTCCCGGCCGGGGGCTCTACGTGGGCAAGACAAGGGCAGGGCTGGATTTTGCGGTGATCAACCTCCAGGGGCGCGTTTTTATGCCGCCCATCGATTGCCCTTTCCGGACCGTTGATGACCTGCTGGAGACGATTCCGGAAACGGTGAAATTACGCTTTGTGGATATGCACGCGGAAGCTACCTCAGAGAAGCTGGCCATGGGCTGGTACCTGAATGGCCGCGTGACGGCTGTGGTGGGTACGCACACTCACATTCCGACAGCAGACGAAAAGGTGTTGCCCGGTGGGACCGCGTACGTTACCGATCTCGGCATGACGGGCCCTTATGAATCCATCATCGGAGTGGAGAAAGATACGGTGATCCGGAAATTCCTCAACCAGATTCCCGAGAGGTTTGAGGTCGCAAAGGGCGATGTCCGGCTCTGCGGCGTCCTGGTAGAAGCCGACCCACTGACGGGACGCGCCATTGCCATCCGCAGGATTGACCGGGCATAACCCGGAAATGCCCACCGCGTGCGGCGTGAGTTGAAGTAACAGTCTGCGTGTGGTAGTTTGTTAACTCCTGAGTGAACAGCTTGCTGGCTGACAGGCCTGCCGTGAAAACCAGAAATCCCAACACTGAATTGACTTCACAAATCGACCTTGAACGGCTGCCCCGGCACATTGCCGTGATCATGGACGGCAACGGGCGTTGGGCGCGGAAGCGCCATTTGCCGCGAATTGCCGGACACCGCGCGGGCATCGGAGCGGTCCGGCAGGTGGTGGAAGCCTGCGCGCGGCTGGGGGTCCCCTGCCTCACTCTTTACGCCTTTTCGGTCGAAAACTGGAAGCGGCCCAGGACCGAAGTGAAACTCCTGATGGGACTGCTGCGCGAGTACCTGAAGAAAGAACTTGATGAAATGAACCGGAACAATATTCGCTTCGGGGCCATCGGGAGGATTGACACACTCCCCAAAACGGTGGAACGCGACCTGCACGACACGGTGGAAAAAACGAAGTCAAATACCGGATTGAGGCTCACGCTCGCCCTGAACTATGGCGGGCGGGCCGAAATGATTGATGCCGTCCGCAGCCTGCTGTCGCAAGTGAAGGTGAATGGGGCTTTTGACCCCGAGGCCATCACCGAAGAGAGTTTCAGCCGGTATCTCTACACTCACGACATGCCCGATCCGGACCTGCTGATTCGGACCAGCGGCGAGATGCGCCTGAGCAATTTTCTTTTGTGGCAGGTTGCCTATAGTGAAATCTGGGTAACCGACGTCCTGTGGCCGGACTTTACGGAGAGGGAGCTTTTCCAGGCCATTATCGATTTTCAGCGGCGGGAGCGCCGCTATGGCGGGCTGGGCTAGGGCAGGATCTTCCCGCTCGCGCTGTGCCGGCTGCGGAGGATTCGCCGGCCCCCTTCACTCGATTCCATGAAGCGACGGATTCTTACCGGCTTGCCCCTCGCCCTGATAGTTGTGTACCTGATTGTTCAGGGGCGGGAATGGCTGTTCACTCTGGCGGTGCTGGCCACGGTGATGATCAGCCTCCATGAGTATTTTCACATCAGCCGGGAAGCCGGCCTGGGCGGGTGGCGCTGGATAGGCTTTGTGGGCGCCGGCCTGCTTGGCCTCGGCCAGCTTGCGGACCTGCACGGAATGGCTTTCGGTGAAACGGCGCTGCTTCTGGTCATGGTGCTGGCCATTCCGATCGCCGGCCTTTTGACCGGTTCTGAACTGAAGAATTACCCCGGCGCACTGGCATCCACCGTGCTGGGCGTTTTTTACATTGGGTTCGCCTTTTCATGGGTGATTCCCCTGAGATTTGGCGATCCCGCCGTGGGATGGCATCTGATTGTCCTGCTGTTCCTGGTGGTCTGGGCAGAGGACATATTTGCCTATGGCGTAGGGCGCCTGGTGGGGCGAATCCCTCTGGCGAAGACCATTTCCCCCAAGAAAACCGTCGAGGGCGCCGTTGCCGGGCTGGCCGGAGGCATCCTGGTCGCCTGGGGGTTTACACACTGGTTTTGGAAGACAGGCGACGAAAAAACGGTTATCCTGATAGCAGGCATGGTTGCCCTGGCCGGACAAGTCGGTGACCTTGTGGAATCTGCCCTCAAACGGGCTGCCAACCTGAAGGACTCCGGAGGTATCCTTCCAGGGCACGGGGGGCTGCTCGACCGGATTGACAGTCTCCTGTTCGCCACCCCGACCTTATGGTTGGCATGGCATCTGAAGGACTTCTGGCATTGATCAAGGGATTATGCATTCTAGGCTCGACCGGTTCGATCGGGCGGAACTGCCTCAATGTGGTCAGGGGGCGTGAGCACCTGTTTCGCGTGGTTGCGCTCTCGGCGGGCAGAAACCTGGATTTGCTCGCCAGCCAGATTGCGGAGTTCCGGCCATGTGTGGCCGTGGTGTATGGGAGCGATTCCATCGCTCCCCTGCGGGAGCGGCTCCAGGCGCTGGGCTTCCGTGAGAACGTAAAAATTCTGGCCGGGACTGAAGGCCAGGTGGAGGCTGTCAGTCTCCCTGAGGTCAACTTCGTCGTGGCGGCTTCCCACGGCACCACCGGCCTGGCGGCCGTCTACGAGGCTATTTGTGCGGGCAAGACGGTAGGACTGGCCAACAAGGAAGTCATGGTAGTGGCCGGTGAGCTGGTCACCCGCACCGCGCAGGAACGTGGTGTGGACGTTCTCCCTATTGACAGCGAGCATTGCGCGATCCACCAATGCTTGCGATCGGGCGCCCGCCAGGAAGTCAAGCGCCTGATTCTGACGGGTTCGGGCGGCCCGTTCCTCAAGACCCCTCGCAAGGATCTGGATTCAGTGACGCCGGACCAGGCGTTGAACCACCCGGTGTGGAAGATGGGCGGACGAATCACCATCGACTCCGCCACCCTGATGAACAAGGGCCTTGAAATTATTGAGGCGCGCTGGCTTTTTGGCTTTCCTTCGCAGCAGATTGACGTGATGATCCATCCGGAATCGATTATCCATTCCATGATTGAGTTTTGCGACGGGTCAGTGATGGCCCAACTGGGCGTTGCCGACATGAGGCTTCCCATCCAGTACGCGCTGACCTACCCGGAGAGAATGGATGGCAACGGATATCTGCCCCTCCTGGACCTGATCGCGGCCGGGAGACTGCACTTTCGGGCGCCGGATGTGCGGCGCTTTCCCTGCCTGGAACTGGGCCGGGCGGCATTGGAACAGGGCGGGGTGATGCCTTGCGCTTTAAACGCCGCCGATGAAGTGGCCGTGGAAGCGTTTCTAAGGGGTGAGCTGCGGTTTCCCGATATTCCAAGAGTGATAGAAAAAGTGATGGGCGAGGTCCCCGAGAGCCATCCCAGCACAATGCAAGAGGTCCTGGAAAGCGACACGGCTGCCCGGGCGGTTGCCCGCGAGGCGGTGGCCTTGATGACGCATCCAACCACGGTGGTGTGAACAGGAGAAAGGTTTGATCTATGGTTTCAAGTTTCCTCACTGACGTCGTTGTCGTCATCGTGGTCCTGGGCGTCATGGTTTTTGTTCATGAGGCGGGCCACTTCCTGGCAGCAAAGGGATTCGGCGTGCGCGTCGTGACTTTTTCGCTGGGTTTCGGCAAGCGCCTGTTTGGATTTGAGCGGGGCGGGACCGACTACAGGGTGAGCATCCTGCCGCTTGGCGGGTACGTCAAAATGGCGGGGGATGATCCCACGGCGGTGCTGAGCGGCGATCCGGGCGAGTTTTTAGGCCGCCCGCGCTGGCAGCGGTTTGTCATCATCCTGATGGGCCCGATGATGAATTTTGTTCTCGCTGTGGTGGTCCTTGCCGGGCTTTACATGTTTCATTTTCAGAAGCCGGCCTATGAAGACCAGCCTATTGTGATTGGCGCCGTCGATCCGAATTCAGCAGCGGCGGAAACCGGGCTCCAGCCGGGAGACCGGGTCGTGCAGTTTGATGGCATCAAGAGCCCCCGGTGGCGCGACGTTAAATTCAAAGTCCTCACTGGCGCAAACCATCCCATACCCCTGACCGTCGAGCGGGGCGACGAGACGCTGCATTTGAGTCTCACCCCGCATATTGAAGGCCAGGATGGCGCCGGGGTGGCCGGCTGGTACCCCTATGTTCCCCTGGTCATCGATAAAGTGGAACCGGACGAGCCTGCCGGCAAGGCGGGATTGAAGGCAGGAGACACGATTGTGGGCCTGGACGGCAAGCCCATTTATTATTGGGCGCTGATTGTTCAGGATTTGAGGGACAGCAAAGGCAAGCCGGTTGATCTGACAGTGCAGCGCGACGGCAAGGAATTTCAGGCGCACATGACCCCGGCTTATACGGATGTAATGGGGCTGAAAACCTGGAGGGTCGGTGTGACGATCCGGCAGACGGAGTATGTGATCCGCAAGTTGCCTCCCGGAACGGCTTTTGAATATGCCCTCACGGCGAATTACAGGAGTTTTCTGGAAACCTTTGCTGTGCTGGGCAAGATTGTGACCCGCCACATGTCCACCAGGTCACTTGCCGGGCCCATCGGGATCGCCCAGATTTCCGGTGAGGCGTACCGCCGGGGCATTTCAGATCTCTTGCTTTTTGTTTCGTTTATCAGCCTCCAACTGGGCATTGTCAACCTCCTGCCCGTCCCGGTGATGGACGGCGGGCACATCTTTATGCTGGCGATTGAGGGCCTGATGCGCCGCGACCTCAGCCTGGCCGTCAAGGAGCGGGTGATCCAGGTGGGCGTGGTACTGATCGTCCTCCTCTTTGTTTTTGTAATGTATAACGATATCATGAAGACTATACGTCCCTCCTGACCGCAGGGAGGCGGCGCAATGCTAATTCGAAGCAGGGGCAAATTACCGTGAACTTCAGCGACAAAGAATTTTTCCCGAAAAGGCGAAAGACCCGCACAGTCAAAGTGGGCCGTTATGCTGTAGGCGGGGACTCGCCGATTGCTGTGCAGTCCATGACCAAGACGGATACCAGGAACGTTGACAAGACCGTCGAGCAGATCCAGCAACTCGAGGCCGCTGGGTGCGAAATTGTCCGCCTGGCCGTGCCCGACATTGAAGCGGCAGAGGCACTGAAAGAGATCCGGAAGAAGTGCCCCGACTCCGTGCTGGTTTCAGACATTCATTTCCAGTACAAGTTCGCCTTGATAGCGCTGGACGCGGGAATCGACAAGTTGCGGATTAATCCTGGCAACATTGGCGACGCAGAGAAA
>DATEKC010000243.1:0-11479 GCA_035277665.1 Terriglobia bacterium
AAAACTTCCCCCGCGCCTGCTTAAAAAGCTGCTCGAATCCTGCGCTGCTCCTTGGCCTTCCGGAGTTGTTCTCGGGCCGCGCTACGGAGAGGACGCAGCGGTGATCGAGACCAGCGAAAAGTATCTGGTCTTCAAGACCGATCCCATCACCTTTACGGCTGACCACATCGGCTGGTACGCCGTCAATATCAACGCCAACGATCTTGCAACGATGGGCGCGCGACCGCGTTGGTTCCTCGCCACATTTCTGTTTCCTCAAGGCCGCACAACCGAAGCGCTGGTGGAGAAGGTGTTTGGAGAAACGTTGAAAGCCTGCCGCACGCTGGGGATTGCGCTCTGCGGCGGTCACACGGAGATCACAGTTGGTCTCGACCGGCCGATTGTTGTAGGACAGATGCTCGGCGAAGTCGATCCAGACAAACTCGTGCGCAAAGAACAGCAACGGCCCGGCGACCTGGTGATCCTCACCAAAGGTGTCGCCATTGAAGGTACCGCCATTCTGACTCGCGAGAAAACCAGATGGTTGAAGGGAAGAATTGCAGCGCAACATCTGCGGCGGTCACAACGACTGCTGCAAAAGCCCGGCATCAGCGTGCTGCGTGACGCGCAGGTGGCCCTTGCTCATGGTGAGGTCCACGCCATGCATGATCCCACAGAAGGCGGCGTGCTGACCGGCCTGGTGGAGCTGGCGCGCGCGGGCCGGGTGGGTCTGCGGGTGTGGAAGGAAAAGATTCCAGTGCTTGCGGAAACGCTGGCGCTGGCGCGAGATTTGGAGTTCGATCCGCTCAGCCTGCTGGCTTCGGGGTCTCTGCTGATCACCGCCGAAAGATCCAGCGCACCAGGCATTGTCAATGCCCTTCACCGCCGCCGAATTGCTGCGTGCATCATCGGCGAAATTCGCCCGGCGAAAGACGGCATCAAGATCGTGGAAAATGGCCGCGCCCGCCCCATTAAAATTCCCGAGCGCGACGAGATCGCCCGGCTGCTGGATCGAAGCGCCCGCTTGTAACAGCACATACAAGTTGGCGGCTCACAATCACGTACAAATGCCGCCATGGTGAATCAGCTATTGGGTAAGCGTGGCATCAAGGTAAGCCAGGTAGGCAGCGGTCAAACGATAGGAATCGTAATAGTTATTGAAATCAATGGCTGAAAGTTTGTCTCCCGCGCTATGGAGGATGTGCCAGGTTTGTTGCGTGACGGAGTGAATCGTGATGACCGGAACGTGCCGCGAGAGGAACGGATGCGTATCATCGTCGCCGGCGCCTTCGACGTTCACGCCTTGAAGATCAACCTGACAATTCTTTGCAATTAGAATAAGGTCACTCAGCAGTTGTCGATTTGCCCGATCGGCCCAGACTTTGGTGGGCGTCAATCCAAGGCATTCCAGATTGATCATGGCGCGGATGGCATGCAGTTGTTCGCGGTTCAGGTGTTGAACGTAATAGTGCGAGCCCCACATCCCCTTCTCCTCGTCTGCGAAACCGATGAACACAAAGGTGTGGCGGCGGGGCGATTTCCGGAGGCTCTCGAGAAGCGCCGGCAGCAGGGCAGCCCCGCTCCAATCGTCCACCACGCCCTGTCCCACTTTGGCGTGGTCGGTATGAGCCCCGACGACAATGACGGAATCGCTGTTGCCTCGCAGCGTGCAAATAATGTTGGGAGGATCCTTGCCCTGGACTTGTTCCTCTTTTAGATCGGCATCGGCACAACCGGCGTGCTCAAACATTGTCCGAAGTTGCGATTCCCTCTCAGCATTCCGGTCAGCATACAATAGCAAGCCCTGCTGAATTTCGCTGGGCGGCAACTGCGTGAACTTCAGAAAAACGGTTTGCGCGCAGGCGGGCGCACAACCGCAAGAAAGGGCTGCAAGCAGTGGAGTGAAAAAGTAGCGGGTCTTTATTTCGCGCATCGAGCGCAGTATACAACGGTGCGTCCAGGACGGTGAAGGGTATCGCCCTTTCTATTCAGCAGCCACAACTGCGGCGGACAAAGCGTGCCACGTGCAGCCCGAGGCTGTTCAGAACAAATTTCCCTGGTCGCGGTCGGGGGGGTTCTCGATTTCGGAGCGGACAGCGTCGCTGAGGCTGAAGCGGGCGTGGTCTTCCTGGATGACCTGCCGTTTCGCGAGGTCCTGGAGCAGGATTTCGGTGAAGCTGGCGGGCCGTTCGATGATGCGCGCCAACTGGCCGATATCCGCCTGGGGCGTTTTGTGCAGATGCTTCAGGATCAGGAGGCTTTCCAGCCTGGTGAAGTCCTTGCCCCGGGATTGGATGAACCTGGCAAAATTGGTGTCTTTCTCAAGCGGAACGATGGCCGTGAACGCATCGGCGTCTCCGTCAAAACAAGGGAAGTCGTGCCCGGAGGCGACGGCTTCCAGGTAAACGATGTCGATTCCACTGCCGCTCTTCTCGCAGAAGCCCAGCAATGCCGCGGCTTCCGTCAGCAACAAGTTGCGGTGCACGGGGCTGGCGTTGATGAGGTTTCGAGGGCCGAGATTTCGCAGGAAGCCGCCGGGGTTCTGGATCTCAAGCAGATGGCCCGGGGTGATTCGCACGTTGACAGGTTCGGACGACTGGTAGGAGCGATGGATCAGGGCGTTCACCACCAGCTCACGCAGGCACTTTTCAGGAAGATAAGGCGCCGTGCACGCTGCGAGGTCGCCACGGCGCACCCACAAGTCGCGGAAAGTATCGGCAATATTCTGCTGGATGTGGATGGTGTAGGGCTCTGAAGACGCGCCGTGTGAACCGTTGAGGGTGAGGCGCAGAAACGCTGAGCCGGTGAGACCTGACAAAAATTCCTTCCTGCCGAACAGCAGGGTGGCTGCCAGCGTGACAAGAGTCCCTTTCCCCCGAGGGCTGACGAGGTTGAAATCCATCAGCAGATCTTCAATGGAACGCCCGGATTCACGCCAGCGCTGCGGTTGCCGGGAACCGACAATGTGGTTGGTAAAAGCCCAGTTCAAGGATTCGTTCGAAAGGCATTCCAGGCCAGCGCCGTCAAGCAGAATGCTCGTATGGTCATCCCGGGAACTCAGATGGTCAATCTCGCAACGGTCGCCATGGCGGACGAGACACACACCGCCGTGCGTCCGATGCAGGCGCGCAATCGTCTTTGGCGGGACGAGCAGAACGATGCATCCCTTTGCCGTGCCGGGTGTAGCTGGGACCGCTTCCCCAAGGCGGCAGGCCGTGCACTCCACCGGCGGATGGCTGTGCTTGCGCACCGACTCTTCCAGCCATTCCGGCGTGACCTCCTGATGAGGGCACGGAGGCGCCTCATTGATCAACCGCGATTGGTCGAGGCCCATCAGGACGATCCCCCCCGAAGCATTGGCCAGGCAAACGGCTGCGTCGGTCGCTTCCTTCCAAAGTTCTCCCCTGCTCTCACACCATCCCCGGACTTCAAAGATGCTCCGCTCCACCCGGTCCGGTGGCGCCGTGTGCAACCGTTTGACAAAGTCCGGCAGGCGCCCCAGCAGTTCGTAGGGAGTCATTGGCATCCCAAGATGGTGAAATGATGTTGTCACTGGATTCGATACAGTTGTGGCCCGGCAGCAATTCAGCCCCTGGCTACTTTCCCCCCTCAAGTGGCAAAGTCACAACGCTGAGCGGCGGACCTTGCGGTACCGGGACCTCATAAACCTATTCTGGCTCAGTATTTCTTTGATTGTATACCATTGGTGGCCGGGCTAATCAAGCAGGAAATGTGGAAACTCTCTCAGGGTGGTTGCCTGGACGGATGCGCAGCACCCGCGGAACTGGGAACCGCCCGGGCCTGCACAGTTGATGCGATCACGCAATCCTGGCGCCTCTTTCGGCCACTCCCATGCCCTGCCGGTCCAGCAAACGGAGAATTTCCGCGGCCTCAGGAGTTTCGCGGTCTGACAATTCGCGAGCCACCGCTTCCAGCGCATTGCGGTGGTGCCTTAAGGTTCGCTCAGCCTCCTGTTCCAACCCCTTCACCAGTGCGCGTACTTCCTCGCCGGTCAGCCACGCAAAATCTTTCCTGAAGCCGGGCGGCCGGGCAATCTCTTGCCCCGGAAAAGGCAGGTATTTTCAGCACATCAGCGGAGGAATTGTGGAATTTTCAACAGCATTCCAAGGCAGGGCGCGGGGCATCACGCGAAGCTAGCCAGTGAGGCTACATTGCAGGCGATGGCAGGGATTTCCGGGCTCGTCCGGGCGGCCCTTCGAAGTGCCCGGCGGCAGGCTTGTGGAAATTCCTGTAAATTACACATTCCAGAGTGGAAGGACAAATTGGAATTGGTTGCTGATCTGTGCTAAACTAACACGTTGAAAGTAGCCGTAAAAGGCGCGACTGAGTTACCCGCTTCAAGAAAATCTAACGCTTACAGAGCAAAGGAAGAATCCGGGGAGCTTGACCGCAAAACAGGGGCCCTCGGAAGCTGCAAAGTAAGGAAGCGAGAAGTCTGCTTACATAACAGCCATCGGATTGATTTGTGGGCTTTTCTTATCCGTTGGCACCACTAATATGAATGCCTGGCAAGAAGTTCTGAACTACCTCAAGACGAAAGTTAATCCCCAAAGCTATCAGACGTGGCTCAAGCCCACTCGCTTCAGCCACACAGAGGCTGACACTCTGGTGGTTCGTGTTCCCAACCAGGAATTCCTGGAATGGATTGAGGAGCATTACAACACCGGCATTCAGGAAGCCCTGGATAAACTCCGTCTGGGGTTCAGTGGGATCCGTTACGAACTGGAAAAGCTGCCGGAAAAAAAATCTACGGGAAATGGAGAGGCAAAGCCCCGGCAGGGCAAGCTCGATTTTGAGTCGGTGGACCACCAGTTGAACGCCCGGTATACCTTCGAGACCTTCGTGGTGGGGTCGTGCAATCAGTTTGCGCACGCCGCAGCCCGAGCCGTGGCGGAAACACCAGCCAAAGCCTATAATCCGCTCTTCCTGTATGGCGGCGTGGGACTGGGCAAGACCCACCTGATGCAGGCAGTGGGGCACCTCGTGAAGCAGCGCCAGAGAGAGTTGCGGCTGGCTTACGTTTCGTCCGAGGCTTTCACGAATGACGTCATCAACTCGCTGCGATATGACCGCATGATTTCTTTCCGCGACAAGTACAGGAATGTCGATGTCCTCCTGATGGACGACATCCAGTTTATTGCCGGCAAAGAGAGGACGCAGGAGGAGTTTTTCCACACTTTCAACACCCTTTACGAGGCCCAGAAGCAGGTGGTGATCTCCAGCGATCAGCCCCCAAAGGACATTCCGGGCCTCGAGGAACGGCTTCGCTCCCGCTTTGCCTGGGGATTGTCGGCGGACCTGCAACCGCCCGACACAGAGACGAAACGCGCCATTCTGGCCAAAAAGAGCGAAGACCAGGGCGTTAAGCTTCCGGAACCAGTCGAAGAGTTTATCGCGACCCGGATTAAGACCAGCATCCGGGACCTGGAAGGCGCTCTGACGCGCTTAATTGCCTATTCTTCCCTTACGGGTGCGGAAATTTCTCTTCCCATGGCACAGCAGGTTCTGAAGAACATCATCGACCTTGAGCAGCGCCGTGTCTCCATTGAACACATCCAGCGTCTGGTTTGCCAGGAATTTGGATTGTCTTTGACGCAATTAAAGGCCAGGGATAACAGCCACGCAATCACTTTTCCGCGGCAGGTGGCCATGTATCTTTCAAAGGAGTTGACGCCCGCTTCCTTGCCGCAAATCGGCAGGGAGTTTGGCGGGAAGCACCACACGACGGTTCTGCATTCAATACAGAAGGTTGAGAGCCTGAGGAAAACTGATCGAGATTTGAACAGAGTTCTCAACAAGCTTAGAGATACATTGAGTTAGGGTTATGCATTTTTGAACAGCCGCGGGCATAAGAAAAAATGTGAACTCACGAAGGTGGCTTAAACATGCACAGCGGCTCACAGAAAGAGGGAAGGTATCCACAATTAAACAGCAACTGCTGCAGGCACCAGTAGGGTGATCCCGTGGTTTTCCACAAGTGCACAGCCCCTACTACTAAGACTCTATATAGAAGGAAATTTAGATAATGGAACTCTCAGTAGAAAAGAACCTCCTCCTCAAAGAATTGAACCTTACGCAAGGTGTTGTGGAAAGAAAAACCACCATTCCCATTCTCTCGAACCTCCTTCTGGAAGCGGGAGATTCTTCGCTACGGATCAGCGCGACCGATCTGGAGCTGGGCATTTGCTGTGGATGTTCCGCCAAAATCAAGAAGGAAGGGTCCGGAACTATTCCGGCAAAGCGCCTGTTTGAAATTGTGCGATCTCTGCCCGAAAAGGAAGTGAAGCTGAAACTTTTGGAAAACCACTGGGTGCAGGTCACGTGCGAACGATCATCCTTCAAGCTGGTGGGAATGGCAAAGGATAATTATCCCACGCTGCCTGCTGTTCCCAACCCTCTTGTGACGCTTCCGGCAGACGTTTTTTCCACGATGATCAAGAGAACGATCTTCTCGATTTCGAGTGAAGAATCGCGGTATACGCTGAACGGAGCTCTGCTGATCCTGAAGCCGGACAATGTGGCCATGGTGGCAACAGACGGGCATCGGCTGGCCCTGATCGAGCGTGACCTGGAAGTGGCCGGGCTGAAGAATGAACTGCGATTATTGATTCCCAGGAAGGCCATGGCGGAGTTGCAAAGGCTGCTGGCCGAAGCTGAAGAGGGTTCCGTGATCGGAATTTCAAAGGACGATAGCCACCTTTATTTTTCAATGGGCCACCGCGTGCTGATATCACGAATGCTGACCGGCCAATTTCCGAATTACGAGGCCGTCCTGCCGCGCGAAAATAAACTGCTGATTGAGATCGATCATGATGTGCTCTCGACGGCTGTCCGGCGCGTGGCCCTGCTGGCCGATCAGCGTTCCAGGGCCGTCCGTCTGAAATTGAGCGATGGGCAGATGGAACTTTCATCTTCGAGCGGCGAGTTTGGCGAAGCCAATGAAGTTCTGGAAGTGGAATTCAATGGCCAGGCCATGCAGGTCGGATTCAACTATGAGTATCTGCTGGATTTCCTTGACGTGATTGAGAGCGGGGGCAAGGTCCGCCTGGAGTTGAAAGATGAGCAGAGCGCCGGGCAACTGCGCTCAGGCGATGAAAATACGTTTCGATACCGGTATGTTGTGATGCCGATGAGGGTCTGACGACCGTCAGATTGCAGGTTCATGCTTTCCTCGAGTTCCATCGCGGACCCCTGCTGATGAAAGCGGGTTGTTCGCTCTCGAATGCTCAGTAATGCTGAGTGCGGCAGGTCTACAGTTGAAGCCGGGCGGCTCGGGAACGTATAGGAATGGTTGACGCATCGTGCGCGGGTGGAACTTGTGATGGGGTTCCGGTTGCGCGATGCCACGGCGAATTGAGTTCACCCAGGAGGAACAGGGAGTGAGTAAGGCTAAAGAAGTGCTTGAGCAGGAACATAACACCTATGACGCAGCCAGTATCAAGGTGCTCCGAGACCTTGATGCGGTCCGCAAACGGCCGGCCATGTATATCGGCTCGACCGGGCCGGTGGGTTTGCATCATCTGGTGTGGGAAGTGGTTGACAACGCCGTGGATGAAGCGCTGGCGGGAGAATGTGACCATGTTGAAGTGACGGTGCACAGCGATAATTCCGTGACGATCGTCGACAACGGGCGTGGAATCCCGGTTGATATGCACAAAGAGGAGGGGAAATCTGCGGCTGAGGTTGTCATGACGGTCCTCCACGCGGGTGGCAAATTTGACACGAAGAGTTACAAAGTTTCAGGCGGCTTGCACGGCGTGGGAGTTTCTGTCGTGAACGCCCTTTCCGAATGGCTGGAACTGGAAATCTGGCGCGACGGGTACACCTGGGAACAATCCTACGCGTTCGGAAAACCCGGCGGCAGGCTGAAACAGGCGGGGAAGACAACAAAGCGCGGAACAAAGATCACTTTTCTGCCGGACGCCACCATCTTTACTTCCATCGAGTTTAATCACGACACGCTGGCGCAGCGCCTGCGCGAACTGTCGTTTCTGAACAAAGGTCTCACGATTTACCTGAAAGACGAGAGGAATGGCAAGGAAACGGAATTTCGCTACAACGGCGGAATCGCGGAATTCGTCAAGCATTTGAACCGGAACAAGGAAACGCTTCATCCCGTGCCCATTTTCGCCGAGGCCGACAAGGATGATATGCACGTGGAGTTCGCCATCCAATATAATGACGGCTACGCGGAAAATGTCTTCACCTTTGCAAACAACATCAACACCGTGGATGGCGGTAGTCATCTTTCCGGATTCCGCTCAGGCCTGACGCGCGCCATCAACCAGTTCGGGCAGACTCAGAACCTGTTCAAGGACGTTAAAGACAATCTCTCAGGAGAAGATGTACGCGAGGGGTTGGTGGCTGTTGTCAGCGTCCAGTTGCCCCAGCCGCAGTTTGAAGGCCAGACCAAGGGCAAGCTGAACAGTGACATTCAGAGCGCGGTGGGAAGCTTTGTCTACGAAAAGCTGATGGAGACGTTTGAGAAGAACCCTACCGTGGGCCGCAAGATCTGCGCAAAGGCGATTGACGCAGCGCGCGCCCGCGAAGCTGCCCGCAAGGCGCGGGAACTCACCCGCCGCAAGGGCGCTCTCGATTCCGGGGGCCTCCCCGGCAAGCTGGCCGACTGCCAGGAGAAAGACCCAGAGCGTTGCGAAATTTTCGTAGTGGAGGGTGATTCGGCCGGCGGCTCGGCCAAGATGGGGCGCGACCGCCGGTACCAGGCCATTCTGCCGCTGCGAGGCAAAATTCTAAACGTCGAAAAGGCGCGTTTTGACAAGATGCTGGGGCACGAGGAAATTCGCGCCCTGATTACGGCGCTCGGAACCGGAATTGGCAAGGACGATTTTGACATCACGAAGTTGCGCTACTCCAAAGTCATCATCATGACGGACGCCGATATCGACGGATCACACATCCGCACGCTCCTGCTCACCTTTTTTTACCGCCAGATGCCGGAGTTGGTTGAGCGGGGCCATGTTTACATCGCGCAGCCTCCGCTTTACCTCATCAAGAAGGGCAAGAGCATCAAGTATATCCACAATGAAAAGGAATTCCGGCGTGAGGTGCTGCGGCGCGCCACGGAAGACCACGCGGTCGAAGCCGGCGAAGGCAACGACAAGGTGAAACTGCAGGGCGGCGAACTCACCAACTTCCTGATGGCCCTCGGCGAGTACCTGGAACTGTTCGACAAGCTGGAGAAAAGGATGGCGGACCCTCGCCCCGTGGATGCGCTGCTGCGATTGGATCTCGGGAAGAAGACCGAGCTGGAAAACCAGGACAAGTTGAAGCAACTGGCCAAAGATCTGAAGGCGGAGGGATTTAATACGGAGATCAAGCTCGACGAAGAGCACAACCTCTACACCCTGGTCTTTTCGAGCGAAAACCTGAGCGAGCGCGTGATTGACGCGGCGCTGATTTCAAGCGCTGACTACAAGCGCCTGCTGGATCTGCACCGGCGCGTCCACGCTTTTGACAAGCCGCCCTTCCTTGTTTCCACCAACGGAAACCAGTTGACCATCGAAGACCGCAAGGACCTGCTGGAGCACGTGATGGCGCTGGGCAAGAAGGCTTTCACCGTGCAGCGGTTCAAAGGGCTGGGAGAGATGAATCCCGACCAGCTCTGGGAAACCACCATGGACGCCGAACGGCGGACGATGCTTCAGGTGAAGATCGAGGACTGGACCGAGGCGGAGCAAATATTTACGGTCCTGATGGGCGATGCCGTCATTCCACGCCGCGAGTTCATCGAGCAAAACGCCCTCGATGTGAAGAATCTGGATATCTAACCCGACATAAAAGCTGAGGTCGGCAAGCAAAGAAAAAAGGAAAAGTTGATTTATGGGTGACCAGGAACTGATCAGGCCATCAAACGAAGTGCCTGTGAACATTGAAGACGAGATGCGGAAATCGTATCTCGACTATGCCATGAGCGTGATCATCGGGCGGGCGCTGCCCGACGTGCGCGACGGGCTGAAGCCCGTCCACCGGCGCATCCTCTACGCCATGCACAAGGAGGGAATGACCGCCGACAAGCGTTACACCAAGTGCGCCGGCGTGGTGGGCGAAGTGATCAAGAAGTACCACCCGCACGGAGATTCGGCCGTTTATGACGCGCTGGTGCGCATGGCGCAGGATTTCAACCTGCGCTATCCGCTGATTGACGGACAGGGAAATTTCGGTTCGATTGACGGTGACCCCGCGGCGGCCTACCGGTACACGGAGTGCCGCCTCGAAGCGCTGGCCGAAGAGTTGCTGGCAGACATCGCCAAGGACACAGTGGATTTTATTCCGAACTTCGACGAATCCACGGAAGAGCCGCTGGTGCTGCCCACACGCGTTCCCAATCTGCTCATCAACGGGTCGGACGGCATTGCCGTGGGAATGGCCACCAAGATCCCTCCACACAACCTGACCGAGGTGGTCAACGCCACCATCCTGCTGATCGAGAAGCCCACAGCAACCCTGGATGAAGTGCTGAAACTGGTTCCCGGCCCCGACTTTCCCACCGGCGCCTATATCTACGGCCGGAAGGGAATCAAGTCAGCCTACGAAACCGGCCGCGGGCAGTTCACCATGCGCGCCAAGGCGGCCATCGAACACCAGACCAAAGATAAAGAGCAGATCGTCATCACAGAAATTCCCTACCAGGTGAACAAAGCGCGGGTGATTGAGCGCATTGCCAGCCTGGTGCAGGACAAGAAGATCGAGGGCATCTCCGATATTCGGGATGAGAGTGACCGCGAAGGCATGCGCATCGTGGTGGAGATCAAGCGCGGCGAGCAGCCCGAGATCGTCCTGAACAACCTCTACAAGCACACGCAACTGCAGGAGAATTTCGGCATGATCATGCTGGCCATCGTGAATGGCCAGCCGCGCGAACTGCCGCTGATGGAGGCCATCCAGCACTTTATTGACCACCGGGTCAGCGTCGTCCGGCGGCGCACCGCCTTCGACCTGCGCAAGGCCCAGGAACGCGCCCACATTCTGGAAGGGTTCCTTAAGGCGCTGTCGCACCTGGACGCCATCATCAAACTGATCCGGGCGTCCAAAACGCCGGCGGATGCGCGTACGGGCCTGATCGAGCAGTTTGACTTTTCACAGCGCCAGGCGCAGGCCATCCTGGAATTGCAGTTGCAGCGCCTGACCGCTCTCGAACGCGGCAAGATCCAGGAAGAGTATGACGAACTTCAGAAGTTGATTACCGAATATGAAGAGATCCTGCGGAATGAGAAGGTCCTGCGCCGCGTGATTGTGAAAGAGCTGAAAGAAGTGCAGAAGCAATATGGTGACGACCGCAAGACGGCCATCATCGACGAGCAGGCGGAAATCGGGCTCGAGGACTTGATCGCCGTTGAAGACGTAGTGATCACGCTTTCGCATTCGCAGTATCTCAAGCGCACGCCGCTTTCCACCTACCGCCAGCAGGCCCGCGGCGGCAAGGGGCGCCTGGGAATGAAAACGCGCGAGGCGGACTTTG
>DATEKC010000244.1:0-35599 GCA_035277665.1 Terriglobia bacterium
AAAAAGATGTTATTTGCAGAAACGAAGCCGAGAAGTTGTTGAAAACAAAGGCAAAGGCTACACATGTTAGCCGAAACGAACCCGAAAACGAACCCGAGAAGTCCTTTAGATTTGAACCTGTGGAAAAAACGAACCCAAAACTAACCCAAAAATGAACTCGAGAAGTCCTTTAGAATCAGACCGTGAAAAAACGAACCCAAAACGAACCCGAGAGCAAGATCGACCAGCTTCCCGCCTCCCCAAAGCCAGCCAGAACCAGCGTCAAAGCCACGCCGGGAACGACCATCGGGCCGTCAGGATTTCCGGGGGTCCGCCGTTCCTGAAGCCAGGGCTTTCCGATACTCGATGAACTTCTCAAACCGCCGCGGCAGCCCCTCGCGGCGTGAGACCTGCCCCTGTTCGTATTTGAAGTCCAAGGCGCGGGCGCCCTCCAGCCCCAAAGTCACCAGTCCCGGAACATCCAGGGCCGCTTCGGCGCGGTCCAGTTGCTCGGCGCTGGCGAAGATGGCCGGCGAGCGTGGCATAAAGCGCGGGCAGCAATCCTCGAAGGGCTCGCAGGAGATCTCATAAGTTCCAACCTGGCGCGCCAGGCGCAGGATCTCTTCCTTGTCGTCTCCGGCCAGCGGCCGGTAGATGGGCACGTCGATGCCGTGGTCAACGGCGGCCAGGTTGTGCAGCGTTTGCGAGGCCACCTGTGAAACGGCGTCGCCGGTCACCAGGCCCAGCCCGCGTTCCACGCGGCAGATTTCCCGGCTGATGCGGGCCATCATGCGCCGGTAGAGAAGCACCCGCAGGTTCTCCGGCGCACCGGCCACAATCTGCCGCTGCACGGCGTCGAAAGGCACCACATAAAGTCGGGAGGTAAATTGATAAGGCGTCAGCAGGCGAACCATGCGCTCGGCCACCGGACTCGAGGGCCCGCTGGCGGGCGACGCGCTGCCAAAGAAATGGACGAAGGCCAGATGGGCGCCGCGCCGCATCATCTTGTAGGCCGCAACGCCGGAATCGAACCCACCCGAAAGCAGCATCACCAGGCGCCCGCCGGTGGCCGCAGGCAGGCCGCCCGGGCCCTGGGCGCGTTCGGCGTAAAGGAGCGCCCTGCCCGGAACCACTTCCACCTGGCAGGTCACTTCCGGCCCGGTCAGGTTCACGCGCACGTCGCTGCCCTTCGCCCGCAGAGCGGTCAGGATCTCGCGGCCGAGCTCGCGCTCGACTTCCATCGAACCTGCCCCAAAATTGCCATCGGCGATCTTGGCGCGCACGGCAAAGCTGCGGGGATTGATTTGCTCCATCACGCCGCAGGCGCACCGGGCAAGTTCCGGCATTCCGCCGGAAATTTCCCACGCCAGGCCGATATAGGCAAGGCCGAATACCCGTTGCAGGCGTTCCACCATGCGGGGGAGCAGGCTTTGCTCGGGAATGGGGACCAGCAACCGGTCCAGAACAATTTCCAGCGGGCGGGGCGAGAGGTCTTCCAGACTGCGTTTCACCGCCGTCACCAGCCGGCTCTGGAAGAAGCGTTTGTTTCCGCCCTTCAACCAGATCTCATGGTAGTGCAGGACCAGCACGCGGTTTGCCGCGCCCTGCACGGCTTGAACTCCCTGCGGAAGCGAAACCTGTTCAGGCAAACTGCAATTCCTTCCCCCGGACATCGTCGCGCGGAGTCCTGTGCGTCAACGCATGTTGAACGGCAGATGGAAGGATGGACCGCGCGGTTGACCGGCTCCATCCAGAATATCCGCAATCCGGGGCCGGAGCAAGAAAGCGGCGGTCCCAGGGCAAACCACTTCGGGGCCACTTCGGGGCTTGACCCTGCAGGTCACTGTAGTATGCTTCTTGGCAAAAACCGGGGCTACCGGGCCGTCCGGCCCCGAAAGTGAGCTGAAGAACGTGACTCGAATTCAGGCTTTGGCAATTGTGGTCCTCAGTGTGTGGGTTGGATGGACCCTGTTCATGTGGTTCGCGGCCACGCGGAGTTTTCGGACTGTCGATGAGGTGCTTAAGTCGCCACCATCCCAGTTGGCAAGCGACGTCCAGGGCTTAAAGCCGGAGCAAACCCGCGAGGTCTTGCGCTATCTGGCGTCGGAAATCAATCGCACGTACTTCAGGGCTTACGGCTGGGGACAACTGGTGCTCGGGACGCTTCTCCTGGTCCTGTTGGCCTGGAAGGCGCCGCGGAACGGTTTGAACCCTGCCATCGCCGCCTTCATGCTCTTTATCGTGATTATCCTGACGCTGGGAGTAATGCCGCAGATTATTTCTCTGGGCAGGAGCATCGATTTCCTGCCGCGCAATCCTCCGCCGCCCGGCTACCAGCGATTCTGGAAGCTGCACATGATGTTTACGGGCCTGGACGGCGCAAAACTGCTGGGTGGGATCGCTCTGCTGATCAGATTGATTGCATTCCGTTAAAGCAGTTGGGCCGGGATCGAGGCGAATGAAAATGCAGAAGATGGTTTCGGATTTCAGCTTGCGCAACGCAGCAGCCGCCCAGGCAAGAGGCCGGAAGATGATGGAAAAAGGGAACAGCGGGAACTGGGCCGCGATGCCGGACGTTCCGTCCGGCTTGACAGCGCTTGAGGCCGATGGCAACATGAAGGCTGTCGTCAACGCAAGCGCTGCTTCCAATGGAGGGCGCTGGCTGGCGGCTCCCTCAATAGTTTACGCCGAAGTGGCGGAATTGGCAGACGCGCTACATTCAGGGTGTAGTGCCCGTCAGGGCGTGGAGGTTCGAGTCCTCTCTTCGGCACCAGGTTTCCGGCCTTTTAGGTTATCAAAGCAATTCAGGCAGCCTGCAATTCAGGAATTTACAACCGTTTAAGTGATCCTCGGGCAGGGGGAGACGGGAACATCCTGAACAATAGTGAGTTGCTGATTTGTAATCGTAGAGAAAACAACGGAGGTACCCAAATGGAACCGATGGAGCGAAGCAGAGGTTATTCCCGGTGGGCACACATTGCGCTTGGCGCTTTCCTGGCGGCAGGAATCGTGGCGGCCGGGCTTGGATACTCAAGCAACGCACTGGCTGCTCTGCACAAGCTGAACTTTCATTGCAACTTCAGTCCAAAGGAACTCAACGAATGGATCTTTCCGCATGCCGAAGACTGGGTGAGCAAGACGGAAGGCGGCCAGACTTACATGCATATGCTGCGTCCGCGCGATCCCGGGGTTCCCCGCCGTCCGCTGCAGTTTGCGCGTCTCAAGAACGTCAATGTGGGCAGCTTTGATCTCAGCGTCAAGGTGCGGCGCGAGGGGAGCTCGATGATTGTCGTTTTCAATTATGTCGACACCATGCACTTCTATTACACGCACATCTCCCGCGACCGCGGGACGGCCCAGCCGGTGCATAACGGGATCTTTCTCGTGGACGGCGTGCCGCGCAGGCGGATTGCCGGCACCAAAGCGCTGCCGGCCCTGCCGGATACCCAGTGGCATACCATCCGCGTGGTGCGGAATGTCAGGACGGGGCTGATTCAGGTTTACTCCGACGTTCAAAAGGGGCCGCTGTTCTCCGTGGTGGACCATCATTTCACATGCGGACAGATCGGGTTGGGCTCGTTCGACGAAACCGGAGACTTTGCCGACCTGAAAATCAAATCCAGCGATGAGGGGTGCACGCCAAAAGCACCGGCGTCGCCGCAAGCGCTGCTGCAGATGCCGCAATTTCAGCCTTAGCCGGCTGCGTGAAAAAGGGGTCGAAACCACCGGCCTGAAACCAAAGGCAGCCTAAAACAAATTCGGCGTGAAGGATCGCTGCCTTCACGCCGAATCGACAATCAGGGTTTTGTTGCCACGCCCCCCGTTGAACATTCCGCCATCAACACCTCGCTGGTAACAGAGGGGAGGCGTTGCCAACAGGAGCCGCCCTTACTGGGCTGTGCAACCTGACAGGGCAAGGACCA
The DNA here is from genome assembly GCA_035277665.1 of Terriglobia bacterium. Classification (GTDB taxonomy): domain Bacteria; phylum Acidobacteriota; class Terriglobia; order UBA7540; family UBA7540; genus SCRD01. The sequence goes on from DATEKC010000244.1 coordinate 3,903, forward strand.
GCGACGGTGCAGTCGTCTGGTCAACCGATTGGCCCGGAGCAACGGTAACCGAGCTGCTGGTTGCGTCGCCGTTCGTGGGCGAAGTGCAATTCAGCAGACCGTTCGAACCGTTTGCCAGTCCCTCGATTATGTACATGGCCTGGCTGGTGGAACTCGGCGCTGCAACATTGTTGCCATTGGTGCTGTCATATGATCCCACCGCTACCGGACTGGCGGGGACCAACACCGAGTAACCAATGCAGTCGAGCGAGGTGGTCGCGCAACCCGCAGGACTTGAGGAGGAGGTGTTAGTAACCGTCGTGTAGATGGGAGGCTGCGAGTCCGTCACATTACCGGTTGGAGTTGATGATTTATCGAGCACCGGAATGGTGAGGTTGACGTTGCCGCTGCCGTTCGATACGGTTTGAAACGCGCTAAGCTGGACGTCCCCGGCGACAGGCGTGCTGCCCGATCCCTGCGTCGTGATCTGGCCGCTGATCTTGGCGCCACCAGGCGAAACCAGCCCGCCTGCCGAGGCTGTTTCCGGAAAGAGCGGAATGCTCGCCGTCGCGCCACCAATAGGCACGCCAAACACCACGCTGGGATTGTAAGTGGTGGTGGTTGTTACTGCGGCGACTGTCTGAGTTGTGGCACCCGCCACAACGACGTCGAATTTATTGCCGTTGGAAGTCGGCGCCAGCGGGCAGAAGATAAAGGTTCCGTCGGAACTCGTTAATCCTTTGAAGAGCACGCGGTCAGTTGGCGGCGTGGTGCTGGAGTCGGCTTGCTCTAAAAGAACAATGGCGTTCGGCACGCCCATGCCCGGATTGGCCGAACCCGTGCCTTCTACAACTTTGCCGCTGATGCTGTTCGTCGTCGTGCTGACTTCACTGCCGTGCAACACCGGCTTGAACCGGTACTGCCCGTTGCCTTGCTGCAGAATGGAGGCGCAGGTCTGAAAATCGATGTCGAAATCAGTGGATTGGCCTGCGGTTACGGTCAATCCACCGTTCGCCATCTGAGAAGTTGTAATCTTGATGCCGGTCTGTGCCTGGCTGGACAATTGCAGTTCCGCCGGCGTCCCATCCGACCCATCTGGATTTCTGGGGACGACACAATTAAAGCCTGCCGCCCCGCAAGCGTTGCTGGAAGGCCCGGATGAAGCGTTATTTGCCAGCAAGGTCAACCTGATCTGCTGGTATTTCCCTGGGGGGAGCGGATGGCTTCCCAGCAGGAACAAAGTTCCGCAGAACCCTGCCGTCGCAGATGGGTTCAGGGCCAGCAAATCAACCTGCTGGGGTTTCTGGGTCAAATCAACCAGCGTCTGCCATCCGCTGTCGCTCGTGGCGCTAATGTTTGCTTCAACCTTGGTAATCGTCACCCAAACATGGTTGAAGTCCAGCGAGCACGTGGGCGGATCACTAAGGAAAGTCTTGACCGTCCCCGTTGTAGGATTGGTTGAGGACGTTGTGCTGCCGCCACAACTAATCATGACGGCAACGGCTAATGATAATGCCAATGACAACGCAAGTACTTTGTACGTACGAGCATCACCTATCCTGTTCTTCATGGTTCCTCCGTGTGTGTCTTTGAACATGTCGAGATTCAGCTGCGATGCTTGAGCCAAAAATTCCTTCCCGAAACTGCTCAGTCGTGCGCACGTTTACTTCCCTTGGCTATCAGCGGAGCTGCTGAACAATGCCTAATATTAACCCACCGTGAGATGCATCTGAATTACCAAAGGTTTACCCTGCGCCTGCTCCCGGACCAGAGATGAAAGCCAAATAACTATGCCGCTATCCTGCCCGATGAGCAGCAAGCTTAAGTATTCAATTACCCCCTCATAGGGTCTTACTATCACCTGCGCGGAACAAGTTCAATAGCAGGTTAGCTACCAGTCAACAAGTAAATATGAAAGAAGTTTCATACCGCTCCGAAAGTCCATTTTGCGAAGGCTTGTGGAGCGCAATGGTCGTTCCAGGCGTAACCCACACCTACCGGGGAGCCATCGACCACCGCACAGCGTTCTGTAAAGCTCGACCTCCCATCAGGCACACTGGCTCCCTGATTACAATCAAACATTATCTTTCGGTCAGAAGGCGGTCAACTTCTGCGGGATCAGCAGGATTGCCGATCCGTACCACTGCTCCTCCCCGCAGAGAGAATCATTGGCTATTTACTCCCCCGTCTCTGTGTTGCAAGTCAACGGCGGCAGGTTGCGCAGCCACAGCGCCGGCGCCGGTCGCGCTCGAAACCTGGGAGGTTCCGGAATTGGACGCGGCCATCCGATTCGACTGGTATTTTGGAGCACTCACATACCCGTGCATGTGGTTCTTGCTGATGCTGTTAATCACAAGCTGCACGGGCTGTCCCTCCTGCTCTGTATAAAAGACCACCGGTTCATAAATGTTGATGCGCTTCTTGTCCAGTTCCCGATCATTCACAATCACGTGAAGACCACAGAACTGGTGCTTGGCATTAGTTTTACGGAGTGACACTTCGATCGGGCCCACGCGCTGGAAGCGTTTGGCTTTGAAGATGTCAAACTCAAAGTACTGGCGCTCGCCCTTTCGTTCAAGCTCCACAAGCTCGGCATGGGTTTTGGCAATTGACCCGCCCAGCTCGGCCTTTGTCGAGTCCAGGTTACCCTGAAGTTCAGACCGGGTATTCGCAAGGTCCTGTTGGGTGGAGGCAATGGCCTTCTGATGCGCGGCAAGTTCGGCCTGCACTTCCTTCCAGCGAGGGTCGTCTCTGCTCACTGCTCTCTTCGCGGACACCCCGTGATGAAGGTGCTCCTGCCGGAGGGCAGCCGCGTGGGCAGCCTTCTCCCTTTCGCGCGCCGCCTGTTCAGCCTGCTGGGTTTGCAAAGTGTTCAGTTCTGACGAAAGAGTTTGAACTTGTCCCTTTGTCCGCGTCAAAGAGGCTGTCAACTCCTCATTTCGGGCCGACAGATTGTTAGCCACTTTTTGCTCTTGAATAAGAAATCCTGCCGCCACGGCGATGATGCACACAAGAACGACTGCGGCGATCAACAGAGAGCTCAGCGATCGTCGGGACTCTTGAGCAACGTTCCCGGATTCATTTAGATTTGGATTCTCGTCCATGTCATTAGTCTCTCTACTGGTTTCCTAAAGAAGCGCTGTGGGTTCGGAGTCCTGGCGGCATTTTACCTGCGCTCACTTCTGAACTCGTTCAGAAGAGCCGCCGGTTCCCATCCAAAGACCACCTAAACCACACCTTCTTCGGCTACCATTTCAGATTAAAAGTCGCTCGTGCCGCTTGCCGGCACGATGCGCCTGCTGGTAAGAGCAAGTGAAATGCCACAACAGTACTGCTCACAATTCACTTATTTTCAGATGGTTAGTCGTTCGGCACGAAACATTTGTACGTTAAACTGCGTACAGCCTTCGAAAATCATGGAAATTTTTACCGCAGGGCGAGGTCACCTTGTCTGTTGCGATGAAAACGGTATCCGCATCAGGATTTGTAAGGGGCTTCTAATATTCAGCGTAGGTGCACGGTGCGACCATGCCAATACGGCCGGCAGCTTGGCTTTCTTCAAGCCAGCCACTGATTAAAGCTAAGCGTTTTGACTTCGTGCTGCGCCAAAATGCAGGCAGGAAGGCCTCTCCACACAATTCTGTACGGCACAGTCGCTGCATACCCAACCCTTTTATTCTTTGCCACTTAGTGCCCCTGTTGAGAATTATAAAGATTGTTCACCTGCGAATAAGTTTGGGCATTCTCCTTTCATTTCATGCTGCAGAAAGAAAGGGAAAACAGGCCTTCGAGATGTCCTCAAAAGAATCCAGAATTCGGGTACGCATTCAGCTTGACTTTTGCATTTGAAGGGCTAAATTAGAAACAGGAGGCACAGAGGTCGATGTGCTGTACGCCGGTTCGGAATCCAAGTTCCCGGTGTGAAGCCATAACAGATCAAGCTGCGAGCTAGTCTTTAAACCGAACCATAGGGCCATAGTTATACTCTTGCGGTTGAGGTGTCCGTCCGCGGAATCCGACGGCACGAGGAGGGTCCGATGTTTCAGATGATCAATGAAGAGAAGCCCACTGCTGAAGACCGGAAGATGATGTGGGTTAAGGTTGGGCTGTTCATTGTTCTTTGTGGCGCTCTAGGTGGAGTAGTCTATTTCTTCGCCACTACACCGTTCGGGAAGTGATTACGAATGAAGCGCAGGAAACCGCTGACGCACAAGGTGGAGTGCGTCTTCTCGTGTGCGAATTTCCCCCTCTAGTTGTGCGTCTTCCACTGCCTGCAGTATCTGCTTGAACTGCGGTCCCGGTTTGTAACCGTAATGAATGAGGTCGTTCCCGTTGAGGAGGCGGGGGGGCTTTATTTCTTGATCCGGAATCTGGCCGAGCATTTCCCGGGCGAGATTGTAGTTCTCAAGATTGCGATGGCTCGCCAGACAGTCCAACCGGTGCAGTTCCAGATGTTCTGAAAAACCATCCATTCGCAGAAAGCGGATTTGCGTTGATCGCTTCATTCGCGGAAAGTCTTTGAAGCGCAGATGGTGGCGAACCAATTCGACCACCCGCTCAGTATCCCTGCCTGAAAGGCGGAGCCTCTTGCAGATTTCTTCGGCCATCCTGGCGCCGACTTCGACGTGGTTGTCAAACCGGATCCGCTCACGGACAGCAAAAGTGCGTGGCTTGCCGACGTCGTGAAGGAGTACGCCGAGAGCCAGGGTCGGGGTCGGGTCCTTCAGTCCGTCAAGCATCATCAGGGTATGCGTCCACACATCGCCTTCAGGGTGAAACTGCGGTGGCTGCTCAACACCCTGCATGGCTTTTACCTCCGGCAATACGTGGCCCAGCAAAGTGGTGCTATCCAACAATTCGAACCCTCGACGGGCCTGGCCCTGCATAAGAATTTTCAGGATTTCGTCGCGGATACGTTCGGCACTGACCATCTGGATTTCGGTGGCCAACTCCCGAATGGCATCGGCAGCCGCGGGGTCAAGTTCAAAGTTGAATCTGGCGGCGAAACGCACGGCGCGAAGCATGCGCAAGCGGTCTTCGCCGAAGCGCTTGTAAGGATCACCGATGGTACTGATCCTGCCGCGCCGGATGTCGGCCTGCCCGCCGACATAATCGATCACTTTGTCCTCGATGGGGTCGTAGAGCAGGCCGTTGATCGTAAAATCGCGTCGGCGGACGTCTTCCTCGGCGTATTTGGCGTATTCAACATGAACGGGATGCCGGCCGTCGGCATAAACGCCATCGCTCCTGAACGTTGCCACCTCCACGTTCCCATCTTCACGTGGAACGATCACCACTCCGAATTGCGCTCCCACCATTAGGCTGTCGGGAAACATCTCGACGACCTGTGGCGGCTCGGCCGAGGTTGCAATGTCGTAATCTTTTGGTTCGTTTCCCATCACAATGTCACGCACACACCCGCCCACAAGATAGGCGGCGAACCCGGCATCCCGCAATCGGCGGACAATGTCAGTTGCAGCTTGCCTCTTTGGTTCGATGATCGCCATATGTTGAGCTTGCCATCCGTGTCGGCAGATTAGCCCATGCAGCAACCCCATTCGGTTGCCCGGTACGTGTGTTGGGTCACAGTAACATGAATTATTTCTTTTCCCGATCCAATGAGCGCGCGAGCTGAAGCGCCTCAAACCCGTATCGCCCCCGCACCCGGTCTGCAACGCTCAAAACCCGGTCCAGCTTCTGGTGCTTCTCGGATTCAAACAGGCCGGGCTGAAACATCGAGGTTCCAAGGTTCGAAGTCCGCACGCCGATGAGCCGGATCTTTTCCTTGCCATCCCACGCTGCGCTTAACATCTGAAGGACCTCCTCAAAAATAACCGAGTCAAAGTGGGTCGGTTCATCCAGGGTTGTGTCGCGTGTGACGGTCTTAAAACGGTGATTGCGGAGCTTCAGGCCAACTGTTCGCGCAAACAGCCGGTGCTCTCGCAGGCGTCCTGCGACAAGTTGCGACAGATAGGAGAGCGTACGCTCCAGTTCTTCAGCATCCGCCGTATCCGTGGGGAAGGTGGTTTCGTGGCTGATCGATTTTGGTTCTTCTTCATAGGCGTAGGCTTCAATGTCACGGCCCATCGATTTGGTGTAGAGCCATTCACCGTACTTGCCAAATTTCTCTTTTAAAGCTGCAGAACCGTAAGTCTGCAGGTCGCCGATGGTCGCAATGCCCAGTGACAGCAATTCCGGTTCGGTCACTTTACCGATGCCGGGCATGCGGCGAACCGGCAGTGGCGCCAGGAATGCTGCTTCGCACCCTGGTAGCACGTAGAGCAGCCCATGGGGTTTGGCCTGATCGGACGCAATCTTCGACACTAGGTGTGACATGGACGCCCCCACCGAGCAGTTAAGGCCCGTCCGCTTTTTCACGGTTCGGATCAGGCGGTCGGCGGCACTCAGCATCCCGCCGTGCAGGCGCTCGGATCCCGTCAGGTCAAGATATGCTTCGTCTATCGAAACCATTTCGATTACCGGAGTGAATTCCTGGAAGACCTCGTATATCTTTTGTGAGTACTCCCGATATTTTGCGTGGTGGCCGCGCAGGAAGATGGCGTGGGGGCAAAGCTTCTTCGCCTTTCTGATCGGCATTGCGGAGTGGACGCCAAACTTGCGCGCCTCATAACTGGCTGCAGTCACAACGCCCCGCCCGTCCGGGTCTGCGCCCACGATGACAGCTTTGCCTTTCAGCGATGGGTCGGCCAGTTCCTCCACTGAGACAAAGAACGCGTCCATATCAACGTGAAAGATCTGGCGAAGCATATCTAATCAGCCCGCCTTGCACGCGGTAATCACGCGTGGAATGCCGCTGAGGTCCGGAAGCACTTCCCGTCGCTCCCAACCTTTACCCAACAGGCGCAGGACCGCATCCCTCTTATTGTAGCCAATCTCCACCACCACTGAACCGCCGGGCTTGAGAAGCTGGTGCGCCTGCGGAAACAGCCGGGCGTAGACCTCTTCACCCTGTGCCAGGCCACCCCACGCTAAACGCGGCTCAAATTCTTTAACCTCGCGCTGCACCTCTGCAAGTTCATCATCCCCCACGTAGGGTGGGTTGGAAACAACAAAATCAAAGTTCCCCAGATGTTCCGGTTCAAGCAATTGTGACAACAGGTCGCATTCAAGGAATTCAACCTGTTCTGATACTCCTGCCCGCTGCGCATTGCGCGCGGCAACATCGAGGGCGTCGCTTGAGATATCCGTTGCAAAAAGCCTCGCACAGGGCAGTTCTTTGGCCAGCGCGATGGGAATACATCCTGAACCGGTTCCTGCATCAACAATGCGGAAAGGATCCTGTTTCAAAAGGCCTCCCTGCCAGATCAGGCCAAGCACCGCCTCGATGATGTGCTCGGTTTCGGGCCGGGGAATCAGGACTGCAGGGGTAACCTCAAAATCCAACCCCCAGAACTCCTGGTGGCCGGTGATGTACTGCGTCGGTTTGCCTGTGCATCGCTCACTGATCAGGCCCATATATCGCTCGAACTGCTCAGAGGGGAAATTCTGCTCGGAATGAGTATAGAGATAAGAGCGGTCCTGCTGCAGAATGTGCATCAGCAGAAGTTCCGCGGCCAGGTTTGCGGAAGGGACGTCATGTTCCAGGAGGTGGTTCAGCCCATTCTGGAGCGCATCACGAAGTCGCATTGCGGAAGCCAAAACCAAAGCGAAGGCGCTATCAGGCGGCCACGCTCGTCTGCTTCAGTTTTTCTGTCTGGTAATGAGTGATCAGAGCGTCGATGATTTCATCCAGCTTTCCGTCTATGATGCGGTCAAGCTGGTGAAGCGTCAGGCCAATGCGGTGGTCGGTCACGCGATTCTGAGGGAAATTGTAAGTTCTGATCTTTTCGCTGCGGTCGCCAGTACCCACCATCGTGCGCCGCTCCTCAGAAATCTGCTTCTGCTGCTCTTCCAGCCGCATTTCATACAGCCTCGAACGCAATACGCGCATGGCCTTGGCACGGTTCTTGATCTGCGATTTCTCGTCCTGGCACGACACGACCATCCCGGTGGGCAGGTGTGTAATGCGCACCGCGGAATAGGTGGTGTTCACCGACTGGCCTCCGGGCCCCGACGAGCAGAAGGTATCGATGCGAATTTCTTTGGGATCAATTTGAACTTCTACTTCGTCGGCTTCAGGAAGCACCGCAACTGTAATGGCAGAGGTGTGAATCCGGCCCTGCTGTTCCGTGGCCGGGACCCGCTGCACACGGTGGACGCCGCTTTCGTACTTCAGGCGGCTGTAAACATTCTTCCCTTCAACTACGGCGATTACTTCCTTCAGCCCGCCAACCCCCGAAAGGGAAGAAGAAAGCACCTCCACCTTCCAGTTTTGCTCTTCCGCGTAACGGCCATACATTCGGAAAATCTCCTGCGCAAAGAGCGTCGCCTCATCGCCTCCGGTTCCGGCGCGAATTTCAAGAACAATGTTCTTCTCGTCGTTCGGATCTTTAGGCAGCAGAAGGACCTTCAACTCGCTTTCAACTGCGTCCTGCCGCTTTTCAAGTTCCGCAAGCTCCTCCTGCGCCAGGGTACGCATTTCAGCATCCGACCCTGAATCCTCTAGCAGGGACCTGGTACCTACCAGCGCTTTTTGGATTTCTTTCCACTCACGGAAACGGTCTACCAATTCCTGAAGCTCGGCATGGGACTTGGCTGCCTTCTGGTAGGCAGAAGGGTCCCCCAGCACCTGCGGGTCCGTCAGCGCGACCGTCAGATCTTCGTACCGCCTTTCAATTTCCTCCAAACGGGCAAGAAAATGCATTTCAAAAACCTTTTCTGGTGCCGCCCGGTTCCTTCCCGCGCCATTTCAGCACGCAAGAGCCCTTTGAACTCCAGCCCGCCCTGACCTTTCTTTTTTGCATAGGGGGGCGTCCGGGGTTGGCGCGCGAACCAATGCGTGCTATCAGGATATCCGGCGGCAGGTTGCGGTGTCAATCAACACATCCCAGGAAGCAGGTAATGGATCGAATTGGAGGTCCCAGCCTATAGTCAGCTTCGAAAGTGAGTGCGGCTCCTCCTTGCCCTTTCGCATATATGATTAAATCCAGGAATATCGGCCGGTAACGACTCACAACTGGAACGCGTCTCGCCATACATCAAAGTCCTCGGGGCACTCGATGTCCGGGTGATTTTTGGTATACTTCCACACTGCTCTTGTGTGCTGCTGCGGAGGGATCGTCTTGAGGTTCAGCGGCATTGCGGCATTGAAGGAGACAGGTATACATCCAGTGGCTAAGGAGCGACCGAGGTAGCATGCAGATACTAGTGGAGGGCCGGAATGCCCAAAGGGTGCTGGTGATTTCGCTGACGGTGGGTTTTGTGCTGGCTACGGCGTGGATTGCAAAGACATACTTTGCCGGCCGTGCCGGGCACATACTTACGATTGAGAGCCTCCGCCTGGCCACTCGCCTCAATCCGGGGAACTCCACCTACCATGTTCAATTGGGGCGCCTGTACCAGTACAGTATCACCAACCCGAGGCCGAAAGAGGCCATTCTGGAGTTTCAAGATGCCGTCAAGGCCAATCCGTATGATCCGCAGGCCTGGATCAACCTGGCGGCAGCGCATGAATTCCAGGGTGATACATCCAAGGCAGAAGAAGACCTGCGGCACGCTTCATCGCTGGCGCCCCATCTGCCTGTCTACCAGTGGACTATTGGGAATTATTTTCTGCTCCACGGTAATACCCAGGAGGCTTTTCGTCATTTGAAAGTTGTGCTGGCGGGTTCGCGGCAATATGACCGCACAGTTTTCAACGTAGCCTGGAAAGCCTCGGGAAATGCCGCGCAAATCCTCCAGGAACTCATCCCAAACAGCCTTCCGGCCGAATTCAGTTATCTGAACTATCTGGTCGCTGAACAGCGAATGCCTGAAGCCGAAACACTTTGGAAGCGCATTGCGGCGGCCCCCAAAACCTTCGACCCCCATGAAGCTTCAGGCTATATTGACACTCTGATCAAGACGGGCCGTGCCGACGCAGCTTACCGGGCATGGATAGACCTCCAGGGAAAAGGCCTCATCCAGGCGCCTCCCGGCGGCACCAACCAGAACCTGATCACCAACGGAAACTTTGAGGACCCTTTATTGGATATGGGCTTTGGGTGGAGAATCCAGGATGTCCATGGAGTGTATGCAGGCCTGGATACTTCAACGTTCCATTCTCCAGGGCATTCCCTATCCGTGCAATTCACTGGAAATCAAAACCTGAATTACCACCAGATTTTCCAGTTTGTAAAGGTCTCGCCAAATCATAAGTACCAGCTCGATGCCTTCATGAAAACCCAGGATATTGCCAGCGACAGTGGTCCGCGCCTTGAAGTCGTCGATGCGTACGACCCTCGCGTATTGGACAAATTCACTCCGGGAATGACAGGGACGAGCGGTGGATGGAATCCGCTGAACATGGAATTCACTACAGGCCCCAGGACGCAGGTGCTCCTGGTATTGCTCGTACGCCCACCCAGTAAGGCGGACGATGACGATGCCATTACGGGAAGAGTGTGGCTCGATGATGTCCAGATCTCTTCCGCGGCACAGTGAAAGGCCGGGAACTTCAATAGCCTGTGCGCAGGGCAGAGGGTGCTTCCGTCTGCGCTGAGTTCTCCCCTCGGGGTGACGTAACGCTATAAGTGGGGGAAATCCGTCTGGCAGTCGTTGCCGAAAGTGAAGGAGTTAATGGTGAGGCCGGAGCGGGTGGGGAATAACTCCACTTTGTGGCTGCCGAATTTCCGGTTGGCAACCAGGTAATACATCCGAGGCTCGCGGACTTCGATGTAAGCATGCCCCTCAGCATCAAACCGGACATCGACTCCTTTGTCCGTTGGAGTCAGGTCCTTCCCATCCTGGCGGATGTAAACCCGAGATGGATGCCCAAACTCAACGTTCATCACAGCGTATAACTCCCTTGCATGATATTGCATGACCAGTTCGTCGCCGGAAGGAGCCTCGCCCTTTCTCTTCCCTCGATAAATCATGCCGTTGCTCTGGCCGGAACGTTGGCCCCTGTCGGTTTCCCATCGTCCCGAAATTGCGGCATGGCCGTCTTCCACACTGGGCGGAAGAACGTAATCGATGGTCTTCCCTTTGTGATAACCCTGCTTGTTGGAAAGAATTCCACGATCTCCCCATTGCCCCACATACATTTCAGGAGTTGTGACGCCACAGGAAGGCGCAAATGCATTCTCGTCCCGAGGAATTGTATAACTCGATGGAAATTTCAACCCTGGGTGAGCTTCCTTCAAAAGTTCCTGGATCGCCTGTTCCAGGGCGCCGTCAGCGCCTTCGCCAGAGCGGTCGAAACGGATGTAGCCTTTCGCGTCAATCAGGAAGCGGTTCGGCCAGGTCGAGTTGTGATAGGCGCGCCAGATCAGAAAGTTGCCGTCTACCACAACGGGATAGGGCAGGCCAAATCGCTTGACCGCCGTCCTCACGTTTGAAACCCGGTAGGCAACGTCAAACTCAGGGCAATGGACGCCGATGATATCAAAGCCATACTGGTGATACCGCTCATACCATTTCTTGTTTTCAGCAAAGGTACGGATACAGTTGATGCAGGTGTACTCCCAGAAGTCGATCAGAACAACCTTGCCCCTCAGCCTGTCCATTGTCAGAGGCGGCGAATCAATCCATTGCACACTCGATGACTCCGGGGACATCTGAGGCGCGGACGTCGATGGACCCTGCGGGACCGGACCCTCTGGCATTCCCCGGCCAGAACCCGTCGGGCTTGGAGGAACGGACGGCGACGAAGAGAATCCTGATGTGGGAGAAATCGCCTTCGGAAATTCCGGCGCGCGCTCGTGAATTGTGGTCAGTGCCGAAGAGTCAAATTCCTGCGGGCACAAAACAAGCGGCATTGCGGCAAACGCCGCGATACAACAGAGCAACGCGCCCACGAAGATCCTGATCTTGAATCCACATTCAACGAGGAAGCCCCTCTTGTTTTGAGGCATGGCTCACTCCTGGCCTGCTCCGTATAACTTGATGAAAGTGCCCCTTTAAAGCATCTCTGCCTTCTAAGGCTACCATGTATATGCGTCTCGGTTTAAAATTGATTAGCGGTAAACTGAACAATTGGATCGTAATGCCGAAATCGGACGCGGATGCGGACCTGTAACCACAAACTTGCTTATGCATCTATCCGTATTCGGGAATCTGGATTGCCGAGTTTGTGAGATGGACAAGATCGTTTCAGGGGGTAAAGTGCAAACTGGACGGGATGAACACCGATTAGCTTATTCCGACGTGCCTTTCGGCATTTACAAGCGTCGGCAAGCGCGAATCTCAAGACATCGTCTCTACCCCATGACGATTTTCTACACACTCTACGCTCTCGTGGTGCTGGTTCTTGCCCTCCGATCATCCCATCCTACCGTAGCGATCGCCTTCTACGCTGCGGGCGTACCGATCTGGACGCTTGTGGAATACCTGTTCCATCGCTTCGTCTTACACGGGCGCTTCGCTCCGGGCAAGGGGATCATCCGCAAGTTTCTGCACGAGCGCCTGGACCCTCTCCACTGGGAACACCATGCACATCCTTTCGACGGGCATCACATTAACGGAGAATTGCGGGACCTGCTGCCATTGTTCTTTGTTGCCGCGCCGATCAGCTTTATTGCGCCCATCTACACTCTTCCAATCCTGCTGGCGGGGGTGGTGCAATCCTATGTGATTGAGGAGTGGGTACACCACTCCGTGCATTTCTATAACTTCAGGAGTCCTTACTTCCGCTATATCAAACGGCATCATTTCTATCATCACAGCCCCAAAGGAATCGAAGAGGGGTATGGCCTCACGAACGGGTTCTGGGATATCGTCTTCAAGACGAGTTACCCGGCGCCTGTGCGTAAAGCTCTTTATCACCGAAGGCAATCTCAGCCATTCAAACCAAGAGCAACAAATTCCCGGAGTACAGCCACCAGGCTGCAAACATGAACCATTCGCTCTACTCGCTGATTACCGGAGCGTCCAGTGGCATCGGGGAATGTTTTGCGCGCAAGCTTGCGGCCCAGGGTAAAAACGTTCTCCTGGTTGCCCGCTCGGGCGACAAGCTGGAATCCATCGCAACCGAACTCAAGACCGCACACCAGGTTTTCGCCGAACCTCTGGCTATGGATTTAAGCGAGCCAGGGGCGGGCGAGCGACTGGCCCGCCAGGCCAGCCAGCGGGGATTTGTGATCGATCTTCTCATTAATAACGTCGGCTTTGGCGCTCGCGGGAAGTACTGGGAGCTGCCTCTCGACAAGCAATCAGCCATGACGCGCCTGCAAATTGAGGCAATGATGGAATTGACTTATCATCTTTTGCCGGGGATGATTAAGCGGCGCAACGGAGGAATCATCAACGTTTCGTCAATGACGGGCTTTCAGCCGATTCCCTACGCGACGGCATATGCCGCCACGAAAGCCTTCATGAATAGCTTTTCGATGGCTCTCCGTGAGGAATTAAAGCCTTATCAAGTGGCAGTCGTTACGCTATGTCCGGGAGGTACTCGAACCCAATTTGTGAATATCGGCGCCCGCCAGGGGAGGCACAGGTTTCCTGGCGGGCCGCAGCCTCCGGAGGAAGTAGTGGATGATGCGCTGAAGCAGCTTCAGGGAGGCGGAGGGCTCGTCGTCCCGCGCTTTGTGAACAAGGCCAGCATTTTTTCGCAGCGTTTCCTTCCGCGAGAGATGGTGGCAAAACTCCTGGCCAGGATGAGCAAACCCTGATCGGGCGCGCGGCCTGTCACAGCCATGCGGCTCTCTATCTGAAATAATTCCGATGCGGATGGGTGAGGCACGTATTTCTGATGCCCCTCGTGTGAGAGGATCATCCACCTGAGGTTTATCGACCATGACCGAAACGGTAAGCGATGTTTCCTGGCTGCACAGGTTCGGCAGCCTCGTGGCCGTTATGACGTTTCTCCTCTACATGACGGGAGTGCTCGCCTCCGGCACAACCGTTAACTTCCCTGCGACTCTCTGGACACAACCGCACTCCAAGTATGCGAATGCTTTTGCGGGCGTAGGAGCCACCGTATGCATCTTGACGATTTCCTTCGCTTTGTGGCTGTGGAAGAGCAAATACCAGCGCTACTTGAAGTACCTGGGGGTGATCACGGTTGGGGTTTTCTTTGTCGTTGCGATAGTCGTGCTTAGTCCCCTGCACAATCTGTTTCCAACAGCCGTGTCAGCAGGGTACACCCTTGGCATTCAGGTCTTTTTCTGTTTCACCGTGTGCTTGGCTTTATTTACACGGACCGACTGGCATTGGGATGAACTTAAGATGCCTGACCTCGCATCTCCCTCAATGCGGCAGGTCCTGGTTTTTACAACTGCGGCGGTTTTTGTCGAGCCATTCCTGGGGCAAGAGTTCCGAAAAAAGGAACTTGGTATCGCGCCGCACCTGGTGCTGGGAATTGCCGTCACAATCTGCTCCCTGTGGATTCTGGAAATGGCGCTCACCAAGTTTTCGCATCTGCGCTCGTTTAAGATTTCGGCGGTTTTCCTTGCACAAGTTGTAGGATTGCAACTTTTTTTCGGCATCATATCCCTCAGCATGGACCTCAACGCCCGTGCTGCTTCCGGCCCCCAGCCGGGGCTGGTAGTGATGAATGTGACGCATGCGGCGGTTGGGATCCTCGTCCTGGCGACGAGCCTTTTTGTCACCTGCCAGGGGTTCAAGTATTTTGGACCTTCGAGAAATGGAACATCCTCCGCAATGCTGGATGACCGCCAGTAGGAATTGCCACCAGGAAGTCTAACGGCGCGGCGCGCTCGATGGAACCGTCGTTTGCCTTTCCTCCACCCATGGCTCGCGTTCAACTGGGCAAGACATTACGCGGTGTATCATAAAGGCAGCGAATGCTCACTGGGCAATGGGGAGCGATCTGTTGAATTCCTCTCCGCCCGGCAGGAAGAAAAAGTTGCAACCGAGAATTTTATCTATCGATTTTGGACTCAGGCGGATGGGATTGGCGGTCTCCGATGCGCTGGGCCTTACGGCGCAGGGCCTGCCCACGCTTCAACGGAGATCCATCCGCAAAGACATTGAAAGCATCCGGGCTGTTGTTCATGAATATACAGTCGAGAAAATCGTTGTTGGCAATCCAATCGGTCACACCGGCAAGGCAACTTCGATGTCACGCCACGTCGAAGATTTTGCGAAGAAGTTGCGGGGTCGTGTGGACTGCCCCGTGGAACTGTGGGACGAGCGTTTGACCAGCGTAGAAGCGAATCGGATGCTCAAAACCGCAGGGCTTAGCATTAGCAAACGCCAGCAGGCTGTCGATCGTGTTTCAGCGGTTTTGCTGCTTCAGAACTACCTTGACGACCACGCCAGGCAGTTAAGGGAGTCCGAGACTGCTGGAGGAAAGCTTTGAAAAAGGGCATCCTTGCCGTGTTGGTCCTGGTGATCATTGCAGGGATCGCTGTCGCTGGCGTTGAAGTTCTGCGACCTTATCGCGGTTACTCCGGAAATGCTATCGTGGATATTCCGCCCGGGACCCAAGCGCCGGAGGTTGCGGACCGGCTGGCGGCGAAGGGTGTTCTTGCGCATCGATGGCCTTTCCTTCTGATCTACAGCGCCGAAAGGTGGCGTCATCATTTGAAAGCCGGCGAATATCTCTTCGACCGCCCCATGAGGCCGTTGGACGTTTACAGGAAGCTGGTCCGCGGCGAAGTCTATTTCCGCACTGTCGTCATTCCCGAGGGATCCAACCGCTTTGACATCTCGCGTATTCTGCACAACAGACTGGGTATTTCGCCTGAACTTTTTCTGAAAGTAACCCAGGACCCTGCTCCTATCCATGATCTCGATCCTGAGGCGCCCTCGCTCGAAGGGTACCTGTTCCCGGATACCTATCGGTTTGGATATCACCCCACGGCAGCGAACATTGCCATGAAGATGGTGGCACGCTTCCGTGAAGTCATGGACCAGGATTTTCAGAAGGACTTCCGCCAGCAGGGCGAGAGCCTCCACCGGGCCATGACGCTTGCATCGCTGGTTGAAATGGAGACGCCGGACCCTGATGAGCGCCCCATCATCGCACAGGTTTTCGAATTGCGTTTGCAGAAGGGCATGTTGCTCCAATGCGATCCCACCGTTGCCTATGCGGCAGAGATGAACCACCTGCCGCGGGCGCCGATTACCCAAAGCGACTTGAACCTCAAGTCTCCCTATAATACATATACACACAGCGGGCTTCCGCCCGGCCCCATTTGCAATCCGGGGAGAGCTTCCATTCTTGCGGCGCTTCATCCCTCTTCGACGCACTTTCTCTACTTTGTCAGCAATACTCACGGTAGCCATCGGTTTGCCAGCACGCTTGCGCAACACCAGCGCAACGTTAAGCAATATCGAAAACAGGCAGCTGCCCTCCAGCAGCTTGCGCCGGACGAAGCGGGAACGTCGCAACACAAGCACAGAAAGTAAGCCAGGAACGGAGGCACCACCGAAAAAGCCCGCCACGGGCGATGCGGCAAAAGCCCATGGAATTCCAGCCGAAAATTCTGAATTCCGATTGCAAGCCCGGTCATCAGACAGGCAAACGAAGTTTTTCTATTTAGTTTTTTGCCACGCGAAATTACAATCATTAATTACCCTTGCGGGTCATCCACCAGCGTCAGGTCATGCCCGGCGGACCGGAATCAGGAGAACACATTTGCAGGCTCAAGATCGATTGATAGTTGCGCTTGACTTCAATACCGCTGAGACCGCTGCTCAGATGACGGACAAACTTCGTGGCCACGCCGGAATGTTCAAGGTTGGCATGGAAGCCTTCACCTCGGAGGGCCCCATGATGGCCCGCTATCTGGTTGATTCGGGTGAAAAAGTTTTTCTCGATCTCAAATTCCTGGATATTCCCAACACAGTACGCGGCGCCTGCCGGGCGGCGGCAAGGATGGGGGTTTCCATGCTGAATGTTCACGCGCTGGGCGGAAGAAAAATGCTGCGTGCGGCGGTTGAAGGAGCTATGGAAGAAATCTCCGGCAACCGCCCCCGCCCGCTGGTGCTGGCCGTAACCATCCTGACCAGCCTCTCGGCCGAGGACCTGGATGAACTGGGCATTTCCGGGCCACCCGAAAGCGCCGTACTCCGCATGGCCCGCCTGGCGCAGTCGGAAGGCCTGGATGGCGTGGTTGCATCCGCGAAAGAAGTTTCCGCGCTGCGCAGGGAGTGCGGCCCGGATTTTGTGATTGTCACCCCGGGCATTCGGCCCGCGGGCGCTGCAGTAAACGATCAGTCGCGGATCGCGACGCCGAAGTCCGCCCTCGACGCCGGAGCTGATTACCTGGTGATCGGGCGACCTATCACCGCCGCGCCAGATCCTGCAGCCGCCGCAGAAACCATCCTGGAGGAAATGCGGGAATCTTCCGGATAGATTCCAACCTGAATCGATAGGACAAACCATGACAGAACCCGAAATTCTCAAGATTTTCCGCGAGCACTCCGCTCTGCTGGAAGGCCACTTTATCCTCTCCTCGGGCCTTCACAGTGACCGCTATATTCAGTGCGCGCTAGTGCTGCAGCACCCCCGGATAGCAGAACGGTTGTGTGCTGAACTCGGACCCAAACTCGGTGGACTTTGTGCAAAGACCGTGGTGGCCCCGGCATTGGGCGGAGTGATCGTCGCGCATGAAGTTGCAAGAGCCCTTGGCCTGAGAGCATTGTTCACCGAACGCAAGGACGGCGAGATGAACCTGCGCCGGGGTTTCCATCTCGAGCCGGGCGAACCGGCGCTGGTTGTTGAAGACGTCATCACAACAGGCAAGTCCACTCGTGAAACCGCCCATTGCGTTGAGGAGGCCGGCGGCAAGGTGGTGGGCATCGGCGCTCTGGTTGACCGCAGCGGCGGCATTGTTAAGTTTGACGTCCCCAAGGCTGCCCTCGTCACGCTCGATGTAAAAACCTGGGACCCGGATGATTGCCCTCTATGCAAGGAGGGCAAGCCTGCCGTGAAACCCGGCAGCCGTCCAGGCACGAGCAAGCCCGCTCAGCAATCCTAGCCCGCCGGCAAAACGCCGGCGCCTGGGAAAACCGGTGGCACCGGCGGGATGGGCGGCGCAGAAATGCGGGCTTCGAGCAGCGAGTAGCGCGATCCCAGGAAGCGGATGACGTATGCCTGGAAGAACATCATGGCCGGGGCTGAAATCAGCGCGATGACGTAAAAGATAAGTGCGAATGCCAGGGCCGCCAGGACCACTCCGGCAACGATGGCGGGGAAATTCAACAAAAGCCCGGCCGATCTGGCGAACAAGTAGGCTCCGGCGCCGGCAATCGAAATCGGGATCAGGAGCAACAGCACGGCAATCAGGGTCAGTATCCCGAAAAGAATCGTACAGCCCACCACCAGGACAATCTTCATCAGAACGTATCCCACGTAACCTTTCTTGTCAGCGCCCAGCAGCGCGATCACCCGCCGCCACCCATCGATGACCCCCACGTTTTCCAGGGCCATCACGGGCACCACAAAATCCCTGGCGAACAATGCGATCAGCGCGGCCAGGATAATCAGGCATATCAGCAGCAGAAAAGCTGCCAGGCCTCCCAGCACGAGCAAAGCAAGATGCTGACGAGGGTCCCTGAGCGCCCCCGTGGCCACGACCGCCAGGGCGCAGGCGCCTACTAATATCCCGAGCGCCGCGCCGATCCCGAGCCCCAGGCAGATCCTCCACAGGAAGAATTTCGTTCCCTGTGAACGCCATTGCCGCCATTGCGCCTTGATAGCGCAGCGATCTGTCAGGACCGTGTCAAAAAGGATAAAACGAAAGACGCTCGAGGCATACACCCATAAGACGATGGCCACAAACAACAGCAGCGCAGCAACAATGATCCAGGGAAGGTAGCGCTTCAGATATTCCCAGTGCGGCTGCAGCGGGCCAGGAAAGGCGTAACCGGGGTTCCTTCTTGCGGACGGCAGCGTGAAGTGCATGCCGCCCCAACTACTGCTGCTGTAAAATTCCCCCGTCGCCAGCGCCACCAGGCCCATGCGCGCCCAGAAGGCAAATCGAAATGGCTGGAAGAGCTGTTGCTTCGCTCGATCAAATGCGGGCGAAATGGCGTCAATCGCGGAGAGCGATGCAGGCATGGTCAACCTTTGCGGGCGGGCTCACTGCAGCGGAGGTTTAATCCTTCAACCTCGGTGGCGGCGCCCGCCATTGGATGGGCTTGCAACACATCCCGGCTGTAGAATTCAACCGGCAGCAGTACGTTAGGATGCGGAACGCGGAAAGTCAAGTGACGCCCCGCGTTTCCGCACGCTTCCGCGCCGGAACACAATCCGCCCCTCGACCACAGTGGCGGTTACGGCGCCCCGAAATTTCCATCCGTCGAACGGCGAGTTTCGGCTTTTGGAGCATCCCTCGACAGCATGATAAATCCATTCGACCTCAGGATCGAACACGGTCAGGTCCGCTGCGCCGCCCACGCGAATGCGGCCCAGCGATTTGTTGATGACGCGCGCCGGCTTCGAACTCATCAGGGCAATCAACTGCGCCATCGAAATTTTCCCCGGATGGACCAACTGCCGGAGACCCAGCGCCAGCGCCGTTTCCAGGCCGGTGATTCCGAACGGCGCCTCGGCCATGGGCCGCGATTTCAGTTCGGCGGCGTGCGGCGCATGGTCTGTGGCAATGGCGTCGACAACGCCGTCACGAATGCCCTCGAGCAGCGCCTCCACATCGGAGGTCTTGCGAAGCGGAGGATTCATCTTGGCGTGGGTCCCGTAGCGCGCTACGTCGCCATCGGTCAGCGTAAAGTGATGAGGCGTGACTTCGCATGTGACGTTCAGCCCGCGTTCTTTTGCCTCACGCACCATCCCGATGCCGCCCGCCGTTGAAAGGTGCGCAACGTGAAGGTGCCCTCCGGTGGTCCCGGCGATTTCAATATCCCGCGCAATACAGCCGTCTTCAGCGCCGTTCGGGATGCCGCGCAAACCGAGTGATTGGGAGGGCGCGCCTTCGTTCATCACTCCGCCGGCGCTCAGTTCCGGCACCTCGCAATGGTCGATGATGGGCACGCGCAGTTTTTTCCCTTTCTCAAGGGCCTGCTTCATCAAGACGCTGGTCTTGACAGGTTTCCCGTCGTCTGAAAAACCCACGGCGCCGGCGGCCATCAGACTCTCGAAGTCCGCCAGCGTTTCGCCCTGGCTTCCCAGCGTCACGGCCGCTATGGGGAAGACCCGCGCCAGCTTCAATTCTTCCGCGCGGGTGACGAGATGGCGCGTCAGCTCGGCGCTGTCATTCACCGGATGCGTGTTGGGCATGGGGCACACGGACGTAAAGCCTCCCGCTACCGCCGCCCGAAGGCCGGTCTCCAGCGTCTCGGAAATTTCCCCGCCCGGCTCGCGCAGATGTACGTGGATGTCAACGAAGCCCGGCGCAACAATCTGGCCCTGCGCATCGAGCGTGTCATCAGCAGGGGCGGAAAGATGCGGGCCGATTTCGCAAATTTTCCCGTCTTCAATCAGCAGGTCAAGGGCGCCGTCCAGTTTATCCTCGGGCGAAATCACGCGCCCGTTTTGAATCAGCAGTCGGGCCACTTGCAACACCTCTATGTGTTCAATTTCGGTCAAAGAAGCATACCATCAACTGGCAGCAGGTTTGGAGGGTGGTCCTGCCGAATGGATTCTGCCGGCGGAAATCAACGCCGGCGATTTGAGAATCCCGGCAGCGCGGCGCCCGCACAAGGGGAGAAAAGCCAGGCCAACGGGAGGGCGGCCAATGGGCTGGAAGTTTCAAATTGGTCATTCACAGCTTCTCGAGTTCGTTTTTTCACGGATTGATTCTAAAGGAGTTCTCGGCTTCGTTTTCGGGTTCGTTTTTTCCACAGGTGCGAATCTAAAGGACTTCTCGGGTTCGTTTTCGGGTTCGTTTCGGCTAACATGTGTAGCCTTTGCCTTTGTTTTCAACAACTTCTCGGCTTCGTTTCCCAAAATAAGATATCTTTTTTTATTTTTCAGCCCCGACGCGGCCAAAATCGACCTTGTTTTTATCGCATTTTTCGTCGTCCGCGCCGCCGGACCTGCGTGATGTTCGTGCCTGAACTGGAGCCCTCCCCTTCCTCCCGCCGGAATCGCCCGGCGAAACAGAATATTAGACTAGCACACTAGCTCACGTTTGTCAAGTTTTTTCGTCGCGGCTTTTCGCCCCGCAAAATCGGTGCGGCAATGCAGAGGTATTCTGACGGGACTACGCGCGAAGCCGGACGGGGGCAGAATGGGGCGGCACCGCAAACGAGAGTCAGCCAGGGCTCTCGCGCCGCGGAACATGCAGCACTGCGAAACCGCGGCTGGACCGGACCGCAATCGCGCCATAAGTGGATATTCGTAATACAGGTGTACGTATTACTGCGGATTGTTCGGGGCCCTATTGTTTCATAGACTGGTGTCCCCCGGAGACGGCGCTGGTACGAATGTGAATTTAAAATCACCGGGCTGGGGGCAGCTTCTCCCCGCCCCCCGCTCTATGTACGTGAGGTTGAGTCCTGTTCATGCCAGTGCCGTTTCCACCCTAACTACCCCAAAAGTATTCACCCGGACTATTTTTGAACCAACGGATGTTTCCACAAAAGGCGGGAAGCTGCACGATAGTGTCGTGAATAATCCGGGCCAAGCGCCTGTGGTGCCGACCGCCAGTCTCCGCGCTGCGACAGTTGTGCTGGCCACAAACTGGGAAGCAGCGCAATGGACTTAATCCTGCAGATTTGAATTGAGCCTGTCATGCACCTTCCGGTTCGCAGCCTTGCTGTTTAGCGGCAAAAAGCCGACACACAGCTAACCGCGTACTTTTCGACGAGAGCAAAAGCAGATTCCTCTCCCGCTATGCGGGCTCGGAATGACGTGGCGGGGCGTCGGTAACTCGAATTTCAAACGCGGCTGAAGAAATTGCGGGAAATAGACCCAAGGGCTCCCTGGGGTCACCAATTCTCCAGAACCAAACCATCCACTTCTTTGAAATGCTCATCGCGGGAAGCCAGAGGCAGGCTGTACTGTTGCGCGACAGCAGCAATCCAGATGTCATTTTCTGGAATCGGACGGCCCCTTGATCTCAGGCCATCCTTGATCCGGCCGTAGTGTTGCGCAGTCACCGCATCACAACTCAGGAGCCGAATGGCAGCCGCGAATTGCTCAATTCTGGACAGGTTGGCGGCGGCATGGGCAGACTTGTACGCGCCGTAGTAAAGTTCGCCGAGAACAGTGGTTGAGACAAAAACCTCGGATTTGGCGAGATGCTGTGGAACCGGCTTTTCTCCAGCGAAGAATGCGATGATGACGTTGGTGTCGAGCAGAACTTTACCAGGCATTCGGGTCGACTTTTTCGCAACCTTCCTGGACCGCGCTGGCCATGGCATCGAGGTCGGCAGGGTCAATGGAGCCAACAAAATCCATGAGCGTTCGTCCCGCGGTCCCTGAGGGCGCAGCCAGGCGCCGCGTGAATTCCAGCACCTGCTTGCGCCTGTGGTCGTCCAGGAGGTCAACCTGCTCGATGATCTGCTCTCTGATAGTTTGGCTCATGCTGAATTTCAATGTATTGAAGTTGCGCCCGCATGTCAACATCGCTAAGCATCTTGCCTGGGTGCCACCCGGCCGGCGTGCGGCGCGGGGGACGGCCTTTCAGGATGAAAGGCCCACCATCGATGGGCGTTCAGGCGGGGCCGAACGGCAATCGAGGAGACAGCAGGTCTTTCACGGGCTGATAGGTGCGGCGATGTTCCGGGCAGGGGCCGTAGCGGACGAGAGCATCAAGGTGGTCCGGTGTGCCGTAGCCCTTGTTTCGCCCCAGGCCGTATTGCGGGTATTTCCGGTCAAGCCGGTCGAGATGTTCGTCGCGGGCGACTTTGGCCAGGATTGAAGCGGCCGCAATCGAAACGGAGCGCGCATCGCCGTGAATCAGGGGCCAGTAAGGGATGGAGAAGCCCGGCCTGCGGCCGTTCTGCAGCGGCATGGCGTCCACGAGGGCGAAGTCGGGCCCGGGGTCAAGGGCCAGCAGGGCGCGGATCATGGCGCGTCGTGTCGCCTCATAGACGTTGAGCTCCTCAACTTTTCTTGCCGGGACCGCGACCACCTGGTAAGCGAGGGCCGTTTTCTGAATGACCGCGGCAAAGCCGGAGCGCGCCTCGGCGGAAAGCTTTTTTGAATCGTTCAGCCCGGGAATGGGTATCGCCGCGTCAAGGATCACGGCCGCGACGTATAACGGCCCGAGCAGCGAACCGCGCCCGGCTTCGTCTGTCCCCGCAACCAGCCTGACGCCGCGGCCCAGCAGGCAAGCCTCAAGCCGAGAGGAACATTTCAGGTCTTCGGGCGCGCAGAGTCGGGGCATCGGGTGGCAACCACAGTTCCGGTCCGGGTTACCGGCGGGGAACGCCGGCGTTTAACAGCTGGCGTAACGGGACTTTCCGTTACGCTTCGCGCTCGCTGCGGGCTTCGCGAATACGCGCAGCCTTGCCACGACGGCCGCGCAGATAGCTCAGCTTGGCGCGCCGCACCTGCCCTGCCCTGACGCGCTCGATCTTGTCAATGACGGGCGAGTGCAAGGGGAAAATCCTCTCGACGCCGTGGCCGAAAGAGATCTTGCGAACGGTGAAGGTGGAGTGGTTCTGCGCACGGCGGCGCCCCATAACGGTGCCTTCAAACACCTGGATCCGCTCCTTGTCGCCTTCCTTGATTTTCACGTGCACGCGCACCGTATCACCCGCATGAAAATGCGGAATGTCATTCTTCAGTTGTTCCTGTTCAACTTTTTCAAGAATACTCATGGTGGTAACGCTCCATCTTCAAATAGAAATAAGTGTGATCTCTGCTCATCAACTTCAGGCCGCACAGGGCCATCAATCCTGCCGCGGCGAAGCGTGCGTGCACGAGGCCTGCTTCAAATCCTCCAGGACCTGCCGGTCTTCCTCATCGAGCGGCAGATCGGCCAGCAACTCCGGCCGTTTTCGCCAGGTCTTTTCAAGCGCCCTTCGCCTGCGCCATCGGCAGATTTCCGCGTGATCGCCCGATAGCAGAACGTCCGGCACGCGCATCCCGCGGAACTCAGCCGGCCGGGTGTAATGCGGCCAGTCGAGGAGTCTCCGGCCGGGAATATTTTCCCCGCCAAACGAATCCTGCGCAATGGATTCTTCATTGCCGAGCACGCCCGGAACCAGCCGGGCAACGCATTCCATCACGACGGCGGCGGCGATTTCACCACCGCTTAAAACGTAATCTCCAATCGAGAGCTCATCCGTCGCCAGGCTCTCGGCCACGCGCTCATCCATGCCCTCATAGCGCCCGCAGATCAGAACCAGGCGCCGATGCCGGGCAAGCTCTTCCACAACCGGCTGCCGCAACAGGCGGCCCTGCGGCGACAATAGAATCACCGGCGCATCGCCCGCCGCATCTTCGGACTTGATCGATTCGACGGCGCGAAAAACCGGATCGGGCTTCAGGACCATTCCCGGGCCGCCCCCAAACGGGCGGTCATCCACTGTCCGGTGACGGTCATTAGTAAAATCGCGGAGGTCGTGCAGGCGGACCGCCAACTGGCCACCCGCCAGGGCGCGCTTCAACACACCGTGCGCCAGCATGCTCCCGAAAAATTCCGGGAAAATTGTGACAATGTCAAATTGCATCGTCTTTGAGGCATCCTCAGGCGCAACCGCTCAATGACAAAGCCTATCAATTCCGATTCAGATCGAGCAGGTCTTCGGGAGGGTCGATCACAATCAGCCGGCTCTCGGGATCGATCACCTTGCAGATGGCCCTCACGAACGGAATGAGGACTTCCCGCGGACCCTCTGCAACATGAAGCAGGTCTGCACCCTCTGTGCGTTCAACCTCCGTCACAACGCCCAGGGGCGTCCTCGTTCCTCCGCTTTCTGCGACCACCTGGCAGCCTTCCAGTTGCCACAGGTAATACTGGCCGGCAGCGAGAGCGACCTTCTCCTGCTCGGGAACCAGCACCAGTTGTCCTCTCAACGCTTTAGCGTCATCAATGGAACCGGCGCTGGCAAACTTGAGAACTATTTTCCCTTTGTGCGGCCGCGCATGCTCCAGGGTTGCAGCCCGTGGCTCATGGCCTGGAACTTCGAGAAATACGCGCTGAAGGCCTTCGAAGCGGGAGGGAAAATCGGTGAGAATTTCCGCCAACACTTCCCCTTTGCGCCCCTGCGGGCGCACAATCCGCGCAATGGCTATGAAACCCCGCATCCCGCCGTCAGCTTCGGCGGTGCCTGCCCATTGCTGAGCCTGCCGGTGCAAAGTGGAGCCATTCGTTCCTTCCTGACGCTTGGCAGAAACGCCCCTACCCGGCCTATTCCAGGATTTCAAGGGTGAAACGCTTCTTGAGCTTCATCCCGGCGGCCCCAAGGATGGTTCGAATCGACCTGGCGGTTCTCCCCTGTTTGCCAATCACTTTCCCAAGGTCCGTGGGATGAACACGAAGCTCCAGAACCGTGATCTGCTCTCCTTCCACCGGCCGGACAGACACCTGGTCGGGATTATCCACAAGCGCCTTGGCAATCGCCTCAATGAGATTCTTCATTTCCACTTGGTCCCTCCTGCCGTACTGAGATTAGCCCTCGCTCTGAAGAAAGGGTACTTGAGAAAGCCAAATGGTGGACCCTGCGCTTTGGTGAGGCGAAACGGTTGGACCCTCTGCTTACGCCGATGCCGGCTTCTTCAGAAGGCTCCGTACTGTCTCGGACGGCTGCGCGCCTTTACCCAGCCAGTAATCCACACGGTCTCGTTTCAACACTAACTCCACTGGTTCCCTCCGTGGGTTATAATGTCCGACAATTTCCACAAACCCACCGTCACGTGGCCGATCCTGCTCAATCACAACAACCCTGTAACTCGGTTTCTTGTTAGCTCCTGTCCGAGCCAGCCGTATTCTTAACAATCGTCCTCCCTGCAAACACCAGATTGAACGTTCGGCCGGGGTTCACTGCCCTGGCCAAATTGTTCTACTCAATAACAATAACAAAATTTCAGCGCCATCCGCAGCTTTCCGGGATGGCAACCCCGCACCTAGGAGCCCGGGCCTCCCATGCCGGCCGGCAGTTTCAGACGGCTCATCTGCTTTCCCAACAGGCTGGTACTCATGGTTTTCATCATTTTCCGCATCTGGACGTACTGCTTGAGCACCTGGTTGACCTGCTGGACGGTAGTCCCGCTGCCGCGCGCAATCCTTTTGCGGCGCTTGCCGTTGATGATGTCATGCCGGCGCCGCTCCTTCTCCGTCATGGAATTGATAATCGCCTCAATTCTGACGATCTCCTTCTCGTCCACCTGGACCTTGCCGATATTCTTCAGCATGCCCACTTTAGGCAGCATGCCCAGCATCTGGTCCAGCGGCCCCAGAGAACGCATCTGGGCGAGCTGGTCACGGAAGTCTGAAAGCGTAAAAGAATTTGATTGAAGCTTGTGATGAACCTCAAGGGCTTTCTTCCTGTCAATCTTTTCTTCCGCCCTCTCAATCAGCGACAGGATGTCGCCCATTCCGAGAATGCGGGAAACGATGCGGTCCGGATAAAAAACTTCCAGGGCGTCATACTTTTCGCCCACGCCGATGAACTTGATGGGCTGGCCTGTCACGTGGCGAATGCTGAGCGCGGCGCCACCCCGCGCATCGCCGTCAAGCTTGGTGAGGATCACGCCCGTGGCGCCCAGCCGCTCGTGGAATTCCTGCGCGCTCTTTACAGCGTCCTGCCCTACCATGGCGTCGGCAACCAGCAGGACCTCGCTGGGGCGGAGGGTCGAGCGCAACTCGGAGACTTCCTTCATCAGCGGCTCGTCAATGTGCAGCCGGCCGGCCGTATCCACAATCAGCACGTCATGCCCGCGGTCAGCCGCGTCTCTTTTCGCCGCCTGGGCAAGCTGAATGGGCGAATCGATGCCCTCGCCCGCAAAGCAGGGAATCCCGATCGCCTGCGCAATCACCGCCAGTTGCTCCCGCGCCGCCGGCCGGTAGACGTCTGTAGAAACCAGCATGGGGCGCTTCTTTTTCTTGCTGAGCCACAGAGCCAGCTTGCCGGAAGTTGTGGTCTTTCCGGAGCCCTGCAGACCCACCATCAGCAGGACCGTGGGGAATTCTTTGGAAAAAGTCAGCAGCGAGGCGTCACGGCCAAGGATATCCACCAGTTCATCGCGTACGATGCGCACCACTTCCTGCGCTGGCGTGAACGTGGCCCCAATCTCTTCTCCCATCGCGCGAACGCGGACTCTGTCAAGAAGGGCCTTGACGACGTTGAAATTGACGTCGGCTTCGAGCAGGGCCATGCGAACTTCGCGCAACGACTCGTCAACGGCTTCCGGAGTCAGCGTGCCTCTGCCGCGAAGGTTCTTGAACGCCTGCTGGAACTTTTCTTGAAGAGCTTCAAACATCTACTTCCTCACCTGCCACCCCTTCATCAGCCATACACCGCCTCCTCGCCCGGCGCCGGCCGGGAAAGCTTCAAGCGGCAAAACCACTTATCTTATTTTACGCCACCCTTCAGGTCAAGGAAAGCCTACGGATAAATTTCTCCGTCTCGTTAGATGTAAAATAAAGAAGAGGCGTCACACTCACGTGCGGCTAACGTAAAAAAAACAACGAATCCTGCCTGATTCTTGCGAAAGAAGATTGAAAAATCGGCCCATAAGCCCCAGGATGTAAGACAAGAGCTAAAGTGAAGAGCTCAAATTCTGAAAAGCCCGCACACGGCGGCAAGAAGCGTCACGCTTCAGCCGAGAATGCTGTGGCGATCATCGCAATCGCGGGGATCGCCTGCCATTTGGTTTTTCGATTCCTCCTGAAATCATCGCAGCTTACTTATGACCTTCCGTTGTTTGCCGCCCTGGTGCTGGGGGGAACTCCACTCGTCTACGGGTTGCTTCGCAAAGTCCTTCGCAGGGAATTCGGGTCCGACCTGCTAGCCGGAATCTCGATTGTGGTCTCCGTCCTTCTGGGTGAATATCTTGCCGGCACGCTGGTGGTCCTGATGCTTTCCGGCGGCAACGTTCTCGAGGCCTATGCGGTCCGCAGCGCATCATCGGTCCTGGAAGCGCTCGCCAGGCGAATGCCCAGCATGGCGCATCGCAAACAAGACAACGCCATCACCGACATTTCTCTTGACAACATCCGGATCGGCGACACCCTGACGGTTTTCCCGCATGAAATCTGCCCGGTTGACGGCGTTGTCATCGCTGGCGAAGGGATTATGGACGAATCGTATCTGACCGGAGAGCCCTTTGAAATCTCCAAGACGCCCGGTGCGCGGGTGCTTTCAGGCGCCATCAACGGCGAATCAGCCCTCACCATCCAGGCGGAAAAGCTGGCTGTTGACTCCCGGTATGCCCGAATCATGGAGGTGATGAAGCGGGCGCAGGAAAACCGGCCGCGAATCCGGCGAATGGGAGACCAGTTGGGCGCCTACTACACGCCCATCGCCGTGGCGCTGGCGCTCGTTGCCTGGGCCTTCAGCGGGAACGCCGTGCGTTTTCTTGCCGTCCTGGTGATCGCGACGCCCTGCCCGCTCCTGATCGCTATACCGGTGAGCATCATCGGCTCGATCTCGCTGGCTGCCCGCCGCGGAATCGTCGTGAAAGACCCGTCCGTACTCGAGCAACTCGATACCTGCAGGACCATCATTTTTGACAAGACCGGAACACTCACTTACGGGCTGCCCCATCTGACCCGGCAAATCGTCGCTCCCGGGTTTGAGCAGAATCAGGTCTTGCAGTTGGTGGCGAGCGTCGAACAATACTCCAAACATCCCCTCGCCCGGGCTGTCCTTAATGCTGCGCGGGATGCAAACCTTCGCCTCATTCACGCCGCCAGGATCAGCGAAGTCCCCGGGCGCGGTCTTCAGGGCGAAGTCCAGGGCCGGACCATTCGCATCACCAGCCGTGCGGCATTGATTAAAGAATTTGGGACCCCGGAAACTTCCCTGCCTCACGTAACGGGCGGCCTATCCTGCGAAATTGCGATCGATGGCGCCTACGCCGCAACTTATGTTTTCCACGACGCCCCACGAAAGGAAAGCAAACCTTTCGTGCAGCACCTCGGCAGGAAGCACGGTTTTGACAAGCTGATGCTGGTTTCAGGCGACCGCGAGAGTGAAGTGAAATATCTGGCAGACTTGGTGGGAGTGAAAGAGGTCTATGCCTCTCAAAGTCCCGAACAAAAGGTTGGCCTTGTCCGCCAGGCAACGCAGGATGCCAGGACACTTTTTCTCGGTGACGGCATTAACGACGCTCCCGCCCTGATGACAGCCTCGATTGGAATAGCTTTTGGACATCACAGTGACATCACGGCAGAATCGGCCGGCGCAGTGATTATGGACACGTCGCTGGAAAAGGTGGATGAATTTTTCCACATCGCCAGGCGCATGCGGGGCATCGCCCTCCAAAGCGCCCTGGGCGGTATGGCTTTGAGCATTGTGGGAATGTTTTTTGCTGCCGCTGGCTATCTGCCGCCGGTTGCCGGAGCAATCTGCCAGGAGGTCATCGATCTTTTCGCCATCCTCAACGCCATTCGGGCTGCCTTTCCTCCCAAGAGCCTGATCGACTTTTAGCGCTCGGTCGGGATGGTTCGGCAATCTGAAAGCCAATGCCGATTCCTCGCTGCGCTCGCAATGACAACCGAGATACTCAGGGTGATATCGCACAGAGAACTTCTCAGCAACCTGTTAAATTTTATGGGGAGAATTTGTTGGGAAGTTCGCTGGCAGTGACGCCCGGCTAACGCAAAGGCTCGTCGATTTCCCGCACCCAGTCCGGGCGTTTCAAGACTTCGCGGGGCTTGGACCCATCCGGAGGGCTGATAATCCCGTCACGCTCCATCAGGTCAAGCAGGCGGGCGGCGCGTCCGTATCCCAGCCGCAGGCGGCGCTGCAAAAGCGAAGTGGAGGCTTTGCCGGACTCCACGACCACGCGAACAGCATCCTCGTAAACCGCGTCCAGTTCTGAAGCATCCGTGTCGTCGTCCGGGTCGATGCTGTGGTCGTCCTTGTCCCGGACAGGCTTGAGGAATTCTTCATTGTATTCGGGCTCGCGCTGCTGCTTGCACCACTCGACGACCCTGTCGATCTCCTTTTCGCCCACCAGGGCGCCGTGCATGCGGACAAGGCGCGCCGTCCCAGGCGGAAGGACAAGCATGTCGCCACGTCCCAGTAAAGCTTCAGCCCCGTTGGAATCCAAAATCGTCCTCGAGTCCACTTTCGAGGCCACCCGGAAAGCGATGCGGGAAGGCAGGTTCGCCTTAATCAAACCGGTAATGACGTCAACCGAGGGCCGCTGGGTCGAAAGGATCAGATGGATGCCCACAGCGCGGGCCATCTGGGCCAGGCGCGTGATGGATTCTTCAACACCCTGCGGTTCCACCATCATCAGGTCCGCAAGCTCATCGATGACGATCATGATGTAAGGCAAGGGCCGGGTCCGTTCCGGATCGGCGTCAAAAAGATCAAGCGTCGCAGTCTCATCAAATAGCTTGTTAAATTGTTCAATGTTCCGCACGCCCTGCTCAGCCAGCAGCTTTAACCGGCGTTCCATTTCCATGGTGGCACGGCGAAGAACATTGGCGGCCTGCTTGGGCTCTGTAACGATGGGCGTGAACAGATGAGGAATGCCGTCGTAAAGATTCAGTTCCAGCCGCTTGGGGTCAATCAGGATCACCTTGACCTCATCCGGCGTTGCCTTGTAAAGGATCGAGACAATAAAGGAATTGATGGCCACGCTCTTGCCGGTGCCGGTGGAACCGGCAATCAGGAGGTGGGGCATCTGCGCCAGATCAGCAACCCGGATTTTCCCGGTGATATCTTTGCCCAGTGAGAGCACCAGCCTGGACTTGTGGCTGTTGAATTCACTTGACTCGATTGTCTCGCGCAAATGGATGGTTTCGCGATGCGCGTTGGGGACCTCGATGCCAACCGTAGACTTGCCCGGAATCCTCTCGATCAGGATGGATTCGGCTTTCAGAGCAAGGCAAAGATCGTCCGCCAGGTTAACGATGCGGCTGTACTTGATGCCCGCTTCAGGCTTGAATTCGTAAGTGGTGACCACCGGTCCGGGATGAATCTGTGTGACCGTGCCCGTAACCCCGAACTCCGCAAATTTCTCTGTCAGCCTGAGGGCACGGTCTTTCAACTCGTTCTCATCGATTCTCTCTTCCGGGTCAGGCGGCTTGAGCAGCGCGGTGCTGGGCAGCTTATAGCGCCCGCGGCTTTTGCCGGAAGGCCGGGGAGGCTTGGGCACCTCTTCCTCGGCCATTGGCGGTTGATTTTCCGGAGTACGTTCGATAATTTCAGGACTCAGCGTGCCCAGGCCTTTGGTCACCGGCGGGGCAGCCTGGTTGACTGTAATCCTGGGGGCCTCATTTTTGGGCTCCGTGCGCGGCGAGAGCTGGCTCGCTTCCTGCATCACCACAGGCTGCCTGCCCGCGGCCTTTGTGCGTTCAATCTGGAGCCGCAGGCGCTCCGCACGGCGCCTTTCGCGCCATTCCTGCCAGCGGGCGACCAGTCCCCCCACAAATGCAAATCGTCTCTGCAGGATGGCCAGCAGGGCTGAAAATGAAAATCGCGTAACGAGAAAAAGCGATGTCAAAAACAGCGCCGCAGCAACAATCGCGGCGCCCAGTGGGTTCAGGACGTTAACCAACCCGATGGCCACCAGATATCCCACCAGGCCGCTTCCGTGAATCACGCCGTGGATCTCAGGCGTATAAGGAAACAGGTGCAGCAGGGCGCCGAGTGAAAAAATCAACAGCACCAGCCCA
>DATEKC010000245.1:0-4198 GCA_035277665.1 Terriglobia bacterium
GTCTGGTTTCACCTTCCGCTTTTTTTTCTTGCCGGGAGCCGTGTGAACCTTAAATCCTTCCCGCACTTGAGCTTCGTGACAAAGATAATCTGCCCGGCATGAAAGGCGAAATGCTCCGCAACATGGCAGGCGGCCTGGAGCCCGGTAACGCTGAAGCCCTGGATGGAATACTTACGCAACAAGTCAGCGCGGCCGAGGTTTGCCAGCACCTCGTCCGCTTCCCTGACGGTCTTGCGCAATCCGCCCAGAAGGGCGCGCCGTGCAACCGGCCCGGTTGCCGCAAATTCGCGGTCACGGTCGCGCCGGTCTGCTTGCCCGCCCAGGCCGCTGATGATCCACTGCCGCACATTTCCTTGCAGGTGTAAAACCAGGTTCCCCACGCTGTTGGAGGCGCGGTTGGGCCGCCACCAAATTTCTTCCTCCGCAAGCAGCTTCAGGCAGCGGGCGATGCGGGGGGTATAGGTTTGCGCCATGGGGCGGCGCACTTCTTCCAAGACAGCGAGTGCGAGGGACTCGGGCTGGTCCTTCATTGGATTCGGGTCCTGTTTCCGGAATAGATTTCCGCCATCAGCCGCTGTTTCCACTCGGATTTTTCCCAGTAGGTCAGCCAGAGATAAAACGTGGCGTAGCTTCGCCACCCCGCCCATTTCTTCCCCAACTGCTCGACGCGGGCCGGCGTGGGCGCTTTGCGCAGGCGGTAGAAAAGCTGGATGGACTTTTGCAGTCCGACATCGGCCGAAGGCAGGTGATCCAGCTTTCCAAGCGCCCGCAGGCAGACGTACTCCGCCGTCCACGGGCCGATTCCCTTGTGTGCCACCAGCAGCGCGCGGGCCTCATCAGAAGCCACAAACCGGAACCCTTCCAGGTTGACTCCGCTTTCTGCCACGGCGCGTGAAATGCCGATAATGTACCTGGCCTTGGGTCCCGAAATCTGGAGTTTTCGAAGCTCGGCAGGTGTTGCCGAGGCCAGGGTTTGCGGTTCCGGAAAAGCGTAATAGTTCCGGCCCTCAAACTGAACGCTGTCGCCATAAGTTTCAACCAGGGCCTTCTTTACTTGATGGGCAAACGTCAGGTTCACCTGTTGTTCCAGGATGGCGCACACCACGCATTCATACACTGACGGGGATTGCGGAATGCGCATGCCGCGAAAGTGCCTCACCAGTCTGCTGAGGACCTTGTCGTTTCTGGCCATCCGGTGAAAGGGGGCCAGGTCAAGGTCTGTGGCAAACTGCGCCGCTACCATCCTGCGAACGCTGTGGCGCACGCTCCCGCCGTCCGGCCCGCTCAGCACCTTGACGTTCAGTGCAGGAGCGTTTGAACTTCCTCCCTCCGAAACGGCGTACAGCACTGGCCGCCCGTCAATTCTGACCGCGCGCCGGTACTCGCCATTCTCGAAGTGGTCCATGAGCGGCTCAATGACCCGGCCGTTCAAGCCTGCCGGGGGGCCGAGGATAAACTTCAGGGTGCGATGAAAATCGAAGGGTTGAAGCGGCCGTATCAATGCGGACGATAAATGTCGCTCTTGCTGCATGCCTGATTCTCCGCAGCGCCGGGCGCAAATCCCCATCAGGATTGGCCGCCGGCGGTGCTCTGCTATTCTGGCCGAGGCTTGCGGATTCTGCAACTGCGGGACGGAATGGGCGCGCCGGCGTCGCAGAAATCAGGGCGGAAATTTGCCATTCCGCGATGCACTTGGTATCCTTTTTCTTTCCACTGCATCCCATTGGACGATGAGCCATGGTAGTCAATCTTTAGGGAACACCTCCGAAAGGAGTCCTGCATTTATAATGGCGAACTCTCCCGAAACTGGCCTTGTCAAGGATGAATCTGTCCTCGTGACGGAGGCGAAGGCCGGCAGTTATGAGGCCTTTGAAGAACTCGTCAACCGGTATGAAAAGAAGATCTACCGCCTGGGCCTCAACCTGACGGGTAACGCCGAGGACGCTGAGGACATGCTTCAGGAGACCTTCCTGAAGGCCTTTGAGCACCTGCCGAATTTCCGTGAAGATTCCCGCTTTTATACCTGGATTGTCCGGATTGCCATCAATCAGGGATTGATGAAGCTCCGAAAGCGCCGAAGCAGCAAAGAAGTGCAGATCGAGGATGCCTCGAATGACGACGGCGAGGTGATTCCCAGAGACTTTGCGGATTGGCGGCCCAATCCGGAGCAGGAAATGGAGCGGACGGAGCTCGAAAACATCCTGCAAACCGCCGCCCGTTCTCTCCCCATGACTTTTAGAACAGTCTTTTTCCTCCGGGATGTGGAAGGTCTTTCCACCGAGGAGACAGCGGAAATGCTTAACTTGTCTGAAGGCGCGGTAAAGGCCCGCCTTTTTCGGGCCCGCCTGCGCCTTCGCGAGGAGTTAAGCAAGATTCTTAAACGAGGTTAAGCATTCGTGAATTGCAAAGATGCAGTCCAACAGATTACAGGCTATCTGGACGGCAACATGGACGACGAACTGAAGCGCATGCTGGAAGTTCATCTCAAGTGCTGCCATCATTGCCAGGTTGTCTTTGACACGACGAAGAAGACAGTCGAGCTTTATTGCGACGGCAAACTCTTCCCGCTTCCGGGCAGCGTTCGCTCGCGGTTGCATGATGCGCTGCGGGCGAAGTGGGAAGCCAGTTCCAGGTAGCCCGAAATCACGATTCCCGCCGCTCCTCTTTCGCGCTCCAGGCAGTCCCGCTCCGGTCAGATCCCACGCGCCGGTTAGAATCCCCTATTTCCTGCCCAATCCCTCCTGGCTTTGCGTCCCGGCCTTCGTCAATTTATAATTGAAGGTTTGGACCTGCAACGTGGTTGCAATCTGTATCAGTCCGGGTATGGCAATGTGGGTTGGCGGTAGTGGCCCCGGATTCCGAGGAGAATGATGAAAAAGCAGGCGCCGAAATCAAGAGCCAGCAGGTTAGCCGGAGCGGGCGCGGCTTCTCCGGGGGCAGGCCAGGTTCCGAACGGCGCGCCGGCGGGCGTGTTGTATTCGCCGCCGGCCGGCGGCGCGGATGAAAACGGCGCAATTATTGTGCGCGGGGCCCGCGTACACAATCTCAAGGGCGTGGACTGTGAAATTCCCCACAACCGCCTGACCGTCGTCACCGGCCTTTCGGGCTCCGGCAAATCCAGCCTGGCTTTCGACACGCTTTACGCGGAAGGGCAGCGCCGCTACGTGGAATCGCTTTCCGCCTATGCCAGGCAATTCCTGGAGCGGATGGAAAAGCCCGACGTGGATGACATCGAGGGCATCGCCCCGGCGGTTGCCATCCGGCAGAAGAACCTGACGCGCAATCCGCGCTCGACCGTTGCGACTTCGACCGAAATCTACGACTATCTTCGCCTTCTCTTTGCGAGAATCGGGACGACCACGTGCCCGCAGTGCGGCCAGGTGGTCCAGAAAGACCACGTGGATGGCATTGCCGACCAGATCCTGGCCCTCGAAGAAGGTCGCCGTTTTTACGTTCTTTTCCGGCTGAGCCTCGAGCCGGCCGCGGAGATGGCGGCGGGCAAAGAACCTGCCGGGACCGGCAAAGAACGTCCGCGCGGGCGCGCGCGCCGGCAAAAGGCCGCATCGGGTCCAAACGAAACAGCAGGCCCGGCCGCTGCCGGCGCCAGTGATTCCCTCAAACGCCATCTATCCCTGCTTCGTCAGCGTGGGTTTAATCGCCTCTTTCAGGGCGGCCGGATATTTGAATTTTCAACGCCCGAGTCTCTGCTTGACGTGGACTTCAGCCAGCCCGTTTACGCCCTGGTCGACCGCCTGGCCGTGCATCCGGACATTCGCCAGCGATTCATTGATTCAGTGGAAATCTGCTATCGCGAGGGCGGGGAAGCCATCATCTGCGTTCTGCCGCGGACGCCTGACGGTAAGGAGGAGTGGCTGCGCTTCAATGAACGCTTCGAGTGCAAGCGCTGCCGGATTGTTTATCCGGAGCCGCAGCCTTCATTTTTCTCCTTCAACAATCCTGCGGGCGCCTGCCCCCGTTGCCAGGGCTTCGGAAACACGATTGATTTTGACCCGGACCTGGTTGTGCCGGACAAGAAAAAAACGCTCGGCGAGGGCGCCATCGAGCCGTGGACCAAGCCGCGTTACCGCACCCTCCAGAAGGAGATGAAGTCCGCGGCGCGCGACCACGGCATCCCGCTGGACGTGCCCTTCTATAAATTGTCCTCCAGTCATCAGCAGTGGATGATGGATGGTGATGG
>DATEKC010000246.1:0-10262 GCA_035277665.1 Terriglobia bacterium
ATTTGAGGGGGGCTGTCCCTAGTACGAGAGGACCGGGATGGACAAACCTCTTGTGTCCCAGTTGTCGCGCCAGCGGCATGGCTGGGTAGCGAAGTTTGGAAGCGATAACCGCTGAAAGCATCTAAGCGGGAAGCGCGCCCCAAGATTATATTTCCCAAGGATGAAACGTGAGCCAGCTACTCATGGTGAATCCTATGAAGGGCCGCGGAAGACTACCGCGTTGATAGGTCGGAGGTGTAAGCATAGTAATGTGTTGAGCTTACCGATACTAATCGCCCGTTCGGCTTGACCATAAATTCTGCTCAGCATACAGCCTTTGCTATCTGAGATCTCACATTCGAGGTTTCAGGCGGGCATTCGACGTCGCACTATTCAGAAAGGCAGAAGGTGGAAGAAGGCATAAGGGCATGTGGGTTTTTCCCGCACCCGATCTGTCACGTACCATCTGCCTTTATCGCTTTTCCGGCGATTATACCGGAGGGGTCACACCCGTTCCCATCCCGAACACGGTAGTTAAGCCCTCCAGGGCCTATGGTACTGCGCGGGTAACTGCGTGGGAGAGTCGGTCGTCGCCGGGATTAATTTGAAAACGCCTCAGTCTCGTGCTGGGGCGTTTTTGTTTGAATCGTCGCCTCAGGTGCCTTTACTGCCTGCGGCCCAATTCTTCCGAAAGTTCCCTGCCCCCCGCCTGTAACTCAAGATTTTAAACTCAGCCATTCCGGCATAATTTTTAATTTATAAATCATCCCTTCTGTTGTATGTTGCGGTCTGGACTCTGGTGTCCGCACACATTGCAAGGGCGGCAATGTATGCCCTGCAGGAATACTCTGTCCAGATTAATATTTATGTTCGTGCGGACCGTTGGTATGTCGCGCGGGCTCCTTCGCCGGCTATTCCGGGCGAAGCGAAGGGCCGCGGCGGTTCGCGATCCGAATTGATAGAGTGGACAATCGTTGCGTCCGTGCAAACTTTTAACAGAAAGGAATCATTCTCATGAAATGGACACATATCCTGATGGCTGCGCTGCTGGTCGCGTTGCTGGCGGGCCTGGGCGGCCTACAAAAAACTCGGGCGGAGAACAATGGTCTCGAGCGCACACCCGTTCTCGGCTGGAGCAGTTGGAGCTTCCTCCGGAAGCATCCGTCGAGGGCGAAGCTGGAGGCCCAGGCGCGCGCGCTGAAGGAATCCGGTTTGCAGAAACTCGGTTACCAATACGTAAACCTCGACGACTTCTGGTACCCGTGTCCGGGGAAGCAGGGCCCCGACGTGGGGCCGAATGGCCTCTGGGTGACCGATACCTCAAAATTCCCTGCCCATGGCGATACCAATGGCATCAAGGTGCTCGCTGACTACATCCACGGCCTCGGAATGAAATTCGGAATATACGTTACACCGGGGATTTCCAAACAAGCCGTCAGCAAGAACACGCCGATCAAGGGCACACGGTACACCGCGGCCCAGATTGCCGAACCTTCTGTAAAGCAGGACAACTACAACTGCGGCGGCATGGTGAAGATTGACTTTGACAAGCCCGGCGCGCAGGCATTTATCAATTCATGGGCCGATATGCTGGCGGCCTGGAGCGTCGATTACATCAAACTCGACGGCACAAGAAACAGCAACGTTGCTGACGTTAAGGCTTGGTCGAATGCCATACGGCAAAGCGGTAGGCCGATGGTCCTGGACGTCACCCAGGGAAGCTATACGCAAGCCATCGCGCCGACATTGCGGAAATACGCCAATCAGTTTGAATTCGCGCCTGACGTCGAATGCTACAGGTGCGAGAAGGGCCACGCCAGTTACCCGCTGACCGACTGGGCGCATATGGCGAACCGTTTCAACTTTGTGGCGGAGTGGCAGCCTGTGGCAGGGCCGGGCGGGTTCAACGATTATGATTCCATCGAGATCGGGAATGGCGGCAACGATGGGCTCACCCCGACCGAGCGCCAGACCCAATTGAGCCTGTGGGCGCTTGGATCGGCGCCCCTGATCCTCGGCGTCGATCTCACTCACCTCGACCAGGCCGATCTGAAGCTCCTGAAAAACACCGCGGTCCTCGCCGTTGACCAGGACTCGATCGCCGCGAAACGGGTCCTCAATTCCGGCAACCAGCAGGTGTTCGCCAAGGCGGAACCCAACGGAGACGCGATTGTCGGCCTGTTCAACACCGGCGGAACGACGGAGAAAGTCTCCATCGAGGCATCTGCCGTGGGCCTGCACGAGAATGAACACGGCTATTCCGCACGGAACCTTTGGACTGGCAGAGTGGAGAAAACGGGCGGCACCATCAGCGCCACGGTCCCCTCGCATGGCGTCGTCCTGTACCGCATCAAACCGCGTTGATGGCCTGAATCCCGCGCTTTCCAGGACTT
The DNA here is from genome assembly GCA_035277665.1 of Terriglobia bacterium. Taxonomy (GTDB): domain Bacteria; phylum Acidobacteriota; class Terriglobia; order UBA7540; family UBA7540; genus SCRD01. The sequence goes on from DATEKC010000246.1 coordinate 2,373, forward strand.
TCAGAATGCGGGAGAAGCAGCGATTGTGAGTTGGCAACCGCGGCAGATGGGGGTGTGTCGTTGCCCTTTTGCTTTTGGCTGCCGGGGTTGCCGCAACTCGCTCATAGCAAGAACAGAAATCATCTTCGAAATCGAAGAATCTCCAGAGGGCGGATTCACAGCGCATGCTCTGGGCCAGTCCATGTTCCCGAAGCTGCCACGATCGAGGAACTCCGGGAAATGGTGCGCGACGCGGCGCGCTGCCACTTCGACCCGGAATCAGCGCCGCGCCTCATCCGTCTTCATTTCGTGAAAGACGAGATGACCCCCGCTTGACGCTCCCCCGCGTATAATCCCATACTCTAAGCCAAAGATGCGGTAATATTCCTGAGATCATCCTGAATTCCGCGGCCAGAATGTTGGCTGCGAATGCCATTGCCTGGGAGAAAAGCAGCCATGAAGAAATTTTTAGTCTTAGTTTTCGCAGCAATCCTGGCCGGGGCCTGCAGCCGGCAGGAAGCGAAGAAATCCGCCCCTTCGCCTTCCGCCTCGGCGGTCGCAGTGACGGGCCCGTTAACGCCGGTGGAACTCAAGGCTTTCACTGCCCTGGAGCCCATTGATACGCACTCTCATATTTTTGTGACGAACCAGGACTTCATCGCCATGATTGAAAAGCTCAACGTCCACACGCTCGACATCGCAGTGGACGACAACACGGACCCCTACCAGAAGGACCTGCCGCGAGAGATTCAGGACGCCTCCCGTTATGTTGCGGCGAGCCAGGGGCACTCCGTATTCTGCACAACCTTCGACCCGTATCTTTTCCAGAAGCCGGGGTTTGCGCAGGCGGCCATCCGGCAGATCAACCGCGATTTCACCGGGGGAGCGATTGCCGTGAAGATCTGGAAAAACATCGGCATGCAGATCCACGACGCGCACGGGAATTACATCATGCCGGATAACCCGATATTCGAGCCCATCTATAAAGACATCGCCGCCCATCACAAAACGCTGGTCGCGCACGTTGCGGATCCCAGTTCGTGCTGGGAGCCGCCCAATCCTGCCTCACCCGACTTTGGATATTACAAGCACAGCCCGCAGTGGTACATGTACAACAATCCTCACGCGCCTTCCAAGGAAACCATTCTCAAGGCCCGCGACCATGTAGTGGAGGAAAATCCCAACCTGCGCGTGGTGGGCGCCCATCTGGGCAGCATGGAAGCCAATTTCCCGGAACTTGGGCGTGATCTGGACCGTTACCCCAACTTTGCCGTGGACATGGCGGCTCGCATGCCCTATGTGATGATGCTGCCGCGCGCGCAGGCCATCGACTTCATCAACAAGTACCAGGACCGCTTGATTTACGGCACGGACCTCGATTTCTTACCCGGCGCAAATCCCCAGGAAACAATCAAGGAGTGGGAAGACTATTACGCCCGCGACTGGCGGTTCCTGGCGACCAACGACTGGGTGGAATACAGGGGGAAAAAGTACCAGGGCCTCGATCTGGCACAACCGGTCCTGGAAAAGTTGTACCATGCGAACGCCGTGCGCTGGTTTCCGGGCATCATGGGAGAGAAACACTAGACGGCAATCGAGGATGGAGGATAGATCGCATTTTTTGTAATCTGCGCGATGATGGCGGGCAGTGGCGCCGGGTTCGCGCCTTCAACAGTTGAACGGGAAGCGGTGATGCCTCAGCCACCGGCCTGAATTTGCAACAATTGGCTTCCGCGCAGATTGCAACAGCAGGCGTGTGTGCGCGCCACCTGCCCAAAAACGAAATCCAGGAAAAGGTACCGTCCAGGGAGTGCGTTCGTGGATAAGACCATCAACCTGCGCTATGTGGTTTTTCTGGCGTGTACGGCGGCGATGGGAGGCCTGCTTTTCGGGTTCGATATCGCCATCATCACGGGCGCGGGCCCCTTTATTACGCGCGCCTTCCATTTGAGTGACCTCGGGCTCGGCTGGGCGTTCAGTTCGCTGTTGTTCGGTTGTGTCATCGGCTCGTCGGCTGCCGGCAAACTCGCCGACCGCTACGGACGCAGGCGGCTGCTGATATTCGTGGCACTGCTGTTTGCCTCCACATCAGTCGCATCGGCGCTGGCGGCCAGCTTTAACGGTTTTGTTGCGGCCCGATTCATAGGGGGCCTGGCCGTCGGCGGCGTTTCCCTGATCTCCCCAATGTACGTGGCGGAAGTCGCTCCACCCTCCATCCGGGGGCGGCTGGGAACGTTGTACCAGATGTCTATCGTGACGGGCATCATCGTATCGTACGGCATCAATTATCTTCTGCGGGACGCCGGCGCCAATAACTGGAGATGGATGTTTCTCACCGGAGTGGCGCCCTCCGCGGTGTTCCTGCTGTTCGTCGCGCTGGCCCCGGAAACTCCCCGCTTCCTGGCAATGTCCGGCAGACCGCAGGAGGCCCTCGATGTGCTGCGGCGGATCGCGGATGAGGAAACCGCCGGGCGGGAACTCAGCGAGATTACGGCCAACCTGCACAACCGGTCGCACGCCTGGCGTGGACTCTTCAGGCCCGGGGTCCGGCGCGCGCTTCTGGCCAGCGCCGGCCTTGCGATTCTTGTCCAGGTGTCAGGCATCAACACCATCATCGATTATGCGCCGGCCATCTTTCAGTCCGCGGGCTGGAAAATCAATGCTGCTTTGGCGTCGACCATTGTGGTGGGAGTGACGGAATTTGTGTTCACCCTGGCCTCGCTCTGGGCCATTGACCGTTATGGCCGTAAGCCGCTCTACATCACCGGGTCGGCGGGCATGGCGCTTTCGCTCCTGGGTTTGTTGATTACCGTGTTGGAAGGCCGCTTTGAGGGGCCCGCGGTTCTGGCGCTCATCCTGGCGTACCTGGCGTTCTTTTCCGCCTGCATCGGGCCCGTGTTCTGGACGCTGGTGCCGGAGATTTTTCCGAATGACGTTCGCGGCATCGCCATGACCGTTCCGGTGCTGATCCAATGGGTGGCGAACGCCATCGTGGTGCTGCTGTTCCCTTATGCGTTTCACGTGCTGGGCAAGGGGTTCACAATCGCTTTTCTCATGGTCATGTCGCTGGCGCAGGGAGCCTTCACGTGGCGCTTCGTTCCGGAAACCAGGAATAAACGGCTGGAAGAAATCGAAGCCTACTGGAACGCTTTCAAACAACCCGTCTGAGCCCGAGATCTGGTCTGTGATTCCCGTGGAATGCCGAGTTGCCCCGCTGACGTCGCTCGCCTTCGCGGGGCACGGAGGATGAGAAGCGACAAAAACCATCCACCCCGACATAGTCGGCCCGTCTGAAGGCCACTAACTTTATTATACCGTCAGAGCATATTGGTTCAGAATTAGATGGCTCAGAATGATGGCCGGCGCCTGCGGCATCAAACGCGATATCCTGGAAACCTGTTTGCGTGCGTCACAAGCCTCGCGGTGTTTGCCCGGCCGCCCATCGCGAAAGGCGCGCCGATTATGCCAGCCGCGCAGACGACGGTGGGCAAGCTTGCGCGCCGCCCTGAGCCAGCACGGCCCCGCCCGAACCTGGGTCATTGCATGTTTCCGGCGGCCGACTCTGTACCTTACGCAGCGGTTCTCAGTTTTTTTCCGGCAGACTCCAACCGGCAGAAAACTTCATCGGCGATCACCAGCGCGTCCCAGCATGCCGGGAAACCGGCATAAAACGCGAGGTGAAGAATGGTTTCCATGATCTCATCCTTCGTGGCTCCATTCTGCAACGCCATCTCAATGTGCAGCCGCAGCCCGTTAACCCGACCCAGCGCCACAGAAGCCGCTATGGTGATCAGGCTGCGAATCTTAAGTTCCAGATTGGGGCGGGACCAGACATCCGAGACCAGGAAGTTGGTGACGAAGTTCTCAAAATCCGGTGAGAGTTTTGACCACCCGGCGCGCACTTCCTTCGCCCTGCTGGGGCCCAGCATGCGTTGAAGCATTTCAGCACCCTTGTCTTTCATGGTTGTTTCCTCCTGGAGGGGCTGCGCCACAACGGTTGCCACACCCGTCAAGTTATACTGTGCGAACCCATTGCCAGACGCGCCCATCCTGAACACGATCCCCATGTTATTTTTGCCTCCGTAAGGAGGCCGATGCAAAGCCGCGAGGCAGCAAAGCGCCGAACCTCTGCGGACCACGCTACGGTTCGATCCGTTCGCCCTCGAAAATTGCCGATGCGACCAGAATTCCGCCGTCACCGTAGGGATTTCCCTCTTGCAGCGGGAAATCGGTTACGGTGACGGTGCCCATCACGTGATGCCGGTCGGGCGAGAGGTTGATGACATAATCTGTCCGCACCACTCCCTGGCCATTGGGGCCCTGCGGATAGGCGAAGTTTATAGTCCGGCCGACAATCTGGTGTCGCCCGGCGGGTCTCCACTCACCCAGTTGGCTGCCGAAATAAAAGATCGGCCCCTGTTGCCCGGAATCGATGGCTTGCATCGAGTGGTCCGGGTGCAGGGTTATCACGGAACGAGAGCCGAAATTTCCTGCAGTGTCTGTAATGGTGGTCAGGTAAGAGCCGCCGCTAAAAGTCGGCTCTGTGGCCCCTTGTGATCGCGCCAAAGTTGACCAAGTCAAAGCAACGAGAAGACTGCAGGCTCCCAGGGCTCCCCAAAAACGCATGGACTTCATGGCTCATCCTCTCCTGATGTTCCTTGCCGGGTTGCGATGTTTGGCCGGATACAATGGCATCGAACTGCCGATAGCATTGATCGGGCACTCGCAGCGCAAATCGGGCAGGGTGTGTGTTTGTTTGAGCGCAAAAGAAAAGATAGCGTTTGAGGCCATGGCCAGCTACCTCATCGCAGCAAAGAGGCAGGTTCAATCTTTTTTTATCTCCCGCTATAGAATTTAACAGTGACGGATGTCACGGATAGACGTGACATCCGCCTGTTCCCGTGGTGCTTGCCTGGCAGGCTGCGGGCGTGCCAAACTGACAGTTTGGCCATTGGCCGGACCCATGCATTCAACACAAAACCATCATGAAACAACCGTGGCCGGCCCCGTCCTGGAGGTGAAAGGACTGGGCAAACGGTACGGATTGACCGTGGCGCTGGACGGAATTTCTTTCCAGGTAGGCTGCCATGAAATCCTGGGCCTGCTGGGCCCCAACGGCGCCGGAAAAACCACCACCATTAACATGGTCCTCGGGGTTCTTGAGCCAAGTTTCGGAAGCGTGACCATCGATGGCAGAGACATCTCGACCCATCGCCGGCAGGCGCTGGAACGCACCAACTTTACGGCGGTGTACGCGCCGCTTCCGGGCAACCTGACGGTTTGGCAAAACCTGCGGATTTTTGCAATGTTGTATGGCGTGCCTTCGGCAACGGCGCGCATCGAAGCCCTGCTCGGCGAATACGATCTTCTGCCTTTTCGCAACGCAAAGTGCGGCGTGCTGTCATCAGGCGAGCAGACGCGCGTCTCGCTGGCCAAGGCCATGCTCAACCAGCCGCGGCTGTTGCTGCTGGACGAGCCCACGGCATCGCTCGACCCCGCAAGCGCCCGTGAAATCCGTTCCCGCATTCGCGAATTTGCCGCCAGCAGCGAAGCAGGCGTGCTGTGGACCTCGCACAACATGTACGAGGTTACGGAAGTCTGCAGCCGCGTCTTGTTTCTCTCGCACGGCAGGATTCTGCTGGAAGGCGATCCCAAAACTTTGCCCGCCGAGTACGGGAAAGAGTCGCTGGAAGATCTGTTCGTTACCGTGGCCCGCGAACCGCTGAGCCTGGAGGATTGACAACGATGCCCGCACGCCTGCGCCGGGTTGCCGCAATTCTGCTTCGATTGTTCTACCTGCTGCGGGGCAGCTCGGCGCGGGTGGTGCCGCTGTTTGCCTGGCAGGCGGTGGACATTGTGCTTTGGGGTTTTATCAGCCGCTACCTGAACACGGTCTCCACCGCCCGGTTCAATTTCATTCCCGCTCTGCTCGGCGCCATCATTTTGTGGGACTTTCTCGTGCGCGCACTGCATGGGGTGATCGTCGCATTCATGGAAGACGTATGGTCGCGCAACTTTCTGAACATCTTTGCGGCACCGATCGCCATCTCGGAATATCTCACCGGCCTCGTGCTATTCAGCGTTGCAACCAGTCTGGTGGTGCTGGCGGTCATGGTCATCCTGGCAACCGCGGCGTTTGGCCTTCACTTCTTCACGATTGGGGCGATGCTGGTCCCGTTCCTCCTGTTGCTTTTTCTTTTCGGCGTCGCCCTGGGGATTTTGGGCACCGCGATTGTGCTGCGCTGGGGGCCGGCCGCAGAGTGGCTGATCTGGCCCCTCCCTGCCCTGCTGTCGCCGCTGGCCTGCGTGTTTTATCCGCTCTCGGCGCTTCCCCACTGGCTGCAGTGGGTGGCGCGCCTGGTGCCGCCGACCTATGTTTTTGAGGGCATGCGGGGCGTGGTGGAGGGCCACGGCGCCCAATTCACCCCCATGCTGGTTTGCGCCGCTCTCACCACTCTGGCCTTGCTCCTGGCCTCCGGCGCCTTCCTGCGTGTCTATCGCCATGCCGTTCGCACCGGCCTCATCGCGCGCTACAGCGCTGAAACGGTCAGCTAAACTTGCGATGCGCGACCCGCAAATTGCCCCGCTGATGGCGCCGCCGTATACTCGTTCGCGTTCCGGAAAGGGGGCATCGAATGACACGACGCAGAAGAGTCCCTGTTTTTGGCATTATCGCCGCGCTCATTTTCATAACCAGTGCCACCAGCCCTTTGCTTTACGCACAGTCGGCCGGAGTTCTGACAAATCTTGAGATCGGATCACACAAGAGCAACATCGAGTACCTGAGATTTCCGCTCGACCAGCCGCTCTCTGCTTCGCGATTCGACTATACAGCGACCGTGGGGATGGTGCACACCGCGAAGGTCTTCATTACGGCCAGCACGCCGGCCAATACTGGCGCTCAATTGAAGATCAATGGAGTCACAGTGAAATCCGGCGAACCGCGTGAGGTGGACCTGAAGGAAGGCGCCAATCGGTTTGTCATCACCCTCTCCACTCCCCAGGCGCCCTTTGCGCGCTATCACCTGACCGTCTATCGGAAAGATTTTTCGAAGACCTACACATCCGAGAAGCTCGGCAACAGCATCTGGCGAATCTTCGATTTCGGTGGCATCCGCGGGAATGAAAGCTTCTACCTGGTGGCGGGAAAGAACCGCGCCCTGCTGCTGGATACCGGCATGGGCAAGGGCGACCTGCCCGCATACCTCCGCACGCTGACCTCGCTGCCTGTCGCCGTCGCCATCACGCACGGCCATGGCGACCATTTCCTGCAGGTCAACGAATTTAAAAACAGCACCGTGTACATATCCGAAAAGGACGCCTCCCACCTGCCACCCGGCTATATCACGCCCAAATTCAAATGGATCAAGGACGGTGACGTGATCGACCTCGGCGGGGGCCGGCAATTTGAGGCGATCCATGTCCCCGGTCACACGCTGGGATCGATGGTCTATCTGGACCGCAAAGATAACATCGCCGTTACAGGTGACGCTGTCGGCTCGGGCATGATGGTCTACCTTTTCATGCCGAGCTGCACTGCGCTCGACCAGTATCTGAGGGGCTTGAAGCATCTTCAGGAAAAGTTGAAAGGCCTCGATCATATCACCCTGCTGGTAGGCCATGCTTACCAGGAAAAGGTGCCCCTGACGGGCGCCGCAGCACAGGAATATGTTTTAGACATGACCGCCGCGGTGGAAAAGGTCCTCAGCGGCCAACTGCAGGGCCGGCAGGTCTTCTCGACCTTTGGTCGTGAAAAGCTCGAATTGCGAGAGTTGAATTTGGGCCTGGCCGGACTGTGGTACAACCCGAAGAACTTGCGCACGCCGCTCACGGTCTTACAGGGTCGCATCGAGGGGCTGATAGATGGCGTGTATCCGCATGATGACGCTCAGTTACAGCAATTACTCGACG
>DATEKC010000247.1:0-50177 GCA_035277665.1 Terriglobia bacterium
CAGCCGAACGGCCTGGCGTTTTCACCGGACGGCAAGAAGCTCTACATCGACGACAGCGAGCGGAAAGACATTCGCGTGTACGATTTTCTGCCCGGCGGCACAGTGGCAAACGGCCGCGAGTTCGGCAGCGAGGAGGGCGGCCCGCATGAGGGCGTTCCGGACGGCATGCGGGTGGACCGCAAGGGAAATCTGTATGTTGTGGGGCCGCTGGGAATCTGGGTGTGGGATGCGGAGGGGAACCATCTGGGCACGATTGTCGTTCCTGAGCAGCCGGCCAATCTGGCCTGGGGCGACGCCGATTACCGCACGCTCTACATCACGGCGACGAAATCGGTTTACCGGATCCGCACGCGCGCCCGCGGGTTTATTCCCTACCTCGCGAAGGCCGGCCGCCATTAGTCAGGAGATTGTGGCATTGTTTCTCCTTTTCATGAATGGCAAATGCCTGTGAGGTTGTTGAAAAAGACAACGGTCATGCTGAGCGCACGAAGCATCCCCGTGTTTGCCGAAAATAAATGCAGGGATCCTTCGCTGCGCTCAGGATGACGTGCGCAGAGACTATTCGCTCAGGATGACGCAGTACAAGGACTGTTTCTACCGCCTGCTACGCGCGTGCCCTGGCTTTTGCGGTTGGGGCGAAACCGCGCGGCGGCATGATTTTCCGGTTAGGGTCCACCATTAACCAGGCCACCGATCCCACCGCGCAAAGCGCCGCGGCCGTCAGGAAGGATGCGCTCCAGCCGAAGTGATTGGCGATGGCCGGGGTGAGGGATGCGGTCAGCGCTCCGCCAATCTGGCCGCCGGTGTTCATGGCGCCAGAGACGGTCCCCGCCCAGGGCCCGGCAACGTCGGCGCTGACCGACCAGAAGGAGCTCTGGCTCAGATAGAGCGCGCCGACCCCGCCCGCAAGAACGAAACTGGCCACCTCCGGGCTTGCCGCCTCAGCCCCCACCACGATGAAGGCCGCTGCCAGGCCAATGCCCACCACAGCGATACCGCAACGTCCCCAGCGCTTGCCGTAGCGCCTGGTGACCGCGTCGCAGATGATGCCGCCCACGGGCGAGCAGACGGCCATGGCGATGAAAGGCAGCATGGTGTAGCCGGCGCCCGACTTGAGGTCGAGGCCGCGCACCGTGGTGAGATAGATAAAGAACCAGGTGAAGAAGATGTAGGCAACATATCCGTAGCAGAAGTAGCTGAAGGTGATGGCGAGAATTTCCTTGCTGCGGACGATCTTGCGCCAGGGCGTTGAGGCCACGTGCTGCTCGTGCTTGACGTCAACTCCGGCACGAATGAGTTCGCGTTCCGACTTCGACACCCAGGGATGGCGCTCGGGCGAATCGCGGGCGATCAGGAACCACACGATGCCGGCTGCGATGCCCAGCAATGCGCTGCCCCAGAAGCTCCAGCGCCAGCCAAAATGCGTGAGGATATAGGTGATGAACGGCGGGGTGATGCCTGCTCCTACGCCCACGCCGGCAAAGATGAGCCCGTTGGCGATGCCGCGCTCCTGGGTGGGCACCCAGTTGGCCACCACGTTGTTGGAAGCAGGATAGACAACTGCTTCACCCGCGCCCAGCATGAACCGTAATGCGATAAAAATGAACAGGGCGGAGGCGATGCCCGTCGGAACCATGGCCGTCAGCGAAGTGAACACGCCCCACCAGAGGACACCCGCCGCCAGCACCCAGCGCGGTCCCATGTGATCGGCCAGGCTGCCGCCAGGGGTCTGAAAAATCGCGTAGCCCACCACAAACGCGCTGAAGATCCAGCCCAGTTCCACGTTGCTGAGGTGGTACTGCTCCATGATGGTGTGGCCGGCAATGGAGATGTTGACCCGGTCAAGGTAGGCAATAGCGCTGACGACGAACATCCAGATCACCAGCAGCCAGCGCACGCGGGATGACTGTTTTTCAGCCATGGCAAGGTCTCCGGTTGGAGTTATCTGATTGCTCCTTTCTTCAAGGTACCCGGTTCGGTTGAGGGCACGAATGAGTGAAGTAGACGGTAACATAATCACCTTGAGGATTCACATAAAATAATTGCAACAAGACGGCTTCTCGCGTATATAGTGGTGGTCGGTCGGAGTGGTCTGATCGATCCCAAATTTTCCGGTGTGACTGGTGAGTTGAAAGCGGATGATTCCGCGGCGCGCCAACTGCGCTTGCAGGCTCCATCACGCCGGTCCAAGGAGAAAACCAGCGATGAAGAAAGTGACAGTTGTCCTAGCGATTGCTTCGGTGGCAGCCATCATGGCCGGATGCTCGGGGCAGGCGCCGCAGTCCCAGTCCCAGCCTCAGGCCCAGCAACCCGCTGAACAGGTGCGGGCCGTCAACCCCCCCGGAACTCCGGAAGGGTTGCCCTTCAGCAATGGGATTCTGGTGGGTAACACCCTTTATGTGGCGGGCACCCAGGGCACCGACGCCAACGGAAAACTCGAGCCTGACATCGAGAGCCAGACCCGCGCAGCCCTGCAGTTGATCCAGAAGATCGTCGAGGGCGGCGGGATGACCATGGGCAACGTGGTGGCCGTGAATGTCTATCTGTCGGACGTCAATGACTTCGGAAAGATGAACGGTGTCTACAAGACTTTTTTCCCGGATCCCAAGCCCACGCGCACAACCGTGCAGGTGGCCAAGCTGGTGAATGGCGCAAAAATTGAAATCTCCGCCATCGCCGTCAAGCCCCGCTAGTGTCGTGTTCGTCAAATTGGTGAAAGGCATAAAAGGCCTGCCGTCATGCTGAGCCCGTTCGCCTGTCATCCTGAGCGAAGCGAAGGATCACGGCAGTTCGCTCAGGGTGACAGGCCATCGAATTGCCCGAGGGAAGGGAGAACGGAAGACCATGATTCAACGCATTCACAAAATGATTCTTTTCGTCATCGCCATCGTACTGGGTTCCACGATTGCTATTCCCGCCTATGGCCAGCTGGGAATGTTTTCAAAGCAGCAACTCATCGAGTTCACGCCGGACTGGCACGGGGCGCGGTTTGCCGACGGGCGCCCGGACGTGCCCGATTCCATGCTGCAGCGCCTGAGTGACGTGACGGCGGAACAAGCCTGGGAAGTGCTGCAGCGGGCGGGATATCACAACCAGTTTGAGTCCGGGTGGACGGTGATCAACCCGCTGAAGCAGAGGCTGGTGGGGCGAGTGGTGACGGCAGTGTTCATGCCCTTTCGGCCGGACCTGGATTCGGTGATCAGGGCCAATGCGAAGAAGGAAGGGGAAACGGTGCAGGGTGAGAACTCCTGGATCATCAACCGGCTGCAGCCGGGGGATGTGATGGTCGTGGACCTGTTCGGGAAGATCAAAGACGGGACGATCATCGGCGGGAATCTGGCCACTTCGGTTTTTACGAAGACCCATAACGGGCTCATCGTCAACGGATCGGTCCGCGATACGGCGGAGATCGAGGAGATGAAAGATTTCGAGATTTTTTGCCGGGGAACCGACCCCTCGGCGTTAAGAAACGTGACGCTGATGGGGATCAACGTGCCCATCCGGATGGGCCAGGCGACGGTGATGCCGGGTGACATTGCGGTGAGCGATCCGGAAGGGATCACCTTTATTCCGCCGCAAATGGCGGGAAAAGTGGCGGACCACGCGGAGATGGACCACCTGGTTGATGAGTGGGGGTTTATGATGCTGCGGGAGAAGAAATACAGCCCCGGGCAGATCGACGGCCAGTGGACACGGCAGATGACTGAAGAATTCAACGCCTTCGCGGCCTCGAAGGGATCAAAGCTGCGGAGAAAGCTTCCAGACTAGTCGAGACCCTTTCGATTTCGCGCGCGTGAAGCGACCGTTTCCTGAGAAGGCTAACAATGTGGTCCTTGTTCGTCTGCTATTTTCAAAATAGCCTGGCTGTAACCTTGAGTGGAGTTATTCCGAGATGAAGAATTCTGGCGACGATCCGCTCAAGTCCCCGGTGTCGCGGCGCAGGTTCCTGGCCGGAGTGGGAGGCGCTGCAACGTTTTCGGCATTGCCGGCGGCGTTTTCAGTTGAAAGACCACGCGGCGAGGGCGATGAAGGCGGCGGAAGTTCACCCGCGGCGCTGCTCCGCGTTGACGTGACACCTGGCCACGTGGTGAACTCTTTCGACCCCGATGAAAGCCTGGGGAGTTCGATGGACGAGTTGTCCCCGTCGATCATCGATAAGATCTACACGCCCGAAATTATCCGCGAGTGCCTTTCCGCTGGCTGGGGACCCATTACCTATCGCCTCCACACCGAACTGGCGATCGAAGCCTGGCATTGGAATTCGGACGGCACGTGGAGCGACCCGGCCAGGCGCGAGGGATATTTTACCGGCGACGCGGAGCCCAAAGGTTTCCTGAAGAATTCGTTTGGCTATCCCCTCCCTCGCCGTGGGACCACCAGCAACGGAGGGGCCGCGCGCGGCTATTCGCGGCTGACGGATGGCGACCCGGCCACGTTCTGGAAAAGTAATCCCTACCTGACAAAGACCTTTACCGGAGAGGATGACGGCCTGCACCCGCAGTGGATCATCATCGACCTGCGTGCGGTGCAGAAAATCAACGCCCTTCGCCTCGACTGGGGCGACCCGTACGCAAGCGATTACGAAATCCAATACTGGACCGGCGACGACCCCATGAGCTGGGAAGGCCAGTATTCCGCGGGCGGCGGGGGCGTGGCACAGCAGGCCTCAGGTCGGTGGAACCTCTTCGCGCGCGGAAGCGTCCGCAATGGGAGCGGCGGCCAGGTGACGCTGAAGCTTTCCCGCTCTCCGGTGTCCACGCGCTGGGTCCGCGTTGTGATGACCAAGTCCGCCCATGGCCCTGCAGCGCCGGCCTCGATCGATCCGCGCGACCGGGTTGGCTATGCCATCCGCCAGGTGTATGCGGGCACCCTTCAGGACGACGGAACATTCATCGACCTGGTGAAACATGCTCCCGACCCCAGCCAGACGCCTACGTATTGTTCTTCAACGGACCCCTGGCATTCTGCTTCCGACCTGAATTCGCACGGTTCTCAGACGGGGTTCGACTTGTTTTTCACCTGCGGCATCACCAACAAGCTGCCGGCCACAATTCCCGTTGCCATCCTGTACAGCATTCCGGAGGACGCGGCCGCGCAGGTTGCCTATCTCAAAAAACGAGGTTATCCCATTGCGCGGATTGAAATGGGCGAGGAATGCGACGGGCAATACTATATGCCGGAAGATTACGCCGCGCTCTATCTGCAATTCGCCGATGCCATCCACAAGGTTGATCCAGACATCAAGCTGGGCGGGCCGGTGTTTCAAGGCATCAATCAGGACATTTCGGTGTGGCCGGACGCGCAGGGAAGGACCTCCTGGTTCGGGCGCTTTCTGGACTACCTGAAAGCGCGCGGACGAATACAGGACCTCGCTTTTGTCTCCTTTGAACACTATCCCTTTGATCCCTGCGCGGTGAATTGGGCCGATCTCTATCGTGAGCCGGAGTTGACGCAAAGCTGCCTCCAGGCACTTCGTGATGACGGCCTGCCGGAGGGCGTTCCGCTGATGAATACAGAGAGTAATGTTTCCTGGGAGATGACGCCCTATATGTCGGACATTTTCTCAGGACTCTGGCTGGCCGACAGCGTCGGAAGTTTCTTTCTGGAGGGCGGGGGCGCTTATTTCCATTCGCCCATCCAGCCCCAGGCGCCCAACAGCGGGTGCCATGGATGGGGCACCTGGAGCAACTTTGTCTGCGATTCCAATTTCAAGGTCAGCGGATACACGGCGGAGTACTATGCCAGCCATCTGATCAACCGTGAATGGGCTTCGCACCACTCGGGCGTTCATCACCTGTTTCGAGTTTTGGGGACCGTGAAGGACGCCGCGGGAAACGCGTTGATTACGAGTTATGCGCTGAAACGGCCGGACGGCGATTGGTCAATCCTGCTGATTAACAAAGACCAGAATAATGCGCGGACGGTCCAGGTGGCTTTCGAGGACTCAGAAAGCGGACACGTGAGCCATTTTGCGGGCCAGATCCATCAGGTGACGTTCGGCAGCGAGCAATACGTCTGGCACTCGACGGGGCCCGGCTCCCACGCCGATCCTGATGATCCGCCGGTGCGCCAAACCGTTCAAGGCGGCCCGAACGCCCGCTATACGCTGCCGAAAGCCTCGATCACCGTGCTTCGCGGCAAGATTGAGGCGGGGAGGGCATAACGGCATAAGGAGGCGCGACTTAGGTGCCAGAATCAATTACGGCAGCCCCAGCTCTTTCTTTACATCCTCGTAAAATTTCTCCTTGTCGCTGGCGGGTCCCTTTTTGAGCCGGGCGAAGATAGCCGCCGCGCGCGCGGACTTTTCTTTTTCCCCCAGCCGGTTGTAAGCCTGCATGAGCTGGTAATAGGCCTCTGCGAGGTTTGGGTCAAGGCTGATCGCCTTTTCGGTTTCCCGCGCCGCCTCATCGGGGTGGTTGCTCCGCAGCAAAACCTTCCCAAGCTGGTAATGCAGGGGCGCATAATTTGGGTCCACCCGGACGGCCTGGCTGGCGACCGCTTCGGCATCAGGCAGCCTGTTTTGGCGAATCAAGATTTCTCCCAGATAGTACCGGAAGTGCGCGTTGCCCGGGTTGATCGCCACTGCCTTGCGAAGGTAGGTTTCCCCTGCCTGCTCTTTGCCTTCGCTGACAAGACTGACTGCATAGAGGAATAGCGCCCGGGATGAATCGGGCTGAAGTTCCAGCGACTCCTGGAGGTATTTCTGCGCTTCCGTATATCGCTTTTCGCAATAGAGGCTCACGCCGGCGCTGTAGTAGGGCTCGGCCCACTTCGGCGCAAGCCTGATGGCGTTTTCCAGCAGTGAGAGGGCGGAATCGTGCCGGCCAAGATGCTGATCGATCCGGGCCTCAAGCAGCAGGTAGCGAGGCTGGCTGGAATCCATCTTAACCGCATTGGCCGCGCTTTTTGCGGCTGGTTCGTAACGCCGCAGCAGATAGTCTGCGCCGGCCACGAGATAGTAGTCTTCAGCGGTCTGGGGCGCGTTGACGAGCTCGAGTGCCTTGTCAGGCTGGTTGGATTCCAGGTAGGCAGCCGCAAGCTGCCGCCCCACATCGGCTGAATCCGGCCGCAACATGTGCGCTCTCGAAAGGTACGCGATTGCCTCGCCGGGCTGGTGATGTTCGAGGAAAAGCTGACCGACGGCCGCCTGCCAGGCAGGATCCGATGCCAGGTTCTGTGATGCCTTGCTGCCATCCTTCCTGGCTTCGTCAAGCCTGTTAGCCCCCAATTCTGCGCGGACCAATTGAAAAGCAACGTCAGGCCGGCTCTCGCCGGGCGCCTGGGCCCGCCGAAGGTGCTCGATGGCTTCCTCTGGATGGCCCTCGTCAATGAGCAGCACTCCCAGGTTGTAATTGGCATCAACGTCGTCCGGACGGAGTGAAACGGCAACCCTGAGCTGCTGGAGCCCTCGCTGGACATCGTGGTTTCGCAGGAAAGCCATGGCCAGCCCATATTGGGAACTGAAAGATTTCGGCCGCAGCTTTGCGGCCTCGCTGAAGGCCGAGATTGCGCCTTCAGTATTTCCCGTCTGGAGGTAGACCTGCCCCAGCACATCATAGGCTTCGCCGTAGTTGGGATCGGTCCGGATGGCGGATTCCAGCTCTGTTCTTGCCCGGCCAAAATCCTTCTGCGCCAGGTACTTGCTGGCCTGGGCGGTGAGGGCCCTTGCGGATTGGGAACCCGGGGCAGGGCTCTGTTTCGCTGCGCAATATGAAGCAACGAAGAAACTTATGGCAAACATAACCAGGACCTGATTCCTTGTGGCCGTCCGACGCCTCACCATGGGCCTAATGTTAGACCATTCGTGCGGCGGCTACAGGATTTTCTCGATTCGGAAGGAACCAGGTGAAGGAAGTAAAAGGCAGGAAAAAGCCGGGTAAATTCTCCTTGACATCGCCGAGTCACTCATGGTACCACTCGGAACGTAACGCGGGTTAAGGTTATTCACTCCAATTTTCCATACTAGGAGAGAGTTGTTCTCGTATTAGGAAAGCCGTGGGGAACCTGAGGTGGGGTTAGCGCACTACCCAGCCAAATACCTTGTTTATCACTATGAGGGGTGCCTCTCTGCCCTTTGTTGCGGGACGTGGTTGCCCGGCTTGCTGTCAGACGGTGGGCTTACAGTGTCAGAGCGGTTGCTGATGCCCATGGTTGAAAGTTCCATCAGGTTGCCGGGCATATCGGGAACGGCGGCCGCCAGAAGCAAGATGTTGGCTCATAGGACCTCACCGAGGTCGGACAAGCTAACGGAGCAGGAAAGTGTTGGCGTGCTGGAATACTTAAGAATGTTTAGTAAGCCGTAACGCATCGAGGTCTTACGACCTGTGCATCGTAATTGCAGTCCAGATTCGCGAAATGGGAGCGGGGACAATCGACAAGTTTGGGTCCGAGCAGTGGGATGCCAGGGAGATTACGGCCCGTCCCGGATAACTATCAATGAAGTGAGTTGTATTTCGTTGGGTGCAGCTGTCGGAATCCTATTGCGGATACATGGCAAAGGACATTGGGTCAGATACTAACGCAGGAGGGATCTCAACATGAGGCAGGGGCGACTGTATTTGTTTGTGTTTGCCTTGATGGCCTTTGTTTTAGCGGTCGCAGCTCCAGGGCTTAAAGCGCAAACAGTGAGCGGATCCATTTCCGGGGTCGTTACCGATCCGTCCGGAGCCGCCATACCAACAGCCAGTGTCACCTTGAAGAACCAGGACACCGGCGTGGTTTCGAGGACGTCAACAAACTCCAGCGGCGTTTACGGCTTTCCCGTAGTGCCGGTTGGGCACTATAGCGTTACGGTGGAGGCAAAGGGATTTAAGAACTATGTCCAAAGTGGGATCACTTTGCTCATCAATCAGGATTTGCGTGTGGATGCCAGCCTTGCTATCGGAAGCGCGCAACAGTCAGTAGAAGTTTCCGCGCAGGCGGTCCAGGTGGCGACACAAAATACTTCCATGGGCGACGTGATCGAGAGCCGCAAAATGCTCTCCCTGCCGCTCAACGGCCGCAGCTACATTGATTTGCTCGGACTCCAGGCCGGAGTTGTGCCCGAAACCAGGGAGGGATCATTGGGGGACCGCCCGGTGGCGGGCACCGGCAACACCGGAAACTTCTCCGTCAACGGTGGCAGGGAAGCTTCCAACGGTTTCATGCTGAACGGCGGCAGCGTGGAAGAAGGCAGAAATAATGGCGCCGGTCTTGTACCCAATCTGGATTCGATTCAGGAATTCAAGGTGATCACCAACGCCGGCTCAGCGGAATATGGCCAGTATTCCGGTGCAATTGTCAACGTGGTGACCAAGGGCGGCACGAACGAATGGCACGGTTCGGGATTTGAATTCGTTCGCAACGAAAAATTCGATTCCCGTAACTTCTTCGATGGGGATCGTGGTGCGTTCAAGCGTAACCAGTTCGGCGGGACGGTTGGCGGGCCGATCATCAAAAACAAACTCTTCATTTTTGGTGATTATCAGGGAACCCGGCAATCGCGGGGCCTGACGTCTGACGTGATCTCGGTGCCCACTGCCGATCAGAGAGCGGGCAATCTGTCTGATACCACTTTGCCCGTGAGTGGGCTCGACCCCACAGCGGTGGTGAAAGGGTGCGCTCCCGGGAACGGCTGTCTGAACGATGTCTTGAGCGCCCGTCTGGGTTACACCGTAAATAACGGAGAGCCATATTTCAGCCCCGGCTGCACAAGCACTGCAACTTGTGTCTTCCCGGGTGGTATCATCCCTCAAAGCGCGTGGTCGGCGCCTTCCATTGCACTGGAGCAATACATCCCGGAGGCAACTCCTGGCTTAGGCGGCGGGACATTCTCGACGACTGCCCAAAAACAGCACCTCCGTGACGATAAATTTTCTGTGAAAAGCGACTTCGACACGCAGGGCACAGGCCGTTGGTCTTTGTACTACGCTCTGGACAATACCAATCTGCTCGATCCTTTCCCTGCGGCCAACGTGCCGGGTTTCCCGGCTTCAACACCCCAGCAGGCCATGGAAACCGTTTTGAGCAATACGCGCACATTCGGGTCGGCAAACGTGAATGAGGCCCACGCCGCCTTTTTCCGCACTGCCATGACCCAGCGCCAGCCCCAGGGCGGCCTCGTGTCGGACCTGTCCTCTCTTGGATTTGTGACGGGAGGACTGGGGATCATTCCCGTGGTGCCAAGCCTGCAGGGTGTTCCTCTCACCACTCTGGACAACTCCGGCCCCAGTTTTGGTCTGCCTGATGGCACAACCGGGCAGTTCAACAATACCTACCAGGTGAGCGATAACTTCTCGGCGGTTCGCGGCAAGCACACGTTCAAGTTCGGGGGCAACTACCAGCGATTTCAGATTAACGAAAGAAACACCTATGCAGAAAACGGGGTGTTTGATTTCGATGGTTCGGAAACCGGCAGTGACTTTGCCGATTTTCTGATCGGGGCGCCCGTGGGATTTATTCAATCCAGCAGGCAGTTTCTGGATTCGCGATCAGAATATGGCGCGCTGTTTGTGGCAGACAGCTACAAGCTGAAATCGAACCTGACGGTCAATTACGGGCTAAGGTGGGAAACCAGCACCTTCTTCCGTGACAAGCTGGACAGGACGCCGAGTAATTGCAGGATCCAGGCGATTAACTACAACGTCCAGTCAACTATCTATCCCACCGCACCCAAGGGCTGGCTGTGCCCTGGAGATCCTGGAGTTCAACAAGGGTTGGCTCCCAACGACTACAAGAACTTTGCCCCTCGTATCGGGTTTGCCTATTCTCCCGGGTTCAGCAGCGGGCCGTTGGCCAGCGTTTTCGGGGGCCCCGGGAAATCCAGCATCCGCGCCTCCTATGGCATTTACTACACCAACGTCGAAGACCTCACCCAGTTTTACGAAGTGGGTGACGTGCCGGCAGGTCTCTTTTACGTGAGTCCCACGCAAGTTTACTATGATCTTCCGTATAAAAACCGTCAAACCGCGGGAGGGCCCGGCCAACGGTTCCCCTTTACCGTTCCCAATCCGCAAACGATTAACTGGGCCCAGCTTCAGCCCATTGCGAGTTCGCCGGGATTTGACCTGAACAACAGGCTCCCTTATGAACAGCACTATGACTTCAGCATCCAGCGGCAAATCGGCAGTTCCACCTTGCTGACTGTCGCCTACGTGGGCACAAACGGGCATCACCTGATTGCCGGGTATTCGGCCAATCCAGGCAGCGCAGCCGTATGTTTGGCGACGCCTGGTTGCGGCACAAACGGTGAAGACGCGTCATACGACCTTGGGGGCGGAAACTTTCAGTACGGGACGCGTCCCTTTTCCGTGACTTCGGGCCGCTATGCAATCGGACAGGGTCTGAATGCCACGCTGGACTTCGGGCCTAACAACTATACAGCGACGATTGCCAATTCCGTTTACAACTCGCTCCAGGTAACCATGGAGAAGAGGGTTGGCTCCGTCCAGTTTCTCGGCGCTTACACCTGGTCAAAATCACTCGATGATTCCTCCGCCTTTGCGCAAAACATCAACCCCTTCAACGCAAAATTGAGCCGCGGTCTTTCCGAGTTTGACCTGGAGCACAATTTTGTCTTCAGCTACACATGGGCCCTGCCAGGCCCGAAAGCGGGGCTGGAGAGGGCTGTGGCTGGTGGATGGATATTTTCGGGAATCACGCGGCTGACGACGGGCTTCCCGATCGGGATGGGCAGCGGAGGAGACTACTCGCTCTGCGGATGCTCTGGCGTAGACCGGCCGAACTGGACCGGGCAACCCATTCAGAAATTTGATCCCAGGAGCACTAAGGTCCACCAGTATTTCTCGCCGGACACTTTTTGGGCCGAATGGGGCAGGGATCCCAACAATAAGATCCTCGGGGTTCCCGGCAACGCGGGGCGTGCCTTCTTCCATGGACCCGGGATCGTCAACTTCGACATGGCGGTGCACAAAGACTTTAAATTTACGGAGAGAGTCGGGCTGGAATATCGCGCTGAATTCTTCAACGCGTTTAACCATGCTCAATTCAACAATCCCTCCGGCAGCTTTACGTCAAGCTCTTTCGGCCAGGTCAGAAGCGCGCGCGATCCGCGCATTATGCAGATGGCGCTGAAGTTGAACTTCTGATCTCGGCGCTGGCGGAGGTTTCCCAGGCGGGCGGCGTAGCTGCAACAACTTGTTGACAGTTGCGCTGCCCGGCCTTTTTCAGCGGTGAAGGACAGGTAATGCCGGGTAGTTCGGGTGGCACCGGGTATAAGAAGGTCCCATACTGGTGCGCCCTTTTTGTTGTTTTCTGCGCAGGATTTGCAGTTCGCAGCGTACCTTGCCGTGCCCAGGCGCATGGGCCTTCCCGGACAAACCAGCAACTGGCCGCGCAGCTCAACAAAGACGGAATTGCCCTTGCCAGGAAAAGCGATTACGCATCGGCCATCCAGAAATTCCGCCGCGCCAGTGAACTCTGGCCGCAGTTCTCTGACTCACAGTACAACCTGGCAATAACTCTCGAAAAGATCGGCCAGTTGGAGCAGGCCATCGATGCCTTCAGGGCCGCCGTTCGCCTGAAGCCCGAGTCCGCGCCCATGCGCCTCGCTTTGGGATTGGCGTTGGCAAAGAATAACGATCTTCCCGGCGCTGTAAGTGAACTTCAGCGGGCCGTCGCGCTGGCGCCGCAGGACCCCCTCGCCCACTACAATCTTGGCCTGACCTACGAACAGCAGGGCAAGGCCCGGGACGCCTTGGCCGAATATCGCAGGTCGATTCGCCTCCGTTCCGATTTTGGTCCTGCGCACGAGCGGATGGGCGTCCTGTTGCGCCGCATGGGGAAGCAACCGGAGGCGCTGGTTGAATTCCAATCAGCCGTTCGTCTTTTGCCGAACGATGCAGACGCTCACTACAACCTGGGCCTTGCATTGAGGTCGGAGGGCAAACTGGAGGAGGCGCTGAAGGAACTGAATGAAGCCATCCGTTTGAAGCCGGATTTCGAACAGGCCCGATATAACCAGGCGATGATCAGCCGCAAGCTGGGCCACCCGGCGCAAGCGCAGAAGGAGATGCAGGACATTGCCGGCTTCAGCCAATTCCGCTCAAAAGTTACGCGGGCCAAGAGCCTGACGATTTCGGCAGCCGGCCACCTGACGAACCATGAACCCGACAAGGCCCTGGCTGACCTTGCATCCGCACTGAAATATTGGAACGAAAATCCTGCGGCTTATTATCTGATGGGCCTTGCTTTTGAGCAGAAAGGAAACCTGGCGGAAGCCCGCTCCAATCTGGACAAGGCTGTGGAGCTCAAGCCTGATTACCCGGACGCGCTGCTCGGGCTGGGGCGGATTTTGTGGGAGCAGGGTGACCATGAAGGCGCCGCAAAGGAATTTGACAAGGCCGTTGCCGTTGCTCCCGATCTTGCGGAAGCGCATTACAACCGCGGGCTGGCTCAGGCCCGGCTGGGCAATCCAACGGGCGCCGCAGCGGATTTTCGTGCGGCGCTGGCTTTAAAACCAGATTACCTGGACGCCGGCATCAACCTCGGGCTGACGCTGATGCAGGAGCGCAAAGCCGGGGAGGCGGTTCAGCAATTTGAAGACCTGGCCAAACGATTCCCAGGCAATCCCGCCGTGCAGAACAATCTGGGGCTGGCATTGCTCGATCATGGCGATTTGAAGGAAGCGGCTGGAGCGTTTCGCCAGTCGTTGCGATTGAATCCCAATTCCGCCGAGGCACACTACAACTTGGCGCTCGCTCTCAGCAAAGAAGGCGAGCGCCAGGCCGCCGACGTGGAGTTCAAAAAGGCCCGAGATCTCAACCCGGCCCTGGCGCCACCGTGAATCGGGCCAGGAATGCGGGGCTGCTCCTCAGGCCTGACATTCGGAACTGCGGCAGATTTGTTGAACCACCTGGACAAGCACGGTGGATTATAAGTCCCAAAAGTTATACAATTCGCCGTGCCTGACTTCTAATTTGATTCGTAAGCTGAGCAATTCAGGGCTGCCCGCGCGTTGTTCTGTAACGGGGGCCGCGGAAGGAGAAGGAGAGGACATCATGTTCAACGAGCTCGGAATACACAGAGAGTCCGCATTGCGGGTGAACTCGCCGAATGCGGGACCTGCTCCGGAAAGTGCAGGCTTCGCGGCAGGCGCTCAAGCCGCGGAAGGACAAAGCGGCATCCTGAAACTGGGTTATGACGGCCAGCCGTCGAAGGGAGGGATCTCCCCGGTGGTTGTGCACAATGGCTTGATCTATGTGGCAGGCCAGGGCGCGAACGAACACCAGGAGGAAGCCACGCTGGACATCACGACGCACGTCACGAGAGCAATGGACAACGTGAAGAAACTGGTGGAAGCGGCCGGTGGAGACATGGACCATGTGCTGCAGTTGACGGTTTATCTGGCCACACTGGAATTTTATCAAGCTATGAACAAGGCCTACCGGCCGTACTTCCCCAATCGGGGCCCGGCACGCTGCACGGTTTCGGTGGCCGGAATCCCGGGCAATTCGCTGGTTGAAATCAGTTGTATCGCGGCAGTCGTCCGCCAATAACCAAAGAACTGACTTGCAAACAGGAGGACACGATGGACAGAAAACAGAATGAGAAAAGGCGAGCGTTCCTGACGAATCTGGCGGCGGTTGCAGCGTCCGTATGGGGCGCGCCCAAACTGCTGGCGCAGGCTGCCGCCCCCCAAGGCAAGCCGAAGCATCACGGCCCGATGGTGCACAACGGGCTGATCTACATCTCGGGGCAGGGAGCGAATGACAGCGGCGCGGTGCAGGGCGCGACGATTGAGGACCACACCAAAAAAGTGATGGAAAACATTAAGCGCATTGTGGAAGAAGGCGGCGGGACCATGGACAGCATTCTGCAGCTGAATGTTTACCTGGCCACCCTGGAGCACTACGAAGGAATGAACAAGGTTTATTATTCCTATTTCCCGAATGGCGGGCCGGCGCGTTGCACGGTTGCCGTCGCCGGCATTCCGGGCCGTTCGCTGCTGGAGATCAACGGGATTGCAGCGGTCGTGAAATAAGACTCCGCTCGTCCGCGGCGGTTGCAGCCGTTTCAGGGCCTGGGGAAACGCCCACTTCAGGCGGATTTGCGGGCCGCAGCAAGGACTGTCCGCAGCCGCCTGCCGACGATGAGGTCTTCACCCGGCTTAAGGCTCATGGAGATAATCTCCAGGTGGTTCTCAGCGCCGGGCCTGGTGAAGTCTTTTTCAAGCCGGGCCAGCACGCCGCTCGGGTTGCCGGCGGTCAGGACCTCAATCCTGGGCTCTCCGTCGCTCAGTTTCTTGGCGCAATCCGCCACGCTGAAATTCCACGCTTTTTCGTCCCACGAGACACGCAGAGTGGGGTAGCGGTTTCCACCTTTAGGCACGTAAATTTTGGTGGTGACTCCCGGCACCGTATCCACCAGCTTGGCGATTCGATTGACTCGCTCGTTCCAGCGGCGATAAAGGACGTCGGTGTCTAACTTCGTCCAGGTTTCCACGGCGGCAAGGCAGCCCATGATTTCTTCCTTGCCCACCTTCATGGGACGGCACACGGCGCCTTCCCACGGATTGGTGTTGGCCAGCGCCGCCTCAATTAAATCTTTCCGCCCCAGCAGAAGTCCGGAACACTGCGGCCCCAACAAGCCCTTGCCGCCGCTGAAGCAATAAAGATCGCAGCCCATCTGGGAATAGAGCCGCAAATTGGAGATGGGCGGGATGCCGGCGGCATCGTCAAGCAGCAGAGGCACGCCGGCGGCTTTGGTAATGGCCAGCGCATTTTTCAGCCGGTCGCCCAGCGCGGTGATGTAAACCATGGCCGTCTTGTCGTTGATCGCATTCTTCAGTTCATCATGCGTGTGCACCACAACCAGCTTGCCGCCCGCCAGCCGAATCGCGCTGTCAAAAGGACTGCGGCCGCCGAACATGATGACCTGGTCCTTCATACCGGTGGTGTCAGGCAGTTGCCAGATTTTATTGGGATCGGTGCCGGCGATGCAGCCCGCCGTGGCAGAAGCCATGGCGCCCGCAGCGCCTGAGGTTACCATGCCGGATTCCGCCCCGGAAAGCTCCGCCAGGCGCCGGCCCACTGCATGCTGGAGCTCCATGACGTCAACGTAATGCTTTGCCGCTTCCACCTGGGCTTGCTTTACCTCCGGAAGCTCCAGACTGGCGCTGAGGTAGGTCCACGTTCCACGCGCGTTGATCAGAGTTCGAACACCAAGGTCCTGGTAAGTGGGGATTGACTTCCCTGTCAGTTTATTAATGCCGGCATGGGCCTTTCCGAACATGTCCTGAGCTGCAAGCTGCCCAAACAAGGGCAGAGCCACCGCCCACTTGACGAATGTTCGCCGGTCAGAAGAAAATTTTGAGTCCATTGCGCTTCCTCCAAGAGTTTACGGCTTCAGGGATTATAGCCTGTTGTATCACGACCGCTTCAATATGGATTCACTATACCACCGTGTATGGAACCTGCACACATTGGTTTGAAGATCCATTTCGCCGAAGGAACTGACATCGTCACTCGCTAAACATAGGGGATGTTTCGGCTGGCAAGGATTCCTTTGATATAGGCCACGCCAAAGATTTTGCCCAGAACGCCGTAGCCAGGATGAACATTCGTCTCCCCGTCAAGGATCGGGTCGTGGTCCGGGCGCAGCGGGACGTGAACGCCGCTTTCATGTAGCGCCTGGTAAACCTTCCCGAAATCAATGTCGCCGTTGTCCTGGAAAGTCTCCACAAAATTGTTCCGAGTGCCCCGCAGGTTGCGCGAGTGGATAAAAAAGATCTTTTTCTTCGCGCCAAACTCCCTGGCGACGGCTTCGAGGTCTGCGCCCATCAAATGGTAGATGGCAATTTCAAACGTTACGCCGTTCACCGGGCTCGGCACAATGCTCATGACGCGGCGATAGGCGTCAGGGCTGATGATGATGCGGGCAATGCCGCGCAGTTCGGGGATGGGGGGATCGTCCGGGTGCAGGGCCATCTTGACATTCGCCTTTTCAGCTTCCGGCATGACGGCCTTCAGAAAATAGGTGATGTTGTCCCACATTTTTTCTTTGCTGATCCGCCCCCACTTCGTGAGACCCGGGGGAACATCGTGGATGTTGAAGTCAACGGAACTGCAGCCGCCGCGCCCCGGAACGTGCATTCCGGTGCGATACCAATCGATCCCTGCCATGAAATCGTAGCAGACCATGGGAATGCCCGCCTTGCCGATGGCATGAATGGCCGCAATATAATTTTCAATCTCCTCGTCGCGCCCCGGCGCTCCGAGTTTGATTTTCTCCGCCGGCACCGGATGGCTTTCAATGCCTGCAATCGTCAGCCCGACAGCCTCATAGTCAGCTTTGATTTTCGCCACGGTATCCACATAGCGGGAGCGGGGAACGCGGCTGAGTTCGCCGGCCGTGCCCGCAATTGCGTGAGTGACACCGATCTGCTTTGAGAGTTTTACGCGGTGCGGATCGTCGATTCCCCACACCAGGCAGATCTTGAATCTGTCATTGTCGTTGCCGGAATCTTTTCCGGCTGTCGCACGCGGCGCCCCCTTGGCGGCCGATGGAGCGGCCGCTGCGGCAAGGGTTGCCAAAACTCCCTGCATGCATTCTCGCCGGTTCAATTTGGACATGAGGACGTCCTCCTGTAGCTTCTTCCCCTGGGAGATTTAGAAAAAGGCGCAAGGATCGATCTGGAACTTTAACGAGTCAGGACGGCAGTTTACTTGGAAAGGGACGCCGAGGCAAGGGCAAGAATATGGACCCAGGGAGCATCTCCAAAGTACCCGTGCCTGGGGTTTCAATACAACTCGCATTTTGGATGTGGTAGAGTTCTTCCCCTGGACCATCCGATACGTGAAATGCATATGAGGACCGGTTGTGATGGTCCGATCCTGACGGGGTCTCCGTCTCAACGGGAAAACTGGCTCAGACAGCAGCGACTTATTAACCAGGACCTTTGCCGGCGGGGCGGTCGAATACCAGGAGCGGAATTCCGGAAGAGTCCGTTCTGTTTGCAGGCCGTGTGCGGCAAGGATGAAAAAATCCAATTCATAACACCAGGGAGCGTGGACTGATGATAAGCCGAAGAATTCAACCGCTGGAGATCTTGTTCCTGATTGGAATCTTGATGGCTTCTGTTTCCTATCTGGCCGGACAGCAGAAGCCCCGCTATGACCTGTTATTGAAAGGCGGGCACGTGATTGATCCTGCCAACAACATTGACCGGGCGATGGATGTGGCGGTGACCAACGGCAAAATTGCCGCGGTCGAGCCGGATATTCCCTCCGCCGACGCCGGGAAGGTTGTCGATGTCACGGGTCTTTACGTGACCCCGGGGCTCATCGATATTCACGTCCACATCGGCTATGGCGGAGCGCCGGACGACTGGTATTCGCCGGGCGCGCGCTCGCACACGCCGCCTTTCGGAATGCCGCCCGACCTGATGTTCAACTCCGGCGTGACCACCGTGGTGGACGCGGGAAGTTCGGGCGCAGCGACCTTCCAGCGCGAAAAAGAGATGGTGATGGAGCACGCCAGGATGCGCGTGCTGGCCTTTCTGAACATCGTTGCGGACGGCATGAACGGCGGGCTGGAACAGACCGTTGACCAGATGGATCCAAAATTGTGCGCGGAGACCATCGAACAAAATCGCGACCTGATTGTGGGAGTAAAGACGGCCCACTATTGGCCAACCCAACCTTATGATCCCGAGCACCAGCCGTGGACGGCGGTTGACCGTGCGGAAGATTGCGCGCGCGCGGCGAATGTGCCCTTGATGGTTGACTTCTGGCCGAGGCAGCCTCTGCGTTCATACAAGGAGTTGATCCTTAATAAAATGCGCCCCGGCGATATCCACACCCACGTTTTCGCTCAGCAATTTCCTATTATTCTCCCCAATGGCAAGCTGAACCCCATCATGGAAGAGGCTCGCAAGCGCGGAATCATTTTTGACGTCGGGCATGGCGGCGGCAGCTTCTGGTTCCGCAACGCTGTTCCGGCCGTCGAGCAGGGTTTCCTGCCGGATTCGATTTCAACCGACCTTCACACCGAGAGCATGACCTGGAAGGCCGTCAGCATGGCGAACGTGATGTCGAAAATTCTTGCCATGGGAGTTCCTCTGGCAACCGTGATTCGTGAATCGACCGTCAATCCGGCGAAAGAAATCCATCGGACTGAACTGGGAACTCTCTCGGTGGGGCGGGTGGCGGATATCGCCGTGCTTCAGGAGTTGCATGGAAAATATAGTTATGCCGACGACGGCGATGCAAGGATGGACGGCAACGTGAAACTGATTGCCCGCATGACCGTGAGGGCCGGGCGGATTGTGTTCGATCCCTCCGGGCTTAGCATGGTGGAATGGCGGAAGGCGCGAAAGCAGTACTTTACCTCGCCCACGGTTGGTGCGCACCGCCCCTCGACTGCGGATGATTTTCCTCGATAGAGGAAAATGCAGAAACCCTTAAACCGGCAATCGGTGCGCGCGGGACTACACTGTCCATCAAAGCGGGCCCGCCAGTAGTATCATTATGTTTACGGAATCTGGGGCGGAAATGAAAAGGAGAACTTTTCTCAAAAGCGCGTGGCTGGGCTATGCGGCCTCGCTGGTCACGCGCCTGAAGGCGCAGGGACTGAAGCTCTTCACGCAGCCCAAGGCGCCGCCTATCAAGACTCACCCGCTGCCGAATTACAAGCCCTCGCCGCTCGGGATGCCGGGACTGTTTCCCGGCCACGTGGTGCAGGTGGTTGACCCGCGTGCGATTTCAAACAACCACGTTTCCCAACCCATTGTATGCCGCATGCTCGAACGCGGCATGAAGGAACTCACCGGCAAAAGCTCCGTTGAAGACGCCTGGAGGCTTTTTATCCAGCCCGCAGACGTAGTGGGCATCAAGATCAATCCTTCCGGGGCCCCGGCATGCTATTCCTCGCCTGAGATTGTCCGGGAAATCATCCGTGCGGTGGAAAGCGTGGGCGTTCCCCTGCACAACATCGTGGTCTATGACCGCTATTCCTACGAGGTGCAATTAGGCAGTTACCGGGCCTTCCTGCCGGTTGGAGTGCGGCTGGTTGGCATTGAGAATGGAATGTTCGACGTTTCCGGCTACGACATGAACGTTTACTGCCAGGCGGATTTCTTCGGCGAATGGGAGACACGCTCCTATCTCGCGCAGGTGGTTTCGCAGACGGTCACCAAGATCATCAACGTTCCAACGCTGAAAGACCACTCGGCTGCAGGCGTCACGGGATGCCTCAAAAACCTGGGGTACGGGTCATTCAATAACGTGGCGCGTTCACATCACGAGCCCATCACTTTCACCGATCCGCTGATTGGAGTGATGTGTTCGGTTGAACCGTTGCGGTCGAAGGCTGTGCTGCACATCATGGACGGAATGCGCGAGGTGTGGCACGGAGGACCTTTGACTCAGGTGCAGAGCTTCATTGCCCAACCGGGAATGCTGATTCTCGGGACCGACCCCGTGGCGGTAGATACCATCGAGCTCGACATCATTTCGAAGAAGCGGCAGGCCGAAGGCGCCCTCTCGCTGTGGGACCGCAATCCGAAGAACATTACTTTTGACCCCAATGAGTTTTATCACGATTGCCACAAGAATCTCTTCTACCGGCAGCCAGGACACATCGCTGCTGCAGGGAAGCTGGGGCTGGGAATTTCCGACCTTCAGAAAATCGCTCATCCCATAATCCGGATGGGGACCTAACGCGCCATGAATCAGCACAACTCCAGCGCCACGGAATGGGTTGCATTGCTGGGCGACTGCGCCCGGACGGGCGGGCTGGGATTGCAGCCGGCCCCTGAACCTAAAGGGATTCGCTGGCGGCTGCGGCTGGCCAAGTCGGTCCGTTCGGCGCCCTTGCTCGATGGCGACCTTCTCTACGTGACCTGCCTGGACGGTTTCCTGCACGCCATCGACACCCGCGTCGGACGTCACGCGTGGAAATTTGATGCCGGCGCTCCCATCCATTCCACTCCGTCCCTTTCGGGAGGCATGGTCCTGTTTGGCTGTGACAGTGGCAGAGTCCGCGCGCTGGACGGCAAATCCGGCAGAAATGTATGGGAATTTTCCGCGGGCGCGGAGGTCTGGCCGTCGCCGGTGGTCCACGGCGGAAAGGCTTTTTTTGGTTCGGCGGACGGAAATTTTTATTCTGTTGATCTCGAAACCGGCAAGCGCGAGTGGACGCGGCCTGTTGGCGCTCGAATTTACTCGACGGCCTGCCTTGATTCCGGGCGCATCTATTTTGGCTGCGGCGATAACCGGATTTATTGCCTCGAGACCTCGTCCGGCAAGGTGCTGTGGAGCACTGCCACGCGCAATGTGGTGGACTCTTCGCCGGCAGTTGCCGGAGATACGGTCCTGGTGGGCTCAGAAGATTTTGCGGTGTATGCGCTTGACGCCTCCAACGGGTCGGTCCGCTGGAAGTTTGAGACCGGGCTGGGCATTTCATCTTCACCGGCTGTGAGCGGCGGCACCGTTTTTATCGGCAGCAAAGATCATTTTCTATACGCCCTCGACGTTCGCACCGGGAGTCTCCAATGGAAAGCCGATCTGCGGACATCCGTGACGGCCCCGCCGGTTGTGGGGAAGGGGGTGGCGTGCATCCAGGCAGGCGGGCTGGCGGCACTGGATATTTCAACGGGAAAAGTTCTGTGGCGGGCGTTTCTGGGCCGTTCGCTTCATTCTTCCCCGGTCCTGACGGGAAGCCGCGTCTATCTGGCGGGAATTCAGGGAATTGTTTATGCGCTGGAATAAGCTGGTCCCGGCGAGCGCCGTCCTGCTGGCGATGGTTGTGGCACAGGCCAGGCCTTTAGTTCATAAGGACCAGCTTGTCTATGGGAAAAAGTACGCCATGGGGACGGTTTATGAGATCGCAGCATATGGTCCTTCGCCCGAGCGCACATCCCGTGCCATCGAGGCGGCCTTTAAGGAAGTTATCCACCTCGACCACGTGATGAGCGACTACATTCCGTCGAGTGACCTCAGCCGCCTCAACCGCACGGCGCACTATCGGGCCGAACCCGTTCCCGCTGATCTCTACAAGGTGATCCAACAGTCGCTTGTCTATTCGCGCCTGTCTGAGGGGAAGTTCGACATCACTGTGGGCCCGCTCGCCCGGATTTGGAAATCGGAAATCCGGGACGGCACGGTCCCGACAGAAGCAGAAGAGCAAAAGCTGCGCCGGTGCGTGGGATGGCTCAATGTTGTCCTGCTCCCTCCGGACCGCGTCGAGTTCCGGTCGCCCTGCATGGCCATCGACCTGGGGGCCATCGGCAAGGGTTATGCCGTAGACCGGGCCGCTGCAGTGCTGCGTTCGGATGGAATTCAGAGCGCACTGATCAGCGCGGGAGCAAGTACTTTCTACGCCATGGGTTCTCCGCCCGGGCATTCCGGCTGGGTTGTTCATCTGCGGGATCCTTCCGGGAAATTGAGCCCGGCAGTCCGTCTTAGCGGAAACAGCGTTTCGACGTCGGAACAGCCGCGCGACCCTGCACCAGGCAAGACCCCGTTCGGGGACATCATTGATCCCGCGAAAGGCGTTCCGGTGACGACGCCGTACAGCGTCAGCGTGGTTGCGCGAACGGCCACAGCTTCTGATGCGCTCTCCACCACGCTGTTGCTGGTGGGCCCGGCGCGAGGGAAAATACTGGCCAGGAAGCTGCCCCAGGTGGCGGCCATCTGGATCTCGCGCCAGGGTAAATCTGAAATGATTTCCACGGGCCCACGGATTGCCATCGGCCACGCTTCCGACCAGAAGCATTAAGGAAATTGCCGCTATGCGAAGGTTACAAGGACTCATATTTTCTTTATTCCTGCTCTTCGCCGCGATCCCGGCGCGGGGCCGGGTGTTTGTGGAATGGACCCAGCCCGCCGTCCCATCCGCCGCGTCACTTGGCGTCAGGGACCTGGTCATCCCGTGGGGCTCGGATAAAACCCAGTTGATGAACCTTGCCAAAGAACGCGGTTATCGCGTCTTCGTACAAGTCAAGGCCCCGGATGCCGCCGCCGCGATGAAGGAAGGGCTGGCCGGAATCATTGTGGAGGATGACTCCAGTGAACCCGGCCAGGGAACTGCGCAAAGCGCTGTCCAGAAGTTGCGCAGTTCCTATCCCGGCGTTACTTTCCTCGTACTGGATTCCGGCGGCAAACAGCCCCAAATCAGGGGCAACCTGGTGGAAAAAAAGAACGGGGCGCTGATGGTTTCATCTCCAACCCGGGAACCCTGGATTGATTCCAACGTGGCCCTGGTGCGCTTTGAACAAGCTTTCCAGCCCGGACAGGCTCCACTGTTCGGTTTTTCATGGGATTTGACAGACCCGTTGGAACAGAAAGTGGGTCCTCGTGCGGAGGACTATGAGCTTGCCGTCGCGGAGGCCGGCGCCATGCACTCCGACGTGATTCTTCCCGTCCACCCCAACCTGCAAAAGGGTCTGGCGGAGGGCGACAAGGCGGCCTGGCGGGAATGGGACCGGGTGAAAACTTATCTTAGCTTCTATTCAAAGGCGAACAACCCCGAACCGCAGCCGGTGGCCGAAGTCGCGGTCATTACGGACCAGTACCAGGACGCCTATGAAGCCATGAACCTGATGGGCAGGCGCGACATCACGTTCCGGGTCCTTGGCCCCGGCGATGTTACGGAGCAACGGCTCAACGGCGTGCAGTTGGCCATCCTGTTTTCACATCCCGATGCATCGGCAACAGATGCACTCGAGGTTTTTGCGCGCGCGGGCGGTACAGTCCTGCTCATGGACCAGCGGGGGCAGTTCCCGTGGCAGAAACTACCTGCTGAAAAGACGGCCAACGGTACAACCTTTAAGGCTGGCCGCGGCGAGATTATTGAATCCTCCCAGCCGGTTGGCAACCCGGATGAGTTTGCGGGCAAAGTCCGTGATCTTCTGCACAGGCAGGGGCCTCGAATCTACCTGTGGAACGCCGTCACGACACTGGCCTTTGCTTACCACACCCCGCAGGCCGGCGGCATGGTTTTGGACCTGGTGAACTATGCGCAGGAACCTCTCCAGGTGCAGGTACGGGTCAAAGGATCTTTTCCCAACATCCGTTACGAAACGCCTGAACGTGGTTTTTATCCCGCGCTCACCCCCGACATCGAAAAGGGATATACGCAGTTCGTAGTCTCCCACCTTAAGATTGGCGCCCGAGTCTATCTGAGATCGGAAGCGAAGCAGCCGGAATAGGGGGAGTGTATCTGCCTCCCACCATTAAATCATTGCAGAGCCAATGCTGCTCCCCTGGGGTGACCCGCTATGACTTGTGCCCGAGGCGCCGCCACCCGCGTTAAAAGACGCAGCCAGGATATCCGTGTCACAATGTAGGAACCAAACCGAGTCACAGGCCGGCCCTTGCGTTCGTTGACCCCCCTGCAGGGATTCGGCTAGAATCGTAATCATTGAGGATGGCGAAGGGTCACCCCTGAGGGCCCTTTGAGGAGGCGTATCCTGAACTTCCGGTTCCGTACTCGCCTGGTGCTGGTGATGTTTATCATCACGGCCAGCACGAGCACCATTCTCATGATTGCTTACGTCCAGCACAACCGCCGCATCAAGGCCTACGTGGCAGGCCAGACCTCCGACCTGCTTGAAATCATCGAGATGACCCGGCCCAGGATTCCCACCAATGTGGACCGCCGCCAGGCTTTGAGCCAGTATCTGAGCGATTTGAAAGGGGCGGGTCTTTCCTCGATTAACGTACTGACGCCCACCGGTGAAGTGGTGGCCAGCACGAACCCTCACCAGATTGGCAAAAAGGTGAGGTTGCGAAGACGCCGGACGAAGACCATCGAGGGGCCGATTCAGATCACGGCCCAACTGCGTGACATTGACACAGACACACCGGCAGGACAGCAGCACTACGACATCCGGTTCCCCATCATTCAGGGCGAAAAGGTGATTGGCTATGTGCAGGTGGGCGGGGAAATGGACGAGGTCGGAGCGATGCTCAACCACGTTTATTTTCTGTGGCTCGAGTGGATTCTGGTGACCATGGCCGCCGGGATGATTGCCATTATCTATCTGGCGTTCCGGTTTACCCGCCCGATTAACCAACTGGTCGAGGGCGCAAACCAGGTGGCGCAGGGCAATCTGTACGTGTCGATTCCGGAAGGCGGCAGGGATGAAATGGGACTCCTGGCCCATACGTTCAACGAGATGGCGGAGCGGCTTCGCGATGCCCGGGAGCTTCAGAAGCGGCTGAATGAAGCGGAGAAATCTTCGCTGTTGGGCCACTTTGCTTCCACCGTGGCTCATGAGGTGCGAAACTCCCTGAATTTCCTGAATTTGAGCATCGATCAGATCCGGGCGAAGCGCTGGCTGACCGAGGAAACGCCGGGGCGGGAATTGCGCGCGAGCCTTGCCAATATGAAAGATGAAATCACCCGGCTGAACCGGCTGGTGAACGATTTTCTTGTGGTGGGAAGACAAACGCCGCCGCGGGTGGCCCCGTGCGATCTGAAGGCCGTTGTGCAGCAGGCAGTCAGCCTGGTGGAAAAACAGGCGAACTCGCAGGACATTACTATTTCCAGCAACCTGCCCGCAGACCTGCCGGCGCTTCAGGCCGACGCAGGGCAACTGAAGACCTGTTTTCTGAATATCCTTACCAACTCTGTGCAGGCCATGCCGCACGGCGGTTCGATCCGGATTGAGGCGAAAGCGATGCGGAACCGTGACGGCGTGTCGCAGTTGGAACTGCGTTTTCGCGACACGGGCCCAGGCATTCAGGAAAAAGACCGGGAAAAGGTCTTCGTCCCCTACTTTTCCACCAAGGCCACGGGATTTGGGCTGGGGCTGGCCATTACCCGGAAGATTATTGAAGACCACGGTGGCCAGGTTTATGTATCGCGGCTGAACATTCCCGGAACGGAGATGGTCCTGGAACTGCCGCTTTCCGGCCCGCATGGCGCCCAAGCCCCGGCGCTGGCAGAGACAACGGCTGGCTAAGAACGGAGCCCGATGCCCGAAGGATCGATTCTGGTTGTTGACGACGAGCAGAGGCAGCGCGAAATCTACCGCGACATCCTGCTGGATGAAGGCTATGAGACGGTCACGGCCCCCAGTGGTGAAACCGCCCTCCGCCTGCTTGCCCAGAAGCGCTTTGACCTGGTGCTGACTGACCTGAACCTGGCCGGCATGACGGGCATCGACCTGCTGACACAGATTCTGCAGGCAGATCCCACCTGCGCCATCGTGCTGATTACCGGTTATCCTTCCATCGAATCGGCCATTGACGCCACCCGGCGCGGGGTTTACCAGTACCTCGAAAAGCCGGTGGACCGCTCGAGACTGCTCGAGGTGGTAAGCGAAGCCCTCGGGCGCCTGGAATCGCTGAAGCGGAATATCATCGGGCACTCTCCGGCCATCAGGGAGACGGTCCGCATGGTGCTGAAAGTCGCCCCCACGGCGCACACCGTGCTGATCCTCGGCGAGAGCGGCACTGGAAAGGAGCTGGTGGCCCGGGAAATCCACAAGCACAGCCCCCGCCACCGCAAGCCCTTCCTGGCGGTGAATTGCGCGTCCCTGACCGAGACCCTGCTGGAAAGTGAACTGTTCGGCCACGAAAAGGGGGCCTTTACGGATGCCTATCAGCAGAAGAAGGGCCTTTTCGAACGCGCCGACCATTCCACCCTTTTCCTCGACGAAATCGGCGACACCAGCCTGGGGATGCAGGCCAAGATTTTGCGGGCCTTGCAGGAACGGGAGGTTCTCCGGGTAGGCGGAACGGAACCCATCAAGGTGGACGTCCGCATTATCGCAGCAACCAACCGGAACCTCGACCAGTTGATGCAGGAAGGCAAATTCCGTGAAGACCTTTATTACCGCTTAAAGGTGATCCCGATTGTCTGCCCTCCGTTGAGGGAGCGCCGGGACGACATCGAAGAGCTGGCACTCCACTTTATGCGCAAAGCGGGGCTGGCCTCCGGCCGGGACGTGCGCGGCATTTCTGCTGAAGCCCTGAACGCCCTGAAGGCGTATCGCTGGCCTGGAAACGTCCGGCAACTGGAGTGGGCCATCGAGCGGGCCGTGGTGCTGGGTGAATCCGGCCAGGTGGAGATGGAGGACCTTCCGCCGGAGATTCTGCAGCCGGCTGAAGAAATCAACCTTCCCAAGCCGCCTGCTCCCGCATCGCAACCCGGCGCGCCGAACTTTACGCCGATCATTTCAGAAACGACCTGGGAAGAGCACGAAAAAGCCAAAATCACAGAGGCTTTGCAACGCACCAACGGGAACATCACTCGCGCTGCCCAGTTGCTGGGAATGAGTTTCCGCACCCTCCAATACCGCTTGGAAAAATTCGGCATTAGGAAACAGTAGCAACTCCCTTCTCTGCGCTGCTCCGGCCCTGGGCCTGCCGCCGCGGGAAATTGTTAGCGGGGTCTTTCAACATCGATCACGGGCGAAATTCTTTTCTCAACCCGTCACTCCCTTTTGCCGAAAATAAAAGTGACCGATGCGTGCCTGCGAACAACAGGCGGGGTTGGCGAATCCCCGTGCAGCCAGCGGAGTATGAGACGGTCTGAATGGAGAATCGGAGTGCGAATACTTGTAGCTGAAGACGACCGCCCTGTCGCCAGTTTTTTAAAGAAAGGGCTGGAAGCCGAGCATTATGCCGTGGACATCGTTCCCGATGGCCAGGAAGCCGTGTACATGGCGGAAGAATATGATTATGACCTGGTGTTGCTCGATCTGGTGCTGCCCAAGATGGACGGGCTCCAGGTGCTGCGGCAGATCAGGAACCGCAAAAAGAATCTGCCCGTGCTGGTGCTGACAGGGCGCGCACGTGTGGAGGACCGGGTGAAGGGGCTGGATCTTGGCGCGGACGATTACATGGTCAAGCCTTTCGCTTTTCGCGAACTGACGGCGCGCGTTCGTGCCCTCCTCAGGCGGGGTGATGGCGCCGTGGATTTCAAGCTCCAGGTCGATGATCTTCAGTTGAACCTGGTGGAGCGGTCAGTGCGCCGCGGCGAAAGAAAGATCGAACTGACTCCCAAAGAATTTGCGCTGCTGGAATACCTGATGAGAAACCAGGGGCGGTCGGTTTCTCGTCCCATGATCATCGAGCATGTGTGGAATTTTACTTTTGACACGATGACCAACGTGGTGGACGTCTACATCAATTACCTGCGGAAGAAAGTGGACGAAGGAGAAGCGCGGAAGCTGATTTACACTGTCCGGGGCGTCGGTTACAGGATTGGAAGCCCTGAATCATAGATGGGGCGTTACTTATAACTTTCCGAAGAATTCTATGACGGACCATACCAGGCCACCGCTGGCAACCTTGATCGAGGAAGATGCCGGCGATTTCTTGGAAGTTCTTAGAATGCTGGCCCACCGGCTGAGCCAGCCTCTGACAACTTTGCTCGGGTCGATTGAGGTGGCGCTGTCGGGCGAGATGGACGAATCGGAATGCCGGAAGGTCCTGGAGCTTTCTCTGCAGGAATCTCACCGCATGGCCGAAATACTGCAGGCGCTGCGAGACATTCTTGAAATGGAGGGGGCCGATGCGGAGGTCCAGCCTGTTTCCTGGACCGAGTGCGTTGAGAAGTTGCTGGGAGAAGCTGCGCCTGGTGGCGAAAAAAGCCGTCCCCTGCGCGTGAGCAAGATGCAGGAGGTTTGGGTCAGGGCCAGCCCTCAACACCTGGGCAGGGCCACAGCCAGGCTGATCGCTGGGGCGGTCAGGGCAGCGCAGGCCCGGCGTGAGGTCCTCGTGAGCCTTTCGGCACGCTCGGAAATCGCCTGCCTCTCAGTTTGTGAAGAGCACACGGGCCCTGATGCAGAAGCGAGTGCCGGCGGATTTCCGGCGCTCCTGGCCAAGGAAAGTTCCGTACTGGCAAGTCTTGATCAGTGGGTTGTCCGCCGGGCCATTGAGCGCCAGGGCGGCTGGTTAAAAATCAGCGGAGGTTCCGAGGGGCGCTATTGTTATGAGCTGAATCTTCCCCTGGCGACTCCTGACATTTTGCAGTCCTGAGAATTTTCGTTTGTCCGTTGCCTGCCTGAAAAGCAGTTCAGGGAGGGGTTTGCGCTATTCGTGTGGAACGCACTCCTCCTCCCTGCCGCGCCTCCCTCCCGCTCTCTTGCGTCTTCTCTCTCCGCAGTTTCCCGCCACTTTGGTGTAGCGCACTCGAAGTGTGGGCGCGCGTCGGCCCGCCGCGCCTGGCATGGCGAGAAAAATCTAATCTCAGACTAATAAGCCTTTAATCCCCAAAAGGTAAAAACGAGCTAAGAGACGGGGGGAATCTGGCTCCTTACTGCCTGCCATTGCACTCCGTGTCTGAACCTTCTCCTGGTAGAAAGGAGTTCGCCGTGGGCATACTTCCCACTTCGGCACGAGCGTCAAGAAATTTGCCGCTGAGTGAGCGCAATCAATTGGTCCTGGAGCAGCTTCCGCAGGTGCGTTTCATCGCGCAGAAGATCCATGCTCGTCTTCCCCACCACATCTCTCTGGAAGACCTTGTCAATACGGGTGTCCTGGGCTTGATTGAGGCCCTTGCCAAGTTTGATCCCAGGAGAAATGTGCAATTGCAATCCTACGCCCGGTACCGCATCCAGGGAGCGATCCTGGACAGCCTGCGCGAGCAGGACTGGAGTCCGCGGCTGCTGCGGCAGAAAGAGCGGCAGCTTGAGATGACACGGGAAAAGCTGCAGCTAGAGCTTGGCCGCGCCCCCTCGCAGGCTGAAACTGCACGAGGGCTGGGAATCTCCGACCACCAGCTCCAGCTTCTGCTGCGAGATTTGCAGGGCCTGGAAGTCACCAGCCTTCAGGAGCCAACTTACCTGGAGGGCCATTCTCTCGACGAAAAGATGGCAGATACGGCGGAAGAGAGCCCCTTCGTTCTTTGCCAGAGAGCCGAAATGAACGGCCTGCTGGAGCAGGCCATGTCAAAGCTGCCCCTTCGCAAGCGGCAGGTCCTGGACCTCTATTACTTTAAAGGCCTGACCATGAAGGAGACGGGCACCCGCATGGGGGTTTGCGAATCCAGGGTTTCGCAGATACACTCTTCCGCGGTCGCCTCGTTGAAAGCAAGAATGAAAGAGGTGTTAGTGGCCCGGCAGAAGGCCGAAGAATCTTCACGGAAACGCCGCTGGAACAAGCCATCTCCTTCTTCGGCGGACATTACGTTCCAGGGAAGCTGGGGCGCAAGTCCAGAGGAAGTTGAAACGTTGCCCTGCAGCAATCCTGGCCCTGCCCAGCACAGACGCAGACCAGGAAGCCGGAAGCGAAAAACGAAAAGGCCCCAACGCACAACGCTGAAAGGCGCCGGGCAAAAGGTTCAATAAGATACCGGGCCGGAATCCGGCCATTGTGGATGAAAAGGGCGCCGCCCGCCGACCAACAGTAAGCTGGTCTCGGCGCCCGATAGTTTGTAAGGTTCCCGGATGCTGCGAATCACAAGAGTATCCCGCCGGACAACATATCCTTCCAAGGGGATTAGAAGCTGCCGATGGCCTTCGCTTCATCATTGTGAATATCAAAAACCGTGTAAAGCTTGGTGATTTGCAATAAATCGTGGACTTTCTTGGTCAAGTTGAGCAGTTTCAATTTTCCTCCCTGGCTTGAAACCGCCGTAAAAGCACTGACCAACTCACCTATTCCGGAGCTGTCGATGTAGGTCACATCAGCAAGGTTCAAGAGAAGGTTCTTATGACCCTTGCCGAGCTCTCCACGAATGAGTTCACGGAGCTCCTTGCACGCTTCACCGAGAGTAATCCTCCCGCTAACGTCCACGACGGTCACGGAATCAACCTGACGCACTGTCGCCTTCATGCTCACGGCCTGTTCCTCCTTGGTTTGACTGAATTCGAGACCTCAGATGCTTTACCATGATCACTTCCGTCCCTCTGCCCGGGGCGCTCTCAACCCTGAATTCGTCCATAAACCTCCGGACCAGGAAGATTCCCCTACCGGATATGTTCAGAAGATTCTCTTTGGCCAAAGGGTCGGGAAGGGTGTTGGGATCGAATCCCACCCCTTCATCCCGCACGTGAATTTCCAGCTTCTCTTCAGAGGCCAGAAATTGGATATAAACTTTCTTGCTGGGGTCCTCCTTATTGCCATGATGGATGGCGTTAATGACGGCTTCATGTACGGCCATCTCAGTATGAAACTCAGCTTCTTCGCTGAAATTCAGCCTGGCGGAAACGCTTCGTGCGGCCTCCTCGGCCTTTTCCACATTTTCAAGCTTACTTTCGAGGATCAGCTCGACGATGCTGGTTTCCTGGTTCATCAGCGGTCAGAATAACCCCCGCGAAGAAACTACAATAGGGGGATGACGAAAGTCAACGAAACCAGACACCGGTTTCCCCCTGATTGCATCGCCTGGCAGAAGAACGAAAATGAATTATCTCATAGGCCATTCCACCTTGGGAGTATAATCCTCGCCGTGCGTCCGGCCGCCGGCAGGCCCGGGCGGGGGCCGTATTCTGAGGAGGGCGTGACATCAGAATGAACCGGTTTACACGGCTTGTTGTCCTTTCTCTTATTCTGGCGTCAGGAATGCTGCCGGCTGCAAGACCTCCGGCGCGGGCGTTTCCTCAGGGCTCCCTGAAGGCGCGGCGCCGGGTGCACAGGGCCCGGAAAGCCGGCGCCCAGCCGAGGAAAGCCCCTGCTCAAGCCCAAAAGACTCAGCCTCCTGCCCAGAGTCCCCGAACTTCCTCGTCCTCGTGGTCGGCGCGGCTTTCCCCGGACGCGCACACCATCAGGCTGGACTATGACGGCGCTGCATGGGTGACAGGCCTGCGCGTGGAGGTGGCCGCCGGCGATCCCCGGCTCAGTTCCACGGCTCCCCGAACCCGCCTGGCCCGCTTACCGGTCTCCCCGCCCGGCCAGACGATTTTCAAAGTTCAGGGGCCGGCGCCTTATGAGATTGTCCTTGCCAGTGAGGGGCCTGCCCTGGAGGTTTCCACCCGGGATTTTCCCGGCGAAGGCTCGGTGCAGGCTGCGATTGTGGCGGATATTGACGGTGGTCCCGACCCCATCCAGGCTCGCCTGCACGACCCCGGCGATGGCGTTCAGCAAATGGTGAGCGGCCGCGCCACCAGCACGCTTAATGATTGTGTTTACGACCGCTTTCGGGACCAGGCCCTTCGGGTGCTTGCCCGGGATACCCGTTTTAGAGCCACGGCGAAAGGCTTTCGCGTGTCAGCCGCTGATCCCCTTGGGCACGCCCCGCACTGCCGGTTCCAGGTGGTGCAGCCTGTCTACGGCAGCCGGCTGCCCTTTTTCGCGCCGCTTGACAAGAAAAAGTGGCCGGAAGCGCCGGTGGGCTGGATTTCCTGGTACGACTACTTTTCGCACATCACCGAGGATGAAATAGTGGAGAATGCCAGGGCTGCCGCCAGCTATTACAAGCCTTTCGGGTTGAAGTACTGCCTGGTGGATGCCGGCTGGCAGGCCGAGGGCGACGGCGAAAAGGGTTCGCCCATCGGCGGCGACTGGAACGCCTGGAACAAGAAGTTTCCCCACGGCATGAAGTGGCTGGCGGATCAGATCCACGCCCAGGGGCTCTACGCCGGGCTTTGGCTTTCGGCCTTTGGCAATGCCGATGAGCAATTCTATGATATCCATCCCGACTGGTTCCTGCATGATGCCGGCGGCAACGGGAAGCTGGGGACGTGGTTCGGCACTTATGTCGCTGACTTTTCGAATCCCGCCCTGAAAAAATATCTCTACGATACCTACCGTGACCATGTTCTGAACTGGGGATACGACTACTTCAAGCTGGATGGGGAGAACGACACGCGGGACATCTGGGCGAAAAACAGGGCCCGCGCTTACGATCCCACGCTGGACGCGAACACGGCGTTCCGGCAGGCCCTCGGCCTGATTCGCCAGGCGATGGATGCCAAGCCCGGAATCTTTTTCTCCGCCTGCGGGCCCGTTTATCCTACTGAAGCAATGGGCATTGCGCATTCGGGCCGGCTGGCTGGGGATGTAGTGGGCGACGGCGAGCCACCGTCATTTCGGGGCGTGCGAGAAGCACTCGCCGGCATACGTCGCGGCTATTACACGCACAACATTGCCTGGTATGGCGACCCGGACGCCCTGGTGGTCCGTCCGCCGCTGACGCTTCAGGAAGCGCGGACCTGGGCTTCCATCCTGGGGCTCACGGGCCAGGTGCTGATGCTGGGCGACGACGAAACAAAGTTGGCGCCCGAGCGCCGCGACTTGGCGCGAAAAATCATGCCCGTGGCTGATATCACGCCCATGGACCTCTATCCTTTTGCGGAGGACCGTCCAGTCTGGGTGCTGCACATCCAGCGGCCGTTTGGATCGTGGGCTGTGGTGGGCCTGTTCAACTGGGGCGAGGGGCCGGATGAGATGCCGGCCTCGATGCAGCCTGGAGCGGAGAAAATCCTGGGCCAGGATGATGAACTGCTCGGGACGACACACGAATACGGCCAGCAACTGGCTATTTCTTCCAGGCTCGATAACGCCGAAAAACAGAACCAGACCCTGGCGACCGCGTCATCAAAGCCGCCCGGACTGCAACTGCTGCCGGCGCCGTCTTTTCTGAATCCTCCGAGGCCGCAGAAAATTGCGCTCAACTTTGCCGCCGCAGGGCTTGAGCCCGGACGCGACTATCTTCTGTTCGATTTCTGGAAGCAGAAGTTCCTGGGCAAGGTACGCGGGGAATATTCGGTGACACTTTCTCCCCACGACTGCCAGGTGATTTCCGTGCGGCCCGACGAGGGCCATCCCCAGTTGATTGGGACGGACCGGCACATCACCATGGGAGGAGTGGAAATTGTGAATCAGGTCTGGGACGCGGCGAAAAAGGAGCTTCGGATCAAAGCCTCTCTGGTGCAAAATTATTCCACCACGCTTACCGTTTACACTTCGGGCGCCACGCTCAAGCGCCAGCGGGCCGAAGACGCCCGCATCAGCGCCCTGGCGCGCGGAAGCGACACCGTCCGGGTAACGCTTTTCAGGCCCAACAACGGCGACGCTGAACTCACCCTCACTTTTAATTGAGCTGCCCGGCCGGGATCCTTACCGGGTTTTCAATCTGGCCCGCGACGATCAGAACAAATCCGCGAAATGCTCGAAAACCCGCGGGACCCTGTCACACGGAATGTAGGCGCCCCTCCGCTGATGCGACCTTCCGGCCTCTTCCTCTTCCGGCTTTCAAATTGTTTCGCGATCCCCGCAGGCATACAATGAAGGTAACGGGATGATGCGCGGCCTCATCAAAATGAATAGAGCGGGCAGCAGGTGGGGAAGCATCTGGTTCGACCGGGAGGCCGTGATTGCCGGGCTCGAACGCCAGCAGCGGAGGGAGAAACTCCATGTTCGGACGGACCTACACATTGTTCAAGATGTTCGGCTTTGCTGTCCGCGTCGACACCAGCTGGCTGGTGATTGCGGTTTTAATCACCTGGTCGCTGGCGGCCATGGTCTTCCCCCACCAGGTGCCCGGCCTCTCGCATGCTGAATACTGGCTGATGGGAATCGCGGGCGCCTTCCTGCTTTTTGCCTCGATTGTTGTCCATGAATTTGCCCATTCGCTGGTGGCGCGCAGGAGCGGCCTGGCAATGAAAGGCATTACGCTCTTTATTTTTGGCGGGGTCGCGGAGATGGAACACGAACCGCCCAGCGCCAAGGCGGAATTCCAGATGGCCATCGCCGGGCCGCTCACCAGCGTGATTGTGGGTGCCATTTTCTTCGTCCTGGCCCTGGCCATGCGGGGCAGTTGGCCGGCCGCCACTGTTGGAGTATTCATCTATCTCTATTGGATCAACTGGGTCCTGGCGTTGTTCAATATGATTCCGGCATTTCCGCTGGACGGCGGCCGGGTCCTGCGTTCTCTGCTATGGCACTGGAAGGGAAACATTTGGCAGGCCACCCGCATTGCGAGCACCATCGGCTCCGGATTCGGGATCCTGTTGATGGCTTATGGCGTGTTCCGGCTGCTTGTCTTTGGAGACTTTATCGGGGCCGTGTGGATGTTCCTGATTGGGATGTTCCTGCGGTCGGTGGCGCAAGGCTCTTATCAGCAGCTGATCGTCCAGAGGATGCTGGAAGGTGAGTCCATCCGGCGGTTTATGAATACTAACCCCGTCACGGTTTCACCCGCGTTGTCTCTGGAGGACCTGGTGGAAAATTACGTCTACAAGTACCACTATAAGATGTTTCCTGTGGTGAACGAATCCCACGATCTGCTGGGCTGTGTGACCACCAAAGAGGTGAAGGCGGTTCCCCGCGACGAGTGGGCGCAGAATAGCGTACAGGCTGTGATGCGGGCATCCTGCGCCGAAGACACGGTGACGCCCGACACCGATGCCATCAAGGCCCTCACTCAGATGAAGAAGACCCAGAACAGCCGTTTGATGGTGGTCGACGGCGGCCACCTTGCTGGCGTCCTGACGCTGAAGGACTTGCTGAACTTTCTTTCCGCCAAGCTTGAGCTGGAATCGGGCTCTTTAAACCTGCCTTCGAATTTCCGCGTCTGATCAGGCCGTGCCAACTTTGATAAGGGTCGCGCATTCAGAGGGCGGATGCCCGGGCCGGCCGCGCCGGAATAAATGCTTTCTCGAAAAACCTTCCACTGCCTTATAGTAGACACCCATCCGAATTTTGAAGGGGGAAGCTATGCGTCTGCGCTCTATTTTTTCGGCTTTAATTTTGCCGCTGCTTTTCGGGTTGTGCACCAGCCTACGCGCCCAAATTGTTCAGGACTTCAATCCGCCCAAGGCGGATTGCTGCCTGGCGGGCAAGGCTGAAACGCTGGCAGGCCAACTCCAGGACTGGAACCAGCTGGGCCGTTATCACCAGGACGATTTGCGGCTGGAATCCCAGCCGGGCATGCCCGGCCGCGTCGTGTTCCTGGGCGATTCGATCACCGACATCTGGAACCTTGCGAAGTTCTTCCGGGGCAAGCCTTACGTCAACCGCGGTATCAGCGGCCAGACGACCACGCAAATGCTGGCCCGGATGTATCCCGACGTGATCGACCTCGAGCCGGACGCTGTGGTCCTGCTGGCCGGTACCAATGACATTGCCCGCAACACCGGTCCTGAAACGGCAAAAATGATCGAGGAAAATTTCAGGGCTATCACCGAGCTTGCGCAGACGCACCACATCAAGGTGATTCTTTGTTCGCTGACGCCGGTCAGCGACTACACGGCGCATCCCCAGACCGTGCGCCGCCCACCCGCGCAAATCCTGGAGCTGAACGCCTGGATCAAGAATTACGCAGAGGAGGTCAACGCCACATTTGCGGACTACTATTCGGCGCTGGTGGACAGCAAAGGGATGCTGAAAAACGGTTATTCGAATGATGGCCTGCACCCGAACGACCGCGGCTTTGCCCTGCTGGCGCCCGTGGTTGAAGCGGCCATTGAGAAGACCATGCACGAAAAGAAGTGAATCCGGCGGGCGCCGGCCCGGAGCTGGCAATCACAGTAGCCAGAAAAGAGGCGCCAGGCCCAGCACCGCCAGGCCGACGAGAAGGCAGAGACTCTCGTTGCCGGTCTTGCGGTCCGCAAAGAAGCGCGCGTAAGCCCCCTTCACCAGGTTGTTGCTGGCCGCGGCGATCAGGACGCTGGCCGAGGCTACCTGCAAGGGCGTGATCGTGCCGGCCGCCTGGGTCATGCCCATAATGAAGGGATCCACATCCGTCACTCCCGTTACGGCCGCCAGGCCGTAGACTCCCGCCTGCCCCAGGTGCGCAGCAGCCAGCCGCGTGGCCACAAGCATAACCAGAAACAGGACGGCGAAGAGAAAAGCAGCCCCCAGCTCGAGCGGATTTTTCGGCTCGAACTCCCGCTGGATCTCACTTGTCCCCGCATCCCGCCTGCGAGACCAGAGCCAGCCCGTGCCGCAACCCGCCGCAGCGAGAACCAGAAACGCAGGGGCAAGCATGACCATCAGCTCATGATTGAAGATGCCCACCAGAACCACCAGC
Source organism: Terriglobia bacterium (assembly GCA_035277665.1). Lineage (GTDB taxonomy): Bacteria > Acidobacteriota > Terriglobia > UBA7540 > UBA7540 > SCRD01. The sequence continues at coordinate 36,868 of DATEKC010000247.1, forward strand.
CGCAGATACATGATGCCCGAGGCCATCAAGATGCTGCCGGCAAAGAGGTGCCGATGCTCTCCCTGGGCGGCACGCTTGGAAAGGACCACCGTAGTCAGCGTGGATGAATATGCCCCTCCGAGGATAGCGGAGAGGATGACGCCGCCGTGCCCCCGCGTCAACCGCTGCAATACGTAACTGCCATAGGATATTGCGCTGACCGCCACCACCACCAGCCAGGTTTTGAAAGGGTTGATGTGGAAAGACCCGAACGCCTTGTCGGGCAGGGCTGGCAGAATCACCACGCTCAGCAGCAGAAATTTGGTGAAGGTCAGGATTTCTTCCGACGAGATGCGTTTGGTGAGGCCGTCGAGCGCAGCCTTCAGCTCCAGCAGCAACGCGCTGGCCACGGCCAGGGTGGCGGCGATCCAGTAATGGTTATAGTAGACTAGGGCGCCGACTACGTAGGTGGCCAGGCCGGACATTTCCGTCATCACGCCGGCGGCTTCGCTGCGGGTGAGCTTTCGCCAATAGGAAAGCAGCAGAAACCCTGCAACTACCACAAATCCCGTGGTGACCGGCAGCAGGTTGCCCTGGGCCATCACGCCCATGGCATACCCGATCAGCCCGATCAGTGGAAAAGTGCGGACGCCGCCAAAGGCGTATTGCTCATTCTCTTTCTTGTGTTCCTCGCGCTCGATTCCGATCAGAAACGCCAGAAAGAGCACAAGCACGATCTTGACGCCGTCCGGGGGCAGCACTTGGTAGAGTTTGAGCAGCATTTTTCAGGTTTGCTCCGGGCCCCTTTCTGGCCAGGAGACGTTTCTGCGTTTTCTTTGTACACCTGTGACTAGACAGAGTTTACACCTTTAGAGAGGCTGAGGGAATGCGCCGCTACCTTCTGCCGATCCGGTAGAGGCCTGCGCCGTGCGCCGGGATCCGGGCTGAAAACTGTTTGTCAAAAGCGCCCAGGTTATCCTTTTTCCACAAATCGCGAACGGGAAGCTTTCCGGCCATCTGCAACTGGCGCCAGGAGACTGTAACTTCCGCAGGCGAATCTCCCAGGTTAAACAGGGCGACGTATTTCTGCCTTGTCCGGGGAGCTTCCGCAACCCAGGTAATCTGGTTTCCGTGCGTAAAGAGCAGGCGATTGCCGGAGCTGTATTGATCAACCGCAAGTACTTCCTGGTTCGCCAGCAGCGACAGGGTGAATGTATCCAGGGTGGGCAGGTCGCCGCCCATCATCAGAGGCGAACGGAAGATCGACCAGAGGGTCATCAGGGTGATCTGCTCATCATGGGTCAAGTGGCTGAGGCGCGGCCCGTCTTTGAATCCTCGAAGGCGCAGCAGGCCGAGGGGGAGCATGTCGGCGTCCGGCCAGTGGTTGGGCCCGATATATGGCGCCCACAAGCGGCAGTATCCGAACTGGTTTCGGAGCTCCGGCCAGTTGTCCCACATATCGTCGGAAATGCGCCACATCTGCGAATATTTTTCCACGTGCCCGGCCTCGCACAGCGGCGTAGGGCCGGGGGAAAGGCTCAGCACCATGGGCCTGCCGGAGCGCGTCATGGCGTTCCGGAGCGCCTCGATCTCCGGGCCATGGTAGACCTCGCCGTAAGGGTCCTGTGCGCGGCTCATGTCATCTGCCTTGACGAAATCCACGTCCCACGATGCGTAAAGTTTGGCAAGAGAGTCATAGTAGGCCTTGCCGGCGGGCTTTGAGACATCAACGCCATACATGGCATCCGACCAGGAGCAGGAGTTCAGGACGTTGGCAATATCCTGGGCGTGGGCATCGGTCCCGAGAACAGGGAGGTTCTGTTTAACGGCGGCACGGGGTATTCCGCGCATGATATGAATTCCAAACTTCAGACCCAGCGAGTGAACGTAATCGGCTAGCGGCTTGAATCCCTGCCCGCCGGCTGCGGAAGGGAAGCGATTGGCCGCGGGTAGCAGGCGGCCATTCTCATCCATAGCGGGCGCGCCCTCGACTTCGCCGCTGGGATAGTACCAGTAGTAATCCACCACCACATACTTCCAACCATAGATGGCCAGGTGGTCCGCCAGGTATCGCGCGTTGGCCTTCACCTGCTGTTCGTTAACGTCCCCACCATAACTGTCGTAGCTGTTCCACCCCATGGGAGGCCTGGTTGCGAGTGCAAGGGAGCTGGATTTTGCTTTCTCCCTTGCCTGCGCGCGACGGCCCCTGGCCGGCAACCTTCTGGTAGTAGGTAGAAAGATGGCTGCCGCCAGCAGCAGGAAAAAGAGGGATGGCATCGGTTTCTTCATAAAAACCTCCCGGGACCGGTCAGGCGGCCCATTAAAGCACCATCGTGCCGGCAAAGCAAGATGGCCATTGCTTCCGGCAGCCAAAATAATGAGAATAAGGGCCAGCAGGATTGGGTAATCTTCGGGCAAAAAAATCAGCGGACCTTACTGGCTTTCCGGTGCGCTTTCTGGTAGCGTTTGCGACCCGAAAAGTAGTATTCTATCTTCAGGCGTAATCGCGGCGGGAACGGGTTACTTTTTCGTTTCCAGACGCATTGTAACGGCCAGCGTGGTATAGCTTGTGGGGCTTGGTCGAAGAAACGAAAAGGCAACTGCAATTCCCCTTTTTCCATCTGATGGCGTCCCGACCGGGAAGCGCTAGAAACGGCGCAACGGACGCGTCGAAGCGTGGGCAAGGGTATGAGCTATCGTCTGCATTTCCGTCGTCTCCTGCCAACTGCAACTCTCCTGCATCAAGAACATCCCTTTAGACAAAACTCCCATTGCCGGACCCTGGCTGCGAGTTGCGCCTTGCTGGCGGCTGTTGCCGCTTTACTGATCGGCCCCGCGGCGTCACTGGCCAACGAAGAGCATCTCGACCAACTGGGGCGCATCCTGCTGATCCGTGGACTGGACCGCGAAATCGCCGTGGCCAAGCTGACGCTGCCGCGGGGCAAGCACGGCCTTTTCATCGATGACAGCGGGAAAGTTGATCAGGAACGGGCGGAGAAAGAACTCCGCTCGAACGGCGCTGCGATCCAGCCTGGACTGCCCGTTGAAATCACCACGATAAAATTTAAAGACCACGCGATCACTTTTGTGATCAACAATGGCGGCAAGCACCGCAAGAAATGGTATCAGCACATTGAAATCGGCATGGGCGGCCCCGGCGACATGATGGAGCCCATCGCACAACAGCAGCAACAAAACCCCATCGCTTTCGGGTCCTATATCACCCTGAACTTCAAGGACCAGAAAGTTCCGGATCTGAGCGTGGACCAGGCCAAGAAACTGCTGAGCGCGGCGCTCGATTTTCACCGCCAGTTGCCCACGGAACTCTACTCGCCCAAAGTGCCTGAAAAATTCAAACAGGCCATCAAGAACCATCAGGTGCTGGTGGGCATGGATAAAGACGCCGTGCTATCCGCCAAAGGCTCGCCCTTCCGCAAAGTGCGCGAAAACAAGCCCAATGGTGAAGAAACCGAGGACTGGCTCTACGGCCTGCCGCCCCACGTCCTCTTCGTTACCTTCGACGGCGATTTGGTCGTCAAGGTCCACCAGTATTAGTTTTCGTCAACGTCCTTGGCAGGTTGTTGTTCCCCTTAAACATCTGCTTACGCTAATCGCAGATAATTGAAAGTGCAGCCCGTACTTTCGGTGTCGGGAAGTCGAGCCCCCATTGTATTTATCATGTCCTCAACCGACCCGCTTGGCCACCCATGTCCGTGTGTTTTCGTCGCGAAGGTAATATATGCGTGTCGTATCCATGTCTTTGGGCCACACCTGCTGTAGCTCCCAGCCTTCGGATTGCCCGTTCCAACCAACGAAAAGCCTGTCTGCCTGAAGAACCACAGGGTCCTTCAAAGCGTCGGCTAGAAGCTGCCTCAATTCTGAAAGCCTTTTGTTGGGGGCTGCCCATCCTAGAAGTGCAGTGGTGTCTATGCCGATTTTGATCTCGACTTCCAGGTTTTCACCTCTCAGGTCCAAGCCCACAGCGGGTAGTCTTTTGTTGCGCTTGCTGATGAATGCCCTGACGGCGTTTTGGAGATAGCCGCCGAGTTCGTCCAGCGTGGGAGTCAGGGTCCTTTTGCCGGCCCACCCCAATCCCGTAACTCCTAACACAAACAAGGGCGTGTCCAAGCCGGAGCATAGGACCTTGGCGCCCACGCGAGGTCGGAGGTGCTGAGGGAAAGCACTACGCACCCCATCCAGAAGCGCCGGGTCGTCTGCGCTGACGTGGTCGAGGCCCAAGCTGAGCCGCATCGACGCCGAAAGGGATATGTCAGCGTCCTGCTTATGCCAGGACTCCGTATGCGGTGGCGCGATCGTCGCACGCGAAGGACGTCTTGCTGGGACCCCTCTTAACATACCCTCGATACTGATATCCTCATCTACGTCCGGCCAATGAACTCCCTGGCCGCCCCCAATAATTTCCCAATGTTTTCGCTGCGCGCGCGTCGCCTCCTTCAGGCGCCATGACCACTCTAACGGCACACTCACAACTCGCCCGTCCACAAGCCGGGCGACAATAGCCTGGTCAGTCACTTCGACCGACAAGATGCGGGGTTCAGTCAGGGTTGCAGTGCTCATTCCAGGCCTTCCTGATTTTGTCCAGGTCCGATTCTATGAGATGTCGAATCATGTTTATTTCTCGTTCCGGGAATCCACGGTTCCGAGCAAGCTCGACCGGTTCCAGCCAGAACTTACAAACCATTTTCTCACGTTGCACGTGAACATGCATCGGTTCGTTACAATCCAAACTATAAAAGAAAAACCTGTAAGGGCCGGGGAGATCTTTGACCGTGGGCATCGCACAGGAGTATACAATACCCGGCCTGAAGAATAGCGCGACAAAATTTGGCCGCGAGTGGCTCTCGGCATCCACGCCGGTTCTTCTGTGGGAGCTCTCGAGCGAAATGAGCATTGACGCCTGCCGGCCTCTCCAGTAGAGTACCGGGCGGAAGTCAGTGCAATACTTCAGGTGGTGAAGACCCATGGCGGAAAAGGTGAATCGCAGAAGCTTTTTGAAAACGGGAGGCATCATGACGGCGGGAACGTTCCTTTCAGGCGGCGTGCAGGTCCACGCCATGGCCGCGGAGCAGGGCGAACCGGCCAGTCCGGTGTCGGCCAACGACCATCTACAGATTGCTTTGATCGGCGCCGGCGGCCGCGGACAATCCGATACCAAAGCGGCTGCGCAGGTTCCCGGCGTGAAAGTAAGGGCCGTGGCGGATTGCTATGACGGGCGCCTGACCCATGCCAAAGAGCTTTGGGGCGCCGACATCCTGACCACCCGCGACTATGCGGAAATTCTGGCCCGCAAGGACATTGACGCGGTCATCATCGGCACGCCCGACCACTGGCACATGCGGGCGGCCACCGATGCCATGAACGCGGGCAAAGACGTCTATCTCGAAAAGCCCATGATTCATCTTTATTCCGACGGGCCGAAAATTATCGAGACTGCGCAGCGCACCGGCCGCATCCTGCAGGTGGGCAGCCAGCGCGTCAGCTCCATGATTTATAAAAAGGCGAAGGATCTGCTGGCCTCGGGCGCGATCGGCAAACTGAACATGGTGACCGCCTGGTGGGACCGCAATTCTTCGATCGGCGCCTGGAATTATTCCGTGCCGCTCGATGCCTCGACCACCACCTGCGACTGGCCGCGCTTTCTGGGCACGGCGCCCAAAATCCCCTGGAACCCGGAACACTTTTTCCAGTGGCGCAAGTGGAAAGCTTACGGCTCGGGCCAGGCTGGAGACCTGTTCGTGCATCTTTTCAGCGGTACGCATTTTGTCACCGGCGTCAACGGCCCCACGCGCGCCATGGCCACCGGCGGGCTTCGCTTCTGGAACGACGGCCGCGACGTGCCCGACGTTCTGCTGGGCCTGTTCGATTACCCCGAGGGTTTTAACCTGAGCCTGCGCTGCAACTTTGTTGACGGCGGTTCGGAAAGCCAGGGCCTGGTCTTTACAGGTTCCGAGGGAACCATGACCATCGGCGACGACGGCGTCGGCCTGGTGCGCGTTCCGCGCTCTAAAGAGCCCGGCTACCTCGTGAATAGTTTCGCCGATGCCATGAAGAAGGAATTTCTGGAAGCTTACCGCAGGAAGTATCCCATCACGCACCCATCGGGTTCCATTCCGATGGGCGAAGAGAAATACGTCGCCCCGGACGATTACGATGATACCTACGACCACATGAAGACTTTCTTCAACGCCGTGCGCACCCGCCAGCCGGTCGTGGAAGATCCCGTCTTCGGTTTCCGCGCCGCCGGCGCGGCGCTGCTCAGCAACCTCAGCTACGACCGCCAGAAAATGGTCCGCTGGGACCCCGAAAAAATGAAACTGCTGAGCTAAATTGACAATTGCCTGCCTTCGGGTAAAAATTTTCGCGGATGCCTGTGAGAACCATTCACGAACCAGCAGACAAACTGCTCCTCAGCACCCGGGACCGCCTCGCGGAAGGCAAGAAGCTTCGCGAAAAAGTTCCGCGCTCATCGCATTCGCGATGGGATTGTCCAGGCAAAAGGGCCAATCCGGTCGAGTCGCTGCAGGAATCCGACCGCGGCAGGCTGCCGAGCCTCCTCCCGATTCGCTATGGCAGGATGCGGGAATCGCCTTTCGCCTTTTTCCGCGGATCGGCTGCCCTGATGGCCGCCGACCTGTCCGCAACTCCTTCCACGGGCATTCGCGTGCAGGCCTGCGGTGATTGCCACGTCGCCAATTTTGGAGGGTTTGGAACTCCGGAGCGGCAACTGGTTTTCGACATCAACGATTTTGACGAGACGCTTCCCGCGCCCTGGGAGTGGGACGTCAAGCGGCTGGCGGCCAGCATCGTCCTTGCCATGCGCCAGGCGGGTTTTAGTGAAAATCAATGCCGCAACGCCGTGCGCGCCGCCGCCGGATCTTACCGGAAGCGCATGCGCCAGTACGCCCGCATGAGCGCCCTCGATGTCTGGTACTCGCACCTGAGCGCAGATCTTCTGGTCCGGAATGCCCTGACGCCTGAAGCCGGAAAACGATGGCAGGAGCTGGAAGCAAAAGCTGCGCTTGATAATCCCGGGCACGAATTCCCGAAAATCGCCACCGAGCAACAAGGCCGTCCGCGAATCCTTGACCACCCTCCGCTGATTTATCACTCGCGCGAAACGGCTGTGGTGGGGAAGAGCGTTCGCAGAGTGTTCCATCAGTATCGCGCCACCCTTCCCGAAGAGCGCCGCATCGTTCTGGACCGTTATCAGTTGGTGGACATCGCGCGCAAGGTTGTGGGAGTGGGCAGCGTGGGAACGCGTTGCGCGGTGGCTTTGCTGATGGCGGGGCCGCGCGACCCGCTGTTTTTGCAGTTCAAAGAGGCACGGGCGTCGGTGCTTGAGCGCTATGTGGGCAAGAGCCGGTATCCGAACCATGGCGAGCGCGTGGTTACCGGCCAGCGGATGCTTCAGTCGGCGAGCGACATCTTTCTGGGCTGGACGGAAGACGGCGAAGGCCACGATTTCTATTTTCGCCAGCTTCGCGATATGCGAATGAAGATTGACATCGCAGGAATGTCAGGGCAGGACTGGATTGAGTATGCAGGCCTCTGCGGATGGGTGCTCGCCCGCGCCCATGCGCGCACCGGCGATCCCGCAGCCATCGCCGGCTACCTGGGAAAATCCGAAGCATTTGACGAAGCCACCGCGAAATTCGCCACCGCATACGCAAACCAGACTGAAAGCGACCACGCCCTGTTCCTGAAAGCCATCCGTGCAGGCCGGATTCACGCCCGCGCCGCCGCGCCGCCCGGCAAGCCTGCCGCAACCGCCGGTTCCAGATAATCAGCGGCTTGAACTTTGCCTGGCACGAGTAGGGCAATTCAATTTGAAGTCGATGGTCATTTCAACGTCCTGGCTGGAATCAGCCTTTGGGAAGCGCCAGCCGGAAATAGCTTTCTTCACCGCCGGACGCAGAAGTGGATGCCCGCTCTCAAACATAAGATCAGTCGCATCACCGTTTGGACCAATCTTAATCCGGAAAGTGACAAGCCCTTCAACCCGGACCATTTTTGCCAAGGGTGGGTAGACCGGCTGAACAAATACTGCTGGGCTGACCGGGACACTCTTCGCTAACCGCGCCGTCGGAACAATGGGGGGCTTCTGTGAAGCCCGATATAGGCCGGATGGTTTGTCCGGGTCGCCGGCAAAAAGCACATCGAATTTGCCTTCACGAAGCTCCCGCAATATGGCCGGGTCTGCTTTGGCCTCTCCCAGGACGGGTTTCTGTTCCTCAAGAATCGGAAAGATTGGTTTGTCCCAGACGCCAGGACCGGTTGCCAAATCGAGTCTCTTCATCAGTTGCATCGTCCAGGACGTGTATTTGGGCGTCTTTGCTGCGGGATCAAACATATCTCTGTCCAAAATATCTGATCGGATCAGGCGTGTCTCTGTTCCGCATTGAACCTGCATGACTACATCAGCGCCGCTGAAGACAGGGCCCCTCTTTCGCCGCTTGATCTCGCGTCGCAGGGCGCTTTCAGGGATTTCGCAGGGGTTCCCCGACCCATAGAAAGCCGCGGCAGATTCGTGGATTGTCGCCGATGCAAATTCCAGCTTTGCCGGGACAAAGCACTCATCAGCAGGTGGTGTCAGTGAAATCCTGTCGATGGTGGTCCACCCTGCCGATGCACGAACAAGGAAAATCTCATAGAAATCGAATGGAGGTCCGCTGTCGACAAATGTGTGACGTCCGATTTCGAACAGGTTCGGAAGCGGAGCTGCCGGCCGACGCTCTCGCGCCATTGCCGTGCTGCAACAGGAAAAAAAGACAAGCAAAATGATTGCGTCGTCCCGCATGCCGCGAATTTTATCACGGTCTGGAAACTCCAACATATTTTGCGGTCCATAAGTTCATCAACTCGAAGCCCAAAGAGACCTTGCAGCGACACGCGTGCAAATTCGCTGCGATTTTGCTTGACAAATCTACGCTACCGTGCTAGTCTTCAAGATGTCGCGCCGGGCGGGGCGCAACCTGAAATAAATAGGCAGTCTGCATGGACTATTTAATGCCCATAAGTGACTGAAAACGCAAGAGGGCGCATTTGGCCGCTGAAATGCGCGGGACAAAAAAGATGTTATTTGCAGAAACGAAGCCGAGAAGTTGTTGAAAACAAAGGCAAAGACTACATGTGTTGGCCGAAACGAACCCGAAAACGAACCCGAGAAGTCCTTTAGAATCGCACTCGGCAAAAAACGAACCCGAAACGAACCCGAAAACGAACCCGAGAAGTCCTTTAGAATCAGAGCGCGAAAAAACGAACCCGAAAACAAACCCGAAAATTAACCAGAGAGCGATCCGGGAGTTCCCGGCCGGTTGGCTCGCCCGCCGCGCCACCTCTTCCGGGCCTCCGTGGATCCCTGCCAGGCGGCCTGCCGGAAAGGTTTTAACCTGCCCAAGCCAAAGCGCACGATTTGACTTCCCTTCGCGCAGTCATTAAAATTGAACGTTTGCCCAAATGTAAAAATATCCTCTTGAGGGGGTTGCTATGGCAGTGAAGGTAGGCATCAACGGTTTTGGCCGGATCGGACGCAATGTGGTTCGTGCCGCGCTGAATGACCGGGACATCGAAGTCGTTGCGGTCAATGACATTACGGATCCCAAAACTCTGGCGCACCTGCTGAAGTATGACTCGGTGCTGGGGAACCTGAGTGTCGACGTTTCGAGCGGCGAAGACTCGATTACGGTAGGCGGGAAGACGGTCAAGGTTTTCAAGGTGAAGGACCCCGCGCAGCTTGACTGGCCGTCACTGGGCGTCCAGGTGGTGCTGGAATCCACCGGGCTCTTTACCAAGGCGGAGGACGCCGGGAAGCACCTTCGCGGCACGGTCAAGAAGGTCATCATCAGCGCGCCGGCCAAGGGTGAAGACATCACCATCGTGCTGGGCGTGAATGAAAAGGCTTACGACCCGGCCAAGCACCATATTATTTCCAACGCCTCCTGCACCACCAACTGCCTGGCGCCTGCGGCCAAGGTTGTGGACGAGAATTTCGGCATCAAAAAAGGCGCCATGACCACCGTCCACTCCTACACCAACGACCAGCGCATTCTGGACCTGCCGCACAAAGACCTGCGCCGGGCCCGCGCGGCCGCTCTCTCCATCATTCCCACCACCACCGGGGCTGCCAAGGCCGTTGGGCTGGTGCTGCCGCAGTTGAAGGGCAAGCTCGATGGCTATGCCATGCGCGTTCCCACGCCGAATGTTTCCCTGGTTGATCTGGTAGTCATTCTGGAGAAACCGACCACCACCGAGGGGCTGAACGCCGCCTTCAAGAAAGCCGCCGAAGGGCCGCTGAAGGGGATCCTCCAGTACTCCGAGGAGCCGCTGGTTTCCATCGATTTCCGCGGCAACCCGTACTCCTCTATTATCGACGCCCCCTTCTGCAAGGTGATCGACGGCGACCTGGCAAAAATCACCGCCTGGTACGACAACGAGTGGGGATACTCCTGCCGCGTCCGCGACCTGATTAAATATGTTGGGAAGAGCCTGTAAGCCTGCCTGCACGGTTAAACCAGCGGACGGTTGTCAGCCAATCGTCCGCCAATCCACAAGAAGGGAATCCAATTCATGGCCAAATTATCGATTCGCGATGTTGACCTGAAGGGCAAAGTGGTTTTCATGCGGGTGGACTTTAACGTGCCGCTCGACGACCAGGGCGAAATCACCGACGACACTCGAATCCGCGCCAGCCTGCCGAGCATCCAGCTTGCGCTCGACCGCGGCGCCAAGCTGGTTCTGGCCTCCCACTTGGGCAGGCCCAAGGGAAAGGTCAATCCCAAGATGAGCCTTCGGCCTGCAGCGGAGCGCCTAGCCGTTCTGCTGAACAAGCCGGTCAGCTTTGCCACCGACTGCGTCGGCTTGCAGGCAGAGAAAAACGAAGCGGAACTGAAGGAGGGCAGCGTGCTGCTGCTCGAAAACCTGCGCTTCCACAAGGAAGAGGAAGCGAATGATGCGGAGTTTGCAAAGCAACTGGCGGGCAAAGCCGAGGTTTACATCAACGACGCGTTCGGCTCCGCCCATCGCGCCCACGCTTCAACTGAAGGCATCACGCACCACGTTCCGGTGCAGGCGGCCGGCCTGCTGATGGAAAAGGAACTCGAGTACCTTGGCAAAGCTCTCGGAAACCCTCAGCACCCTTACGTGGCCATCGTGGGCGGCGCCAAGGTTTCGGACAAAATCAAGTTCCTGCAAAACCTGATGGGCTTTGCCGATACCATCCTGATCGGCGGCGCCATGGCCTACACTTTCCTCAAAGCGCAGGGCGTGGAAGTGGGCCAGTCAAGAGTTGAGGCTGATAAGCTTGACCTGGCCAAAGAACTGCTGGCGCAGGCCAAACAGAAGAACGTGGATTTCCGCCTGCCCAAGGACCACATCGTGGCTGAGAAACTCGATGACTCGGCCAGGGCGGAAACGGTCAATTCCGTCGCCATTCCCGCGGACCGCATGGGGCTGGACATCGGGCCCAAAACCATCGCCGGGTATGTAGACGCCATCAAGCAGGCCGAAATGATCATCTGGAACGGACCCATGGGCGTGTTTGAGATCGACCAGTTCGCTAAAGGCACAGTGGAAGTGGCGCGCGCGGTGGCCGAATCGGGAGCTGTTTCCATTGTGGGCGGCGGAGATTCGGTGGCGGCGGTCCACAAGGCAGGCATAGAAGATAAGATCACACACATCTCGACCGGCGGCGGCGCTTCACTGGAGTTCCTGTCAGGACTTAAGCTGCCCGGCGTTGAAGCCCTGCCGGAAAAGCAGTAGGCAGAAGGCAGTAAGCAGTAGGCGGCAAGGTATGACTATCTTGCGCGAAGGGAGCCTGAGAATCGTGGCAACTGAAATCAAAATCTGGGAGGTCCACGGCAAGGAAATTAAGCCATCCGACTACGCCGATGGACATGATGGCTTTCTGGAGTCCGAGTTAGAAACTTGGATCGCAAACGCTCCTGAGGTTTTGGCTGATAACCTTCTCATCATCGACCGCCAGCGAGAGATCCCGGGGGTTGGACGGCTAGATCTGTTGTGCATAGACGCAACAGGTCAGCTTGTAGTAATAGAATTGAAACGCGACTTGTCAGCCCGGGAGACAGTAGCGCAAGCGTTGGACTATGCGTCATGGTTGAATGACACGGAAACTGAAACGATTGAGGCGAACGCTAAAGAGTACCTTGGACAAGACTTGCTGGACGCTTTTGAAGGTCGATTCAGCTCCGAAATGCCAGAAGTACAACCCCAGAACCATAAGATAGTTCTTGTAGCATCTCGCCTTGACGCGTCCGCGGAGCGGATCGTCAACTACCTGCGGGAGCGGTATGGTGTGGAACTAAACGTCCTTTTATTCAAACATGCCAGGTTATCTGGGGGGCATGAAATCTTGGTTCGAACCATGCTGCTACCTGAAAGCACGGTAGGGCCGAGGCCGCCGCGTCCCTCCTCCGAAAGCTTGGCCAGTTTGGCAGCGGAAAGGAATATAGAGCAATTGGTCGACATTTGCCGTGCCATCGGAGACACTTGGGAAGAACGACCGGCAACCACGTTAGGAGGGTCCTTCCGGTACGCCGCGGCCGTGAAGGGAGGCGGCCGAAGAATCGTTTTCGGCGTCAATGTGGCGGGCGGCCTAGCGAGTTCGGCCAAAGGGAAGCTAGACGTTTGGGTGCGACCGTATGCACTGTTCGAGGTGACAGGAATACCGGAGGAGGAAATTCGTGCGAAGCTGCGGTCCGAGCATCACGTTGTCGCAGATAACCCTGACAGTTGCAGACTGCAACTGTCGACTCCCGATGAAGCGAACCGCTTCATGGAGCAACTCCGGAGATGGGCCAGGCCCGGTCAATAGCAGGCATTTTCTTTATCCTCCATGTTTTTGGTCGTGATCTCCAGTTCGTTATCTTAAGAGGGGCCCCAAATGGGACGAAGACCCGTTATTGCTGGTAACTGGAAGATGTTCAAGACGCGCGGCGAGGCTGTCGCGTTCATTGAAGCGCTGAAGGGGGCTGTGGCGAAAGTTCAGCACTGCGATGTGGTAGTCGCTCCTCCGTTCACGGCGCTGGCGGATGCTGCGCAAGCTGCCAAGGGAAGCAAGATCGGCATCGCGGCGCAGAACGTCCACTGGGATTCCGAAGGCGCGCACACGGGCGACATCGCGCCCGGAATGCTTCTGGATGCGGGCTGTTCGTACGTGATCATCGGCCACTCGGAACGGCGGCACGACCATGGGGAAACCGATGAACAGGTGAACCGCAAGCTGAAGGCCGCCCTGGCCGCCGGCTTGACGCCGATTGTCTGCGTGGGAGAAACGCTGGAAGAACGCGACGCAG
>DATEKC010000248.1:0-43882 GCA_035277665.1 Terriglobia bacterium
GATTGGGACGTATGGGATTTTCGTCACAAAAATTCCAGAAATTGTAACTTATTGAAAATAAAAAATTTATATGATAAAAAATTAGCGGTAATTTCGCTTCTGCAAAAAATGTGTCTGATTATGGCACAGCGGGTAAAACTTACACCGTTCAAAAATTTTGCCCTTTCGTCGCTTTCGCGTAGACCTCCAGCACCCGCTCCGCCACCTGCTCGATGGAGAGCCGCGCCATCGCTTCCCTGCCCCGCGTGCGCGCCGGATGCCGGCAGACATCAAGTATCTTCGCGGCCATGGGAATCACTTCGCGCGGCACGATGTAGCAGCCTTCGGTCTGCCCGATCACTTCCCGCACGTCGCCCACATCCACAGCCACCACGGGCAGATTGACGGCCATCGCTTCCTTCACCGCGTTCGGCGAGCCTTCAAAGATCGACGCCAGCACCAGCACGTCGGCTGCGTTCATGTAGAGCGGCATTCGCTCGCGTGGGACGCCGCGCACGGTGAGGATTTCGATTGCGGGATCGCCGGCCTGCGCCTCAGCCACCGCCGCTTGGATCAGGTCATAACGCTTGCGCGGCTCGGCGGGATCGTAAGGAAAGAGGACGTACTTCTTTTGGGGATCAAGCCCCAGCGCCCGGCGCGCTCGGTTGCTCTCGATGGGGCGGAAAGCGTTGAGGTCCACACCGTTCGGAATCACCTGGGCCGTTGCCAGTCGTAGCTTCCTCTTCATCTCCGAGCTCTTCACGATGCTGGCGGCAACCAGGCGCGCCAGAAGAAAGCTCGATGCCTGCAGGAACCTGCCGTAAGCGGTGATGCTGCCGTCGCGGCGCGGCCGCCCCAGGACGTCATCGCCCATAAATGAAACCACGACCGGCGCGCGAAGCTGGCATCGCGCCACCCAGCCGGAAAGCCCGAAGTGCGCGTGGATCAGGTGGTACCGCTCCTTCCGCAGCAGGGCCCGCATCCGGCCGATGCCGCGCAGGTAGTTCCAGCGCGAGGCGCGGCCGTCGATGAACAGAGTGTCAAATTCCACGCCGAGCGGGCGCAGGGATTCCATCTGCGCCTGCACAAAGCTCCCATAGCCCGGGTCAGATTCCGTGGGCCAGAGATTCGTGACAACAAGAACACGGTAAGACTTCATGGAGCAACATTCCGGGTCTTGATTTTGATACTGAAGATCGCGGCCATAAAACATACGCTGAAAATATCCGGCGGTCATGGCTCGGTCGGGCGTTGCCACAACATTCTCAACTGCGAAGGCGATAGAATGCCTGAAGCCGCCAATACCAGCAGGTAAATCAGGCTGCCCGCTCCGCAAGTGATGCACAGGTAGATAAAGTTGCCGAGCCCCGTCTGAGGCGCCGCCAACGACGCTCGCAATCCCCATATGGCCAGCGCGGCCAGGCCGCATCCTGCCGCGACTTTCAGCGCGAACAGGCCCAGCGTCCGGTCGAGCGCTTCGCGCACTTTCCCAAGGTCCCGGCGCCAGACCAGCCCACAGGCCAGAAGGACGGAGGTCAGCATGCCCAGCGGAATCCCTTTGGCGCCCCAGTGGAGGACCCCCACGTAAAAAAGGTCAAAGGCAATGTTCAGTGCATACTGGAAAACGGCCAATTGGAAGAAAGCGCCGGCTTCATTGCGCGCAAACAGGTAAAAGTTCATCAGGCGCACCGCCGCATAAGGCAGCAGGCCCAGGCAATAGTAGAAAAAGACCAGCGCCATCAGCGATGCGGCTTCATGCGTAAAGCGGCCGTGCTCAAAAATCAGGTGAATGATGTTGGGGCTGAGCATCAGGCAGAAAATCATGGATGGAGCCACAAGCGCCAGGCTGATTTCCAGCGTATCGCGCAGTACGCGGCGGACCTCCGCTATCGCCTTGCGTGCCACTGCCGTGGAGAGGCGCGGCAGGGCGGCCGTCCCGACGCTGCCGGCCAGCACCTCGGCGATGGTGCTCATGATCTTAAGGCCGTAACCGAGCGCCGTTAGCGTGCCGGGCGAAAGGAACGAGGCGATGATCCTCTCCACGATCACCACTCCCTGCCAGGAGAGCGCAGTGGCCATCTGGGTCAGCCCCGCGCCGTGCAAATTCCGGAAAGCTTCGCCGGAACCTCTGAAGCTGACAGAGTAACGGACGGGAAACGAAATCAAAAGCTGGCCGCCCAGCACCGCAAACTGCACCAGGTAACCGGCCAGATACCCAAAGATAATGCTGTAATAGTGAAACCGATGGAACCCCGCCAGGACACCAATTACCACGGTCGTGTTGCGGAAGAAATTGGCCGAAGCGGGCAGTGCAAAGTAGTGACGGCTGAACAGGAATGAGCGCATAATTTCCGCCACTCCGGCCGGGATAATGATGATGAAAAGCCAGCGGGTGAGGTGTGCGGCAAGTTCTGCCTGTCCGATTGTGAATCCGGGCGCGATGCCTCGAATGAGCCAGGGTGCGGCCAGCGCGCCCAGCAGCGCGAGAGCGCTGAGGCCGAGAAAGACCACGTTGGTTACGTAGCTGAACCCGCGCCAGACTTCCTCCTCCGGATGCTGCGCTTCGAGCGAGGCGAAAAAGGGCACCAGCGAAAACTGCCCGGTAGCGGAAATCAGGTTGGTAATGATGTAAGGGATCGTGAAGGCCACGTAGAAAGTGTCGGACGCTTTTGAGAGCCCCAGGTTGGCGGCAATGCTGATTTCCACCAGAATGCCGGTCAGGCTGCCGAGCGAGGAAAAAATCCCCACCACCATCGAACTTCGGACCATTTGGCGCTTGGCCGTCATCGATCATCCAGAGCGAAAGGCTTGCACTCGCAAAGACGCCCGGGCGCGAAACTGAGCGGCGCAGGAACTCTGCTGATTGTAATCAGCGGGAGCGCAAATTGCCGTCGGCGGCGCCTTCAATCTTTCCCACCACAAAGGGAGTCGAGACCACAAACAGAAAAACCATCAGAACGGGTGACGTCCCAAAATTGAATTCAAAGAAGCCCTCCACCACGAAGGCCAGCCATGCAGCGAGCGCTCCGTCCAGCATCCAGTGGCCGGCACCGCATTGGCGGCGAATCTTCCACATTCCCCAAAGCAGCGCCGCCATCAGCCACATCCAAGCCACCAGGCATGGGAGGCCCCGCTCCGCGGCGAACTGGATGAAGTTGTCGTGCAGGTGATAGTGATAGCCGGCAATGGGTGCGTGTCCTTTGGGAAGATAAAGGTCATACACCTGCGGGATATTATTGGCGCCCACGCCCACCCATGGATGCGCTTTCACCATGTTCAATCCCACTTCCCACATTTCGAATCGGATGGCCAGCGCCGGATCGCGCCTGGGGTGGAGCGCCAGCCACAGGCGCTCATGGACCATCCTGGGTGCAAAAAGATAGATCAAAACCGCAAGTATTGGAAGCGCCGCGACCCATTGGGGTTTCGAGCGCCATAGCAGGTAGATCAGGGCAAAAAAGCACCCCAACCAGACTCCGCGCGTCAGGTTGAGAACAATCGAAAGGGCCACTATCGCCGCCACCACCCACCAGGCTCGCCCGGCTCTCAGAGCCAGCAGCAGGAACGCGGCCAGAAGTATGAAGACCAGCATCTGCTGGCCGCCGAAATTCATCCAGTCGCCCATCAACCCGGTGATGCGCGTGGTGATCATGTACGCATAAACGTGGTGCGGGTGCCCGGCACGGACCATGCGATATTGCCTGACAAACTGTCCCATTGCAATCAGCCCGACAAAGGCTGCCTCAACAAACAACCCCTTCCACAGCCAGACTACGTGCCGACGGCCAACAATCAGGTTTACCGCCATCAGGATGATCAGGAAAAGGACCAGCTTCCGCACGGCAAACAGGCCCGCGCCGGGGTTCGTGGCCCACAGGACCGAGACGACTGTAAACAGGCAGAAAAACAGCAGAGGCAGCTTGATGGGCGGGAAGCTGATGCGGGAAGGATGACGAAGAAGGTGCACAGCGAGAAGAATCCCCGCAAGGCCCAGGAACGACTGCGTGATGGCGATCGAAAAAAGATACGTGAGGACAGAAAGGCTAAAGAAAAGCGATGCCCAGCGGGCGAGGCTCGATCGCGGAAGCTCCGCGCGCACAACACTGACAATATTGCTGATGTTAATCACCCAAGAGTTGAGACTGTATTCAACTCGCGCGATAATTTCAAGAGGGAAACTGGTGGACCTTGCGCGCGCCAGCCGGAGCCGGAAAGCAAATCGCTGAAAAATACGGCGCGCAAGTCGTTCTACCGACTGGTCAGAAGGCGGAAAGTAAGTGCTTGCTGCGCCAGCGTTTCTTGACACGCGTAGCCCGCAAGCTATAATTGTAGTTTTGGACGAGTGAGGCTGAAGTGTATATCACCCTTCAGGAGTTGGAACTTCACCGGGTAGCAGCATCAGAAACCTACGAGCCCGGCACTCTGGATTTTCAAGGGGCTAAGTTCCGGCAGGCAGGGCCTTTAGTAGCGAATGTGGAAGCCGACTTGGCCGGAAAAGAGATTCATCTTCGCGGGCACATTTCCGGGGCGCTTGAGGCCGCCTGTGACCGGTGCCTGGAACAAATCAGGATACCGGTTGAGCTTGATTTCGATCTGCCTTATCGTCCGATGGAAGAAATTACCCGGGAAGAAGAAGTCGAAGTCGGAGAAGATGAACTGACAGTTGGCTTCTTCTCGGGCGACGGTGTGAATCTGGCCGACGTGGTGAAGGAACAGGTTCTCCTGTCCGTCCCCATGAAGATCGTCTGCGGGCCTGACTGCCGGGGCCTCTGCCCGGTGTGTGGAGTGAACCACAACGTCAAAGAATGCGGTTGTTCCGTGCAGCACAATGATTCACCCTTTGCTTTCTTGAAGAAAAATTAGGTCAGGCAACTGGCCGCATTGAATATGAGGTGCTGGCGAGTGGGCCACGGGCCCGTTTCGCGCGGCTCCCACGAAAAATCCAACCTTGCAGCCGAACCAGGACAGCAGGGGAACTTGATGTGAAGGAAACGGAAAGATGCCAAATCCGAAAAGACGACATTCAAAAGCGCGCCGCAATCGACGACGCGCTCATGACCACCTGAAGCGGCGATCGCTTTCTGAGTGCCCCAACTGTCATGAATCGAAGTTGCCCCACCAGGTGTGCCCCCGCTGCGGCCAATACAACGGGCGGGAAGCGATTTTGGTGGATGAGGCGGCCTGAAAGGCCTGAGCCCGGGTCCAGGCATCACCTGGCCCCGCTCAGGAAGATCATCACGCTGGGGGCGCTCTTAGACCATGCGCGCGATCGCAGTTGATGCAATGGGATCGGACACGGCTCCTGCGCCTGAAATCGAAGGCGCGATCCAGGCTGCAAAGGCCGGATATGCGGAAGTGCTTCTGGTGGGCCCCCGGGAGGTGCTCCAGCGGGAGCTGGCGCGGCGAAGTGCGGAAGGTTTGAAGATTGAAGTGGTCCACGCCTCCGAGGCCGTCACCATGGAGGATGAGGCGGCCAAGGCTTTCCGCCGCAAGCGCGACTCCTCCATCCGCGTGGCCGCCCGGCTGGTTCGAGACGGGCGAGCGGATGGATTGATCAGCGCCGGCAATACGGGCGCAGTGATGACCACGGCCAAGATCCTGTTGGGCACGCTGGAAGGCGTCGACCGGCCGGCCCTGGCCCAGGTTTTTCCCTCGTCACAGGATGGCAAGGCTTCAGTCCTGCTGGACGTCGGCGCCAACGTGGATTGCAAGCCCCTTCACCTCGAACAGTTCGCGGTGATGGGCGAAATCTATTATCGCGTGATCTTTGGCGCTGAGAGGGCGCGGGTGGGTTTGCTCTCCAATGGTTCGGAAACTCACAAGGGCAACGAAGTAACGCGCGAGGTTCTGGCGCGTCTAAACGAGTTGAATCTGAACTTTGTCGGCAACGTCGAGGGCCGCGACCTGTTCAACGGCCGGGTTGATGTGATTGTTGCGGATGGGTTCATCGGGAACGTCGCACTGAAAATCAGCGAAGGGATTGTCGATACTGTAACGAGCCTGCTGAAGGAGTCACTGTCGAGCACTTTTTCATCAAAGCTCGGCTACCTGCTTTCGCGAAAGGCCTTCAGTCGGATGAAGAAGCGGCTGGATTACTCTGAATACGGAGGCGCCCCGCTGCTGGGCGTCAAAGGGGTTTGCATCATCTGCCACGGCGGGTCGAATGCAAACGCTATCAAGAACGCCATTCGTGTGGCCGCGGAATTTTCCGAAGGCCGGGTCAACGAAAAAATCGAACGTGAGCTGGCCCTCGCTTCGCTCAGCAAGAATTAAGAGGGCTTTTCAGGAGCCATAATGGTTGCTACGGGTATCCTGGGCACGGGCTCGGCCCTGCCTGAGAAGGTCATCACCAATTTCGACCTCGAAAAAATGGTCGAAACCTCCGACAAATGGATCACGGAGCGCACCGGGATCAAAGAAAGGCGCCAGGCCGCTCCCAATGAAACCACTTCTACATTGTCAGTGCAGGCGGCACGCAAGGCGCTCGAAATGGCAGGCATCGAGCCCCAGCAACTGGACTTGATTATTTGCTCGACGATTTCGCCCGACATGCCGTTGCCCGCCACAGCTTCCCTCATCCAGCGCGACCTGGGGGCCAGCACCTGCTGTGCTTTTGACCTGGCGGCTGCCTGCTCAGGATTCCTTTTCGCGATGACGGTAGTGGACCAGTTTGTCAAAACAGGAAAGTCAAAATACGCCCTGATAATCGGAGCCGAGCTGCTTTCCAGATATCTCGACTACCAGGACCGCGCCACCTGCGTGATCTTCGGGGACGGTGTTGCCGCGGGCGTGCTGGGAGCAGTCAACTCCTCTTCGGGCATTTTAGCTTCTGAAGTCCACACGAACGGCGCCTTCGCTGACCATCTCTATATTCCCGCTGGAGGGACTGCGCGGCCGGCGACTTGTGAAACGGTCCGGGGGCGCGAGCACTTCATCAAAATGCGTGGCAACGAGCTGTTCAAGGTGGCTGTGCGCAGTCTGGAAGAAGTTTCACGGCGAGTTCTGGAGCAGGCGAACGTCCTGCCCGACGAGATTGACCTGTTTATTCCACACCAGGCCAACCAGCGCATCACGGAAGCTGTGCGGGAGCGCCTGGGGGTTGCGGCAGAAAAGGTCTATTCGAACATCAATCGCGTGGGTAACACATCGTCGGCTTCCATTCCCATCTGCCTGGATGAATGCGTGCGCAGCGGCCGCATCAAGAAGGGCGACCTGGTCCTGATGTCCGCTTTCGGCGCCGGCGTAACGTGGGGATCAGTTTTATTGCGCTGGTAGCGAAGGTCGTCCGCCGGCAGACAAGGCCGCAAACCGGCATTCTGCACCGGCACAGCCCGTGCACACTGGAGATTTGTTTTTGTCCGAAATAGCTTTTCTTTTTCCGGGCCAGGGTTCGCAGGCGCCCGGCATGGGCCGCGAACTGGCGGAGAATTTCAGCCCGGCTCGCGAAGTTTTTGAGGAGGCGGATTCGGCACTGGGATTCCCTCTTTCAAAACTCTGCTTTGAAGGCCCGGCTGAAGAATTGCAGTTGACAGCTAATACGCAGCCTGCCATCCTCGCCGTTTCGGTGGCTGCGGAGCGAGTGCTGAAAGAAAAGGGCATCAGGGCCGATTATGTTGCAGGGCACAGCCTCGGAGAATATTCGGCGCTGGTGGCTGCCGGCTCGCTGGGATTGTCTGACGCTTTACGTTTGGTTCGCAAACGCGGCCAATACATGCAGGAAGCCGTCCCGGTGGGCCAGGGCGCCATGGCTGCGCTGCTGGGCCTGGATCCCCGTGCTGTGGATGAGATTTGCAGGGAGGCCGCCGGAGGCGAAGTGGTTTCCGCCGCCAATTTGAATTCACCGGCCCAGATCGTCATTGCCGGCCATCGCGCCGCAGTGGAGAGGGCCGTGGAAATTGCAAAGGCCCGCGGCGCCAGGCGCGCCGTATTGCTGAACGTTAGTGCGCCTTTCCATTGCAGCCTGATGAAGCCCGCCGCAGACCGGCTGGCGGTTGATCTGGATGCCGTGGCGATCAGCGAACCCAGGGTCCCTCTGGTGAACAACGCAGATGCGGCCGTCGTTCGCACTGCAGATGAGGTACGCGACGGGCTGAAGCGTCAGGTTACGTCTCCTGTCAGGTGGACGGAGTCAATGCTTGCCCTGCGCCGGGAAGGCGCGGACGTTTTTATCGAGGCCGGCCCAGGCAAGGTGCTCTCGGGGCTAATGCGGCAGATTGACCGTGAAGTACAAACCTGGCAGGCGGGCGACGCGGTGTCGCTCGCTGAAGTGGCTGGCGCCGTGCAGCCGCAGTAAAGTAATTGAAGGGCGGGCCGAAAAGCAGGCCCCATCCACCGGTTTATTTTGACCATGCCCATGAACCTGAATGGACGCGTCGCCGTAGTGACAGGAGCTTCCCAGGGGATCGGGCGCGCTTGCGCGCTGGTGCTGGCGGAAGCTGGCGCGGACGTCGCGCTCGCCAGCCGGAACGTCGAGAAGCTGGAAGCCGTGGCCAAAGAAGTTGAAGCGGCTGGACGCAAAGCTTTGGTGCTGGGTGTTGATGTTTCGAACTCCGAATCCGTCAAGGCAGGCATCGTCAAAGTTTTGGAAACATGGCAAAAGATTGATATTCTGGTGAATAACGCCGGCGTCGTGCGGGATAATTTACTTTTGCGGATGAAGCCCGAAGATTGGGACGCGGTGTTACGCACAAACCTGGATGGCGCCTACCATTGCATCAAGGAGGCGCTGCCGGGAATGGTGCGGCAGCGGTACGGGCGCATCATCAATATTGCTTCGGTGGTGGCCCAGGCCGGTAATCCCGGCCAGGCCAATTACGTCGCCTCGAAGGCGGGCCTGATCGGGCTGACCAAGGCCGTCGCTGCGGAGGTGGCGCGAAGAAACATCACCGTAAACGCGGTGGCGCCGGGGTTTATTGCCACACCGATGACCGACAGATTGCCGGAGGATGTCCGCAATAAGCTTCTGGGCATCATCCCGGCCGGCAGGATGGGTACCGACAGGGATGTCGCCTATGGAGTCCGCTTCCTCGCCGCAGAGGAGGCAGGGTACATTACGGGGCACGTGCTCAACGTGAATGGCGGAATGTACATGGCCTGATTGTCGAGGGGCCGGGTCCGCCAGGAAAGAGTTTCCCAGTACGGCGCTGGGCGGTTTTTTTGCTTTAAAGTGCTGCATCATTGTACGAAAGCAGGGAAGTGCGGGAGCTTGACGCGCCCGTAGCGCAAAGTTAGAATAGCCAACCCCATGAAGGGTGAGGAGGATATATCAATGGCTTCGCCTGAAGAAAAGGTTAAGCAGATTATTGTTGAGCAGCTTGGAGTCGATGAAGCGGAGGTTACTCCCACAGCGCATTTTGTTGACGACCTTGGGGCCGATTCGCTGGATATCGTGGAGTTGGTGATGGCATTTGAGGAAGCGTTTGAAATCGAAATTCCGGACGAAGATGCCGAGAAGATCCAGACCGTCAAGGATGCCGTCGATTACATCCAGGCCCACGTCAAGCCGGCAAAGAACTGACGGCACACGCCCACAGGAGGAAAGAACTTGGCGCGAAGAGTCGTGGTGACAGGGGTTGGCCTGGTTAGCGCGCTGGGGGTGGGAACCGAGGAAACGTGGCAGAACCTGCTCGCGGGTAAAAGCGGCGCAGCCCCGATCACGCATTTCGATACCACAGGTTTCTCCGTCACGTTCGCCGCAGAAGTCAAAGGGTTCGATCCGCTTCGCTTCGTTGAAAAAAAAGATGTGAAGAAAATGGGGTTGTTTATTCAGTTCGCTATGGCTGCGGCTGAGTTTGCAATGGAGCAGTCCGGACTGAAGATTACCCCGGGCCTGGCGGAGAGAACCGGCGTCTACATTGGTTCCGGCATCGGAGGGTTCGACGTCATCGAGCGCGAACACACGGCGCTGATGCAGGGCGGCCCGCGAAGGATATCCCCTTTCTTCATTCCCGCGTCCATCGTCAACCTGGCGTCCGGCTTTGTCTCCATCCGCTGGGGCGCCAAAGGGCCGAATTCTGCCACCTGCACAGCCTGCTCATCCAGCGCTCACGCCGTGGGCGATTCCTTCCGGCTCATCCAGCGCGGCGATGCAGACGTGATGATTTCCGGAGGAGCCGAGGCTGCCATTACCCCCATGGGCGTGGGTGGATTCGCGTCCATGCGCGCGCTTTCAACCCGCAACGACGAACCCGAAAAAGGGAGCCGGCCTTTTGACCGCGACCGCGATGGGTTTGTCATCGGAGAAGGATCGGGCATCCTGATCCTGGAAGAACTTGAATTTGCGCGAAAGCGCGACGCCAGAATACTGGGCGAAGTTGTCGGTTACGGCATGTCCGGAGACGCTTTTCACATTACCCAACCTTCGGAAGACGCTGACGGGGCAATACGGGTGATGCGGAACGCCCTCGCGGACGCCGGTGTCGAGCCCGCGCAAGTGGACTACATCAACGCTCACGGGACCTCCACTCCGTTTAATGACAGACTGGAGACCAAGGCCATCAAAGCCGTCTTCGGGGAGCACGCCACGAAATTGCCCATCAGCTCGACCAAATCCATGACCGGGCACCTGCTGGGAGGAGCAGGTGGACTCGAAGCGGGCATCTCAACGCTCATCCTGCGGGACCAGATCATTCCTCCCACCATCAATTACGAAAATCCGGATCCCGAGTGCGATCTGGACTACGTTCCCAATCAGGCCCGCCGGGCGGAGATCCAATGCGCGCTCTCAAATTCTTTCGGGTTCGGCGGAACCAACGCAGCGTTGCTCTTGAAACGCTACTCGGATTAGCAGGACTGAGCTCGTGCCGGGTTAATGTTTTCTGCCGGGAGAATTTATCCCCATGAAAGTTGTTGTCTGCCTCAAGCAGGTGCCATCCCGCGACGCCAACCTCAGACTGAACGCAGCTTCCACGTGGATTCAGGAAGCGGATATCGGTTTCGAAATCAATGAGCCCGATGTATACGCGCTTGAAGAGGCTTTGCGGCTGAAGGAGAAACTGGGAGGCGAAGTTATCGCCTGCACGCTGGGACCTGCCCGCGCCGGCCAGGCCATCAAGGAAGCGCTGGCCAAGGGCGCCGACCGCGCCCTGCACCTTGAGGACAGAGCATTCGAGAATCTTGACGCGCATGGCGCCGCGCGGGTTCTGGCCGCAGCCATCGGCAAAGAAAATCCCGACCTGGTGCTCACCGGCCTGCAATCCGACGATTTCGGGTTTGCGCAGACAGGAGTGGTTCTCGCCGAAATGCTGCGCCTGCCGCACTCCACCATCGTCATGGAAATCCAGCCGGAAGACGATCACCTGAAAATCAAACGGGAACTCGAGGGCGGATGGTTCCAGTGGATTGAAATGCCGCTCCCTGCAGTGCTTACCATTCAATCGGGCATCAACAAGCCTCGTTACGCCACCTTGAAAGGCATTATGGCGGCGAAAAACAAACCGCTCCAGAAGCTGGCGGCGCAGGACCTGGGGCTGGATGCCACTGCGCTTGAACCGCGCCAGGTGATTTCCCGGATTTACGTTCCGGAGAAAACAGCGCAGACCGAGTTTATCGAGGGCAGTCCCAGGGAAATCGCCGAGCGGCTGGTTGACAAATTGAAGAACGAAGCAAGAGTGATTTAGCGTAGCGTTTCGGAAATCAGGGTACTTGCAGCGCCGCCGTTCAGGGCGGCATGTGCCGGTCCCTCCGGAGCGGGAACTGCACAACATACGGAAGAACTCAACCGTGGCTGAAGAAATTCTCGTTTACGCAGAGCATCAGGAAGGCAGGCTGGCGCGCCCGGCATGGGAGGCCGTGGCAGCAGCGCAGAAGCTTGCCGGCGACTCAGGCGCAGCCTGCGTTGCCGTAATCGCCGGCGATAGAATCGGCGACCATGCCCGGGAACTGGCCGGCGCAGGGCTTCAGGAAGTTCTCGTTTTGGAATCGCCGCAGCTTGCTCAATACACCCCGGACGGCTATACCGTGGCGCTACGCCAGGTGATCGAAAACCGGAAGCCCCGCTTTGTAGTTTTCAGCCACACCTACCAGGTTCGAGACTTTGCGCCCAGGCTGGCCGCTTCGCTTGACCGCGGGCTGATCGGCGACTCGCTGGGATATCGCCGCGAAGGTGAGCGCACCATCTTTGTCCGCCAGGTTTTCCAGGGCAAGTTTTCGGCCGACGTGGGGTTTCGGGGCGAGCCGCCTTACTTCGTCTCATTCCAATCAGGGGCCTTTCGGGAGGATTCCGTTCAGCGGGGCCAGGCCCAGGCAAAGATCACACCGGTCGAGATCAACATTCCTCCGGAAACGATCCGCACGCGGCCACAGGAAAAATTCCGGGAGGCCAAACAGGCTGTTGACCTGAGCCAGGCGGAAATCATCGTCGCCGTCGGGCGCGGCATCAGAAAGCCCGAGAACATGGGACTGGCACAAAACCTGGCAGAAGCGCTGGGGGCGGAAATCGGTGCCTCGCGACCCATCTGCGACAGCGGCTGGCTGCCCATGGACCGCCAGATCGGAAGCTCCGGGCAGACTGTGGCGCCCAAACTCTACCTTGCCCTGGGGATCTCGGGCGCCATTCAGCACCAGGTGGGAATGAAAGGCTCGCGGACCGTCGTTGCCATCAACAAAGACCGCGAAGCCCCCATCTTTGACATTGCAACCTACGGAATTGCGGGCGACCTCTTTGAGGTTGTTCCCCCGCTGATTGAAGAAATCAAGAAAGCGAAATCAGGATAAACTCCGGCTACTTTGCCGGCACCCACTCGAAATTTGCCCATCCGGCTTCAACCACCTTGCAGGCGCCACAATTGAAATTCTTCAGCGTCTGGGCGCGGCCGGTAATCCGGTTGTTGCTGACGGAATCGATTTCGATTTTGAGGTTCAGGTGGCAGGTGTTGGCGACTTTTTCGTCCTTCCCTGCCCCCGCCACACAGGGCATGTAAATATCCGAAGTGCCGTTCCATTTCGATCCCTTCAGTTCGCACGCCGTGTGGATGTAGGCGCCGTGCTGCTTCGAGACAGGGGGCAGGTTGACCCACTGCGCGTAAAAGTGGCTCTTGTCCATCCGGACAAAATATTCCTTCCCCGTGGTGAGTGAACGCCACAGGTCCGGCATCCGCCCCGCTTCTCCGGCGCCGGCAGACGCCTGCGGCGGATTCCGGCTGACCGCACTCGAACACCCCCAGGCGGCGGCCAGCAGGATGGCAAGCAAAGCGAATTGGATTTTTCCATTCCGGTTCAACGTTGATTCTCCCGTTTGCTTCTATCGGCAGCTTCGCCCGACGACCTGATGCTCGTTTGTAGCGCCGTCGTTCGGGCGGCACTTTTCAGGGCCGGCGAAACGCCAACGCTACGGGAAGTCCGTTACTTGATTCGGCAACCCTCATAAGTATTGCGCCGCTCCCTGCCCTTCTTCGCGTTTGCCCCACCCTATGGTACGATGGAAAATCAGGTTCAGGACAGTGCTGCGGGCAATTTTCTGCGCTTTTCGGACCGGGCAACAGGGATTCCAACATATGGCACAGCCGACCAACAAACGGCCGCGGGTGCTGAGCGGCATGCGGCCCACTGGCAAGTTGCATCTAGGCAACCTGGTAGGGGCGCTCCAGAACTGGATCAAGCTTCAGGACCAGTACGAAAGTTTTCACTTTGTGGCGGATTGGCACATGCTGACCACCGAGTACGCCGACACATCGGAATTGCAATCGAACATACTGGAAATGGTGACAGATTGGCTGGCCGTTGGGCTCGATCCTGAAAAAGCCACCTTTTTTGTGCAGTCGCGCCTGCCGGAGCACGCGGAGCTTTACCTGATTTTCGGCATGGTGACGCCGCTCGGCTGGCTTGAGCGCGTGCCTACGTACAAAGAGCAGCTTGATAATCTGCAAGGCCGGGACCTGCACACCTACGGATTCCTGGGTTATCCGGTGCTGCAGGCCGCCGACATCCTGATGTACAAGGCTGATTATGTTCCGGTGGGAGAAGACCAGGTTCCGCACGTGGAATTGACGCGGGAAATTGCGCGGCGGTTCAACCAATTCTATGGAGAGATTTTCCCCGAGCCGCAATCGCTGCTCACGCCCAGCCCGCGGCTGCGCGGGACCGACGGGCGCAAGATGTCGAAGAGCTATGGCAACGCTATATTTCTCTCTGATCCGCCAGATGTGGTCGATAAGAAAGTTCGGGGCATGATGACCGATCCCGCTCGCAAGCGGCGGTACGATAAGGGGAATCCTGACGTTTGCCCGGTTTTCGATCATCATAAACTCTTCTCCCCGCCTGAAGTCATCGAGCGTGTGGATCGCGAATGCAGGACGGCCGAGCTCGGTTGCGTGGATTGCAAGAAGATGATGGCGCACTACCTGAACGAATATCTCGCGCCCATCCAGGAGCGGCGCAAAGTCTACGAGCGCGACCCACAGAAGGTTTGGGACGTGCTGGCCGCCGGCACAGAAAAAGCGCGGTGTGTTGCGCAGCAAACAATGGTCAACGTGAGGACCGCAACGAAACTGGCTTGAATGATGGATGACAATCGCACACCCAATCCGGAATCGTCGGAACGGTTTGAACAGGAACCCGCTGCGGAGCCTTCAAAGCGGACCACGCGCGCCGATACGCCTGCGCCGCCGGTGAAGCTTGAGGCCTACGAAGGCCCCCTCGACCTGCTGCTCGACCTCATTCGCAACCAGAAGATCAATATCTACGACATTCCCATCGCGAAGATCACCCGGCAGTATCTCGACTATCTTCGCCTGATGGAAGAATTAAACATTGACGTGGCGGGCGAGTTTGTCCTGATGGCGGCCACGCTGATCTACATCAAGTCGCGGATGCTGCTGCCGCCCGACCCGACGGGGCCGGAAGAAGAACAGGAAGGCGACCCGCGCGCAGAACTGGTGCAGCGCCTGCTGGAACACGAGCAGTTCCGGAATGCGGCTGAGATGCTGAAGTCGAAACAAACGGTGGAGGAAGCCACATGGTCGCGCCCGGGCATCGACGAGTTCACGGAGGCGGAGGATGAGCCGGGTCTTGCCGTGTCGGTGTTTGATCTCATTTCGGTTTTTCGCGAAATCCTCGAGCGCGCCAAAAAGCGCCCGCAGATCCACGTGCGGCGCGAACAGGTGACCGTCCGCGGGATGCTGGAGCACGTGAAGGCGGTGATGCGGGAGCGCTCGGGACCGGTTTCCATTGACGACCTCGCCGAAGGCTACGTCTGGCGGCAGGCGCTGATCGCATTGCTGCTGGCCCTGCTGGAACTGGTGCGGCTGCGGGCCATCCACCTTCGGCAAGATGACCTGTTTGCTCCCATCACGGCGGTGAAGACCAAAAGGTTTGAAGAGGTCGTTGACACTGTGAACGCCGCGGACCTGGAAGAGAGTCTGGGCGAAATCTAAGACTGGGTAAACATGCTGACCGACGAAACACTCAAAGCCTTGATCGAGGCCATCATCTATGTGGCCCCGGAACCCGTGCCATTGGACGCCATCGTCAAATCGCTGGAGGGCGAGGAGCACGACCGGGTGAAAGCCCAGATCGAACTCCTTGTGCAGGAATACCAGCAGTCCGGCCACGGAATCGAGGTGCGGCACGTCGCGGGCGGGTACCGGTTCTCCTCAAAGCCCGAGCACCACGAAGTGCTGAGAACCTTTGTCAAAAGCCTCAAGCCGCTGATCAGGCTCTCGAAACCGGCGCTCGAAACCCTGGCGGTGATTGCTTATCGCCAGCCCGTTACCGTGCCTGAGATCGAGGAGATCCGCGGCGTCGATTGCGGCGGGGTCATCCACACGCTCATGGAGAAGAAGCTGGTGGTCACTGCAGGCCGCAAGAATGTGGTGGGCCGGCCCATCCTTTATCGAACGTCGAAGGAATTCCTGGTCCACTTTGGTCTGAAAGACACCACCGAACTGCCCAGCCTGAAGGAGTTCGAAGAACTCGCCCGGCAGGCGCTGGGATCAGACCTTCCAGAAGAACAGGAAGTGCTCGCCGGCCTCGCGGAAACTGAACCGGGCGCAGCCGCCAGCGAGAAATCCGCTGCGGAGGATACCGCCGGACCGGCCGAAGCCGAATCCGAATCGGCCATCGCGAGCGATCCGGAAGACAAAGCAACTTCTGCGGCTCCCGGAAAGACGGCATCGAAAGATGACAGTACGGGTGAAGAAAATGCCTCCGCCGAAGAAACCGGGTCCTGACACCCATCAGGCCGTGCAAGAGCGGCTGCAGAAAATCATTGCCGCAGCGGGCGTCACCTCACGGCGCAAAGCCGAAGAGCTGATCACGCAGGGTCGCGTGAGCGTCAACGGGCAAGTGGTGCGCGAGCTGGGGTCCAAGGCCGACCCCGTCCACGACAAGATACGTGTGGACGGCAAGCCGCTGCCCCGAAACTCCAGCCACTTGGTTATTCTCCTCAACAAACCCTCCGGCTTTGTTTCCACCGTGCGCGACCCGCAAGGCCGTCCCACTGTTTTGACCCTTCTGACCGGCGTGAAGCAGCGTGTCTATCCTGTGGGCCGCCTCGATTACAACTCTTCCGGGCTGCTGCTGCTAACCAACGACGGCGAGCTTACCAATTTCCTCACCTCTCACGCTTCAAGGATTCCGCGCACTTATCATGTCAAGCTGGAAGGCCAGCCGTCGCCTAAAGATCTTGCACGCCTGGAGCGCGGCATCGTGTTGGATGGCCGCCCGACCGCTCCCTGCAAAATTCGCATGGTTTCGGAGCGCGAAAAGCCATGGTATGAAGTCGCCCTGACGGAAGGCCGCTACCACCAGGTGCGCAGAATGTTTGAGCGCGCCGGCCAGCGCGTTGTCAAGCTCAAGCGAGTGCAGTTCGCGTTTCTCTCGGACCGCGGCCTGGCGCCGGGGCAGTTCCGTTACCTGAGCGCGTCCGAAATTGACCGGTTGAGAAACTGGAAGCCTGAAGCCGCGCATCGTCCATAAATGTTAAGATCCCAAATGACAGCATCGCATTGGCCGGCCGCCGCGACGGGAAACGCTGCGGGTTTCTTCTGCCTTGATCCTTTATAATTTCTATTCGCTGGTTGGACTGGCCATGGCACAACGATTTTCAATCAACGAACTGCTTCCACCCTGGGTCACGCGCATACGGCCCTACCCTCCCGGCAAGCCGATTGAGGAAGTCGAGCGCGAACTTGGCCACAGCGCCATCAAGCTGGCCTCGAATGAAAATCCTCTGGGCCCCTCACCCAGGGCCCTGGAGGCGCTGCGCAGTTCGCTCGACCGCGCCAATTTCTATCCTGACGGCAGCGGTTATCATTTGCGGCAGAGGCTGGCGGAATTCCAGCGCCTTGACATGTCGCAAATCATTCTCGGGGCGGGTTCGACGGACCTCATCGAGCTGGTGGCCAAAACTTTTCTGACGGCAGGCGACCAGGGCATCACGTCACAGTCCGCATTTTATATTTACCGCCTTGCTATCGAAGAGATGGGTGCGGAGTTGATTCAGACTCCACTGCGCGAAAACGCTTTCGACCTCGCGGCCATTGCCCACTCGGTGACGCAGCGGACGAAGGTCATCTACATCGCCAATCCCAACAACCCTACCGGCCGCATGGTTTCCGCTGATGACATGGACCGTTTCCTCAATGCGCTGCCCCCGCGCGTGCTGGTCGTGCTGGATGAGGCTTACTACGAGTACGTTCGCGACCCGGGCTATTCCCATTCGCTCGATTACGTTCGCAGCGGCCGGAACGTCCTGGTGCTGCGCACGTTTTCCAAAGTGTACGGGCTGGCGGGCCTTCGGCTCGGCTACGGAATGGGAAATCCCGAACTGATCGAGGCGCTCAACCGCGTGCGATCGCCTTTCAACACCAACAGCCTGGCGCAGGCCGCCGGACTCGCCGCGCTGGACGACCAGGAGCACGTGACTTATTCTGTGGAGTCGAATACCCGTGAAATGAAGTTTGTGACGGAAGAACTCGCCCTCGCCGGTGTGCGGTACACGCCGTCGGTTGGAAATTTTCTGCTGGTGGATACGGGCCGCGACTGCGAAGATGATTTCATCCGCCTGATGCACGAAGGCGTAATCGTGCGGCCGATGAAGCTTTACGGCTTCCCCACCTCCCTGCGGGTCACCATCGGCAGACACGAGGATAACGAGAAGTTCCTGGAGGGCCTGGGGCGCGTAGCCAGGATGCCCGCGCGCGGGATAACGCGGTAAACTGAAAGGGTAGCATTGTGGCACGGGTGTCTCGCGCGTGTGACTATGCAACAGAGCCTTGCCGCGGTTGCATTGGGAAACACAACACTGGACCGAGGGGCTGAGATGCTGGATCCGATTCAAACCATTCTTGAAACCTGCAAAACGCTGGCCGTCGTCGGGTTGTCGTCCAAGTCCTGGCGGCCGAGCCACGGCGTCAGTTCCTACCTGCAGTCGCACGGCTACCGCATCATTCCCGTCAACCCTAATGAAGATTCCATTTTGGGTGAAAGGTGTTATCCGTCGCTCGACGAAGTTCCGGAAAGCTTTGACGCCGTCGTCATCTTCCGACGGCCGGAATTTGTGCCGGAAGTCGTGGAGGGTGCCATCCGAAAAGGCGCCCGGGTCGTGTGGATGCAGGAAGGCGTTCAGCATGATGACGCCGCCCGCCGAGCCCGCGAAGCCGGCCTGGAAGTCGTCCAGAACCGCTGCATCCTCAAAGAATACGCCAGGCACTTCGTGTCCGAAGGAATTTAGGACCTCGCGCTAGACTCTCAGCTTCCTTCGCAATCCCGAAAGTGGCTCCCAGCCTCGTGAGGATCATGGCGGCTCGTTCCCTGACTATAGTTTCCAGTCGCGATTATAAGCCTGATCGGCGAGAAATCGGGCACGTTGATCAATCTCCATCGCGCCCCAGGACTTCGCCTGGGCAATGCACTGGTCGACGTATACGCTCGACGACTGAAGGATTTTTCGTTTGCTTGGGAAATCCTTGTTCGCAAGCTTGTTGTTAAATCGCTGATCGACGACGATCAGGTTTCCGACAGAAGCAACCTGTTCGTCGGAGAGGCCCATGGCCGACTGCGGGTTTTCGGGTGCTATGTGCTCTAACGTTAACCGGTCCAGGTCAAGTGGTGCTCCGGATGAATTCGCCTGCTGGATCTTTGCTAGCAAGTATCGCATGAGGTTTCTCTGTTTGGTAAATTTGCTTGAGTATCGCAGCTCTAAGAACCTAGCCTCGAACTCCGCGTACGGTGGCCGCTTGGATTTGAGCTTATTGTAAAGTGAATCAAGAACCGCACACTTGGCCGACAGACTCTTTGCCTCGTGTAAATTTTTGGCCGCCGAAGCATACATAAAGGAAATTCCGCCCGACGACCTTTGAGAGGCAATGGAGGTGAAGACGAAATGAAAATTCTCGATCGCCGAGAGTACCTCCCTCACCTTCTTGGCTTTCAGTGCAGCGTCCTCATAATGCCTCATGACTGCGAGGACTAGAGGAAGCTGCTGCCGCACCCTAAAAAGGCTCATTGCCTCAAGAGAATCTCGCATCGCAAGGTCCTCTTTCCTCCACTTCTTGAACGTTGGCTCATAAATCTGCCTATATATCTTAGCTTCCTTCAAAAGGTCGTCGAGAAACTGACCGGCATTATCCTTCTTGATCCTTTTCCGCAAGGCCTTGTATAACTTTTTTTCAGTAACGTAATCGTATCGTGAGAGCCAAAAATGATGGATAAATGTTGAGACACTAAGATCTGCCTGAGACTCCTCGAAGATCTCCGCAATCTGAGTCCATTTATCTTTTGTAAGGTCCACAGCCTTGTTACTTGGCTTGAGCAATCGTGCAAGATGGCTCTTTACGAGATCAGATAGGGTTAGATCCTTTCCCCGGGTATTTAGAGTCTCGAATATGAGATAGGCGTCATCCTCGTTATCAAGGGACGTAAAAATCAGCTTCAGCCCGAGCACTTTGTCGCGGATCCTAGACAACTCTTCCCCGATCTTTTGCTTTTTCTTGTTTGCTGATAAGCTAGGCTGCTGCTTAATGCCCTGAATCGTAGCTTCGATGTTCCCTCGCAGATAATCGAACGCTTCCTTTAGAAGTTTCTCCTCCGGCCCAATTTGAGGCGTAATGGCCGGACGGCCAAACTTCTGGACATATTCTTGAAAGAATGGATACGAGCTTTCGGTTTGGAGCACGTAAAAACGTTCGTTCTTTATGTTTGACCGCTCGACCAAATTGTGGATACCTTTAGCGAGGTTAGAGAAACCTTCTTCCTTCAGAGCGTTCCGCAGGGCACATAGCATGAGAGTGATCGTCGTAAGCCGCTGTTGCCCGTCAACTATCCCTAGAACTCCTTTATCGCCGTACACGACAAAATTACCGATGAAATAGTCGGAATCGTTTTCTACAATGGTGTCGTTCCAAAACTCTTCGAGGTTGGCATGATCCCACGAATACGGCCGTTGAAAACGGGGAATTTTATAGAAGGACTCCCCTAACATCTGACCGGTGTCCTTATCTAGACATGTTATCTTCATGTGAACGCTCCCACGATTCGAAAGGAATTAAGATCTCTGCCTGCGCAGGTCTGATGTCGATACCCTGCGAGACTACCAAAAGCCGCCCTCGCCGGGTCGGCAACTGCCCAAAATACACCTCAGCGGATTGGCGGTCAACGCCAGTCAATACACTTTCCGCGGCTCGTCTCAGTATTCTAGTTTGGCTTTGAAACGCTGATAGACGGCCGAGGGTTATCTTCCTACCCTTCGTTTCTTCCACTCTTCGATCGCCTGCATTTTCTCTTTCAGCTTTTTTTCGAGGCCCTGGTCGGTGGGTTGGTAGTAGCGGCGGCCGCGGAGGTTTTCGGGCAGGCATTCCATATCGGTCAGCTTCTCTTCGGCGTTATGGGCGTACTGGTAACCCTTGCCGTAACCCTGGTTGGCCATCAGCCCGGTGACGGCATTCCGCAGGTGTAGCGGCACAGGTTCGGCGACGGTCTTTTGCGCGTCGGCTTTCACCTCGCCGTAGCCCGTATAGAGCGCGTTCGATTTCGGCGCCAGCGCCAGGTAGACCGTCGCCTGCGCCAGCGCCAGGTCGCCCTCCGGTAATCCCACAAAGTGGACGGCCTGCATGGCGGCCACGGCCACTTCCAGCGCTTTGGGATCGGCCATGCCCACGTCTTCCGACGCCATGCGGATCAGCCGCCGCGCAACGTAGACCGGGTCTTCGCCCGCCTCGAGCATCCGTCCCAGCCAGTAAAGGGCGGCGTCCGCATCGGAATTGCGCACCGACTTGTGCAGGGCGGAAATGATGTTGAAATGTTCTTCGCCGGCCTTGTCATACAGCAGCACCTTGCGCTGGATGGCGTCTTCGATCAGCTTTTCCGTAATGGTCGCGCGTCCCCCGGCGTCTCGCGGCGCTGCGGTTGTGGCCGCTTCAAGTGTGTTGTAGGCTGCGCGCGCGTCGCCGTTTGCGAACACGGCAATCTGCCGCAACAGCTCGTCGGAGATCACAACCTTTTCGCCGCCCAGCCCACTCTTCTCATCCCGTAAAGCACGCTGCAAGAGCATCACAACTTCATCCGTCGAAAGCGCCGACAGCATGTAAACCTTGGTGCGTGACAGCAGCGCGGCGTTCACTTCAAACGACGGATTCTCGGTGGTGGCACCGATCAGCACAATATCACCGCGCTCGACGTAAGGCAGGAACGCATCCTGCTGCGCCTTGTTGAAGCGGTGGATTTCATCCACAAAAAGAATGGTGCGCCGCCCGAAACGCCGGGTCTTTTCTGCCGCCGCCATCACGTCCTTAATTTCCCGGATGCCGGAAAGCACGGCGCTGAAGCGCACAAAGTCGCTCTTCGTCTTGCGCGCCACAATCATTGCCAGAGTGGTCTTCCCCGATCCCGGCGGCCCCCACAGGATCATCGACGCCAGTTCGTCACGCTCGATCTGTCGCCGCAGCGCCTTGCCGGGCCCCAGGATGTGAAGTTGCCCAACGTACTCCTCCAGCGTCTCAGGCCGCATGCGGTCCGCCAGCGGGCGCCGGCCCTGCTCCTGCGTTTCGGAAGGCTGTGTTTCAAACAGGCTCATGGCTGATACTGAAATTTGCGCTGCCGCGCAACTTCGTAAAGAAAAATCCCTGTGGCCGTTGCGGCATTCAGCGAGTCGGCTTCTGCACGAATGGGAATGCTGAGAAGTTCGTCGGCTTCGTGTGCAATCTCCGGCGGCAGGCCCGCCGCCTCCTGCCCTACCAGCAGGGCAATCGGCCCTCGCAGGTCCACGCTGGACAAGGCGACAACGCTCCTGGGGTCCGTGCCCAGAATACGCACCTTCGAGTCGCGCAGAAGTTTGAAAACGGCATCCGGCTTCTGGCCCACAAACACCGGCATCCGGAAAATCGAACCGGCACAGCTCCGCACAGATTTGGGATTAAAAGGATTCACCGTCCCCGCCATTGCAACGACTGCCGTGGCTCCCAGTGCGTCGGCGCTGCGGATAACGGTTCCCATATTTCCAGGGTCCTGCAGGCCGCAGGCGACAACAAGAACAGGGTTCCCGGATGCAATCGCAGCCTTCAGGTCGTGCGCCGGTAGTTCAACAATCGCTGCAATCCCCTGCGGCGTCCGGGTGCCGGCGATCTGGTTGAATAACCGCTCGGGTATTTGCGCCAATTCCGATTCCGCGGGAAGTCGCGCCAGCAGCGCCTGATATTTTTCCGCCGCTTCGGCTGAGACCAGCACGGTGTGGACTGCCGCCTGCGAGCCCGGCTTGAGCGCTTCTTCAAGAAAGTGCGGCCCTTCGCCGCAAAGCCACCCGTCGCGCGTCAACCCTTCCGCGAGCCCGCGCCGAAAGACCTTCACCAGCGAATTGGTGGCGCTGGTCAGCACTCTCGCCCTTGAGGAAACAGCTTGGGGATGCATCTTCATCGATTTTGAACCGGATGTTCACTCGGCCGGTGCTGAAAAGTCAACAGCCTTTCCGCCGCGCCCTGAATTGAGTATAAACCACTTGGCAGAGCAAGCCGCGGCGGCCGCGCGCCTTTCTCGCGTGCGCTATGGTAGAATCGCGACGCACTCAATTTTCCGAAATTCAGCGCAATTGGAGGAACCGATGCGGAAGTTCATGCCCCTCATCATGATGCTCGCCCTGGCAACGCCTGCCCTGGCCCAGAACTTCAGTGACTGGCTCGGGCAACTCCCTGAGCCTCACTCTTATGTTTTGAAGCGCGTCTCCAGCTATGACCGCACGGGCGGCAACGAAGATTATCGCCACGTTGCCCCTGGCCAGACGTTTACCGTTCTGGATGAGCCCGGCCCCGGCATTATCACTCACATCTGGTTTACCATCGCCGATCCTGAACTCTATCACCTCAAGAAAATCGTCCTGCGCATCTACTGGGATGGCGAAACCAATCCCAGCGTCGAGGCGCCCATTGGGGACTTTTTCGGGCTTGGCCTGGGCGATTACTTCGCCTACCAGTCGGTTCCACTGGCCGTGGGTGAGGCCAAGGCGCTGAACAGTTTTTTCCCCATGCCGTTCAAAAAGCACGCCCGCATCACGGTTACCAACGAGGGGCATGACGCCATCGAGGCCCTCTATTTCAATATCGATTACCGCGCGTATTCCAAACCACTGCCGGCCGATACGCTCTATTTCCACGCGGAATATAATCAGTGCGCTCCGTGCACGGCGATCGAAAGCGACGGCAAGAACCTCGACGGCAAAAACAATTACGTGTGGGTCGATGCCAAAGGGCGCGGGCAGTTTGTGGGCGTCACCATGTCAGTGCTTGAAAACCAGGACGGCTGGTGGGGCGAGGGCGACGACATGTTTTTTATCGACGGCGAAAAAACGCCCTCCATCAACGGCACGGGGACGGAGGACTACTTCCTTGGCGCCTGGGACTTTGGGGGAAAGCCGTTTGCCTACGGGCTGTTCGGCGCACCCGTCGTCGGGCCGGAACGCCAGGGAGCGCGATGGTCGGTCTACCGTTTCCACCTTGATTCGCCGATCCCGTTCACCAGGTCGTTGCGCGCAACCATCGAGCACGGCACGGCCGACAACCGCGGCGACAATTATTACTCCGTGGGCTACTGGTATCAGACCGAGCCGCACGCGCCGCTGCCACCTCTGCCGTCCGTGGAAAACCGGTTGCCGCGGGTGCGCCCAGCCAACCCTTGACGCACGCTTTCATGGTGAATTTCAACGGGCCTTGCTCCATTCTGAGCGGCTGTGTTTGCGTGGTCCCTGCACCACGTTCAGCAGCGTCTTACCTGCCGCCAGGCGGTTGATGTTTTCGGCCACCAGTTGCAGGCGCTTCCGGCGGGTGCCCAGCGTCCAGCCGGAAACGTGCGGAGTCATCACCAGGTTTGGCAATTTGTGGAACGGAAAACGCGAAGGGCGGCCGCGCTCGCCGTCCGTCGGGTATTGGTACCAGACATCGATGGCTGCGCCCGCAATGCGGCGGCTCTTCAGCGCCTGGTACAAGGCCCCTTCTTGCACCACCGCGCCACGCGCCACGTTGATGAGGAACGCGCTGCGCTTCATCTGCTCGAATTCCCGCGGCCCTATCAAACCTCGCGTGCCTTTATTCAACGGGCAGGCAAGAACGACGTAATCGGATTCTTTCAAAAGCTGCGACAGCGCAGCCGGCCCTTTCCAGAAGTCCACGTCCCGCGGCTTTCGTTTCGGCGGATGGGCGCTCACAACCTTGATGGACATTCCCAGCGCCCGCGCGCGGCTTGCGACCTCGCGTCCGATCGTGCCGTAGCCCACCAGCCCCAGGCTTTTCCCATGCACTTCCGCAACGGGAACCTCGCCCGTGGTCCACGAACCTTGCCAGCTTCCCCTCCGGAACCATGCATCCATATTCATCAGGTTCCGGCTGAGGGCAAGCACCATCATCAACACATACTCCGCAATGCCCGGGCCATGAAAGTAGGCATTGGCCACCGTGGTCCGCGTCGAAAGCAGATCTGTCCTGAAGGAGTCAATCCCCGCATTGGGGGCCTGCAGCAACTTCAAGCCGCGACACGCGCGGGCCATGCCTTCGGTAAAGAAATGGCCCACTGCAACGTCGGCGGCCGCCAGCGCTTTGAGCATACGTGGATCTTCATGATTTACCGGGAATGGAGAAATTGCCACAGGGACATTGATCAGGGCCTTGAGATCGCCCGCAGCTTTCGCGGCCACTTTGCCTGCCAGAACAACTTCCAGCCTGCGATATTTCCTCTTCTGTCTGTCGAGCATCCTTGTTGCACTTTCGTGTTACAAAATTTGAATGTTACCCGCGACGCCTTAGGCTTGCATACTGTTATTCCGCAGCCTGCACCGGGGCAGGTCTTTCACCCGTCTATTGACAAGGTGCCGGGGAAACTCGCCTCGCAGGATCTGGGCCACCTGTTCTGAAATGCCGCGGCGCAAGTCGGCATAGGCCTCCAGGCTGCAGGAAGCGTAGTGGCACGTTACCACTACGTTGTCAAAATGCAAAAGGGGATGGGATATTATGGCTGGTTCAGTTTCCATTACGTCCAGGCCTGCGCCGCCCAGGTGGCCATCCGCCAGTGCCTTTTCCAACGCAACTTCGTTCACCACAGGACCGCGCGCCGTATTGAGCAGAATGGCCCCGCGCTTCATCAGTTGAATGGAACCCGCGTTAATCAGGTAACGGGTCTCAGCAGTGAGCGGAACGTGCAGAGAAACGATGTCGGACTGCGGCAGCAATTCTTCAAGTGGCATCAGGTCTACGCCTGCCTCCCGTGCAACCTCGGGCGCCACATAAGGATCAGTGGCCGCCACCCTGAGCCCAAGACCCTTAGCCATGCCCGCAAAAGTCTGCGCAATCCGGCCGAAACCCACCACCCCCAGCGTCAGGCCCCTCAACCGGCGGATGGGCAGCATGCGTTCCTGGATTCCCGCAACCCATTTGCCCTGATGCGTCAGCCGGTCGGCCCGGACGATCTTACGGGCCACGGCGAGCAGCAGGCCAAGGGCATGCTCGGCCACCTCGTCCTGACAAAACACCGGCACGTTCGCCACTGCGATCCCGAGCTCGGTGGCGGCGTCGAGGTCGACGGAATCATACCCAATCCCGGTTCGCACGATGCCCTTCAACCTGGGCAGTTCCCGCAGAAATTCGCGGCCCGCGGCGGCCGTGCTCGCGATCAGGACTTCGGCCGGTTTCGCCATGGTTATGCGTTCGGCCAGAGAGGCGGCCCTGCCGCATCGAACGGCGCCACCAGCATCGTGGATCACCTTCTCATCCAGCCCGCAGACAGGCCCCTCTTCCTTCTCGGTGAAAACAACCAGACGCGCCATTTCTGCGTTCACGTTCACTCCTTATGTGATGAAAAACAGGTATAAAGGGTACGGGCAGAAAGCGAACGAAAGCAAGACGGATATCACTTAATCAAGTATGGTGCGAGAAAATATTTCGCGAGAAGGAAGTCAGGCAAAAATTTGAATGTGATGCAGGATTTCCCACGCTATCCGGAAGCGCGTTTGGAGCCCGCAACCTGATCTTCCAGATCGGCCATATTCAGCACAATCACTTTGCGACGTTCCATTTTGATGATCTTGCGGTCCACCAGCCGCCGGAGGTTCCGGGAAACCAGGTCGCGGACGGTCCCGATTTCGGCGGCAATCTGCTGATTGGTTTCTTCCAGCGGAAACTCCACGCCGCGTTTCGTTCGAATCCCAACAGCCAGCGCCCGGTCACGCAGGAAGCGCGCCAACCTGTGGCTCACCTCCTTCAGCGAAAGCTCTTCCACCAGCGCGGTCATATAGCGAAATCGCCACGCCAGCGACCGGATGACCGCAAACGCAACTTCAGAGTTCTGGCGGCACAAGGCCAGAAATTCGCGCTTGGGAAGGAAGAGCAGGCTGGAATCTTCCAGCGCCGCCGCGGAGGCCGGCAGGTTACCGCCGTCAAACACCGGCAATTCTCCCACTGTCGAACCCGCGCGCTCAATCACCAGCACCTGCTCGCGGCCGGTGTCCGCCATCTTAAAAACCTTTACGGCGCCGGATTGCACAACGAACATGCCGTCGCAGCGGTCGCCTTCTGTAAACAACAGTTCGTCCTTCTGTAGGGTCCTCACCACGCAGTGGCCGGCCAGGCGGCGAAGGTCCTCTTCCCCCAGGACTGCAAAAAAGGGGACACGGCGCAGCGTCGCGATGGCATCCAGCCAGGTCATAGGGGACTATCACATCCTAAACTTCCCGCGCGAAAGCGGCAAGAACTTCTCCTGGTTCGGGTATAATGGCGGTTTGGCTTTGGGGGAATTTCCGCGCTGCTGCCCGGACGCCGACTTAAGTCGTCGCATTCTTCTTGATCGTCAATTAACTTAAATTCAGACGAGGCGCAACCCTGCACCTCGGAATCAATAGCGGAGGAAGCTAGAATGGCCTATATCATCGCTGAGCCTTGCATCGGTACAAAGGACACTGCCTGCGTGGATGTCTGCCCGGTGGATTGCATCCACCCTCGCAAAGATGAGGCAAACTTCGAGGAATCGGAAATGCTGTATATCGACCCAGTGGAGTGTATCGATTGCGGGGCCTGCGTTCCGGTCTGCCCGGTTTCGGCAATTTTCCCTCAGGACGACCTTCCGGAGAAATGGCAAAGCTTTATCGAAACCAACGCCAAGTATTACCAGAGGTAGCGACAGTCCTGGAATTTTCAGGGGGGCGCCACCAGTTGTGGCGCCTCTCAACCCTCCCGCCATTCAAGCGTGGAGGCCCTTCCTTTGGTATCCGGCGCCCCGCCCTGCCGTTTGTTGTGATGGCGATTCTTCCCGTTTCAACTTATAATTGGCTCTGGTTGCACTGAAAGCCCTTGGCTCCCGCGCTGCCCATATCCTCGCATGTACCGACTGTATAGCATTTTATTCAGCCTCGGCCTCGCGCTCATGGCGCCGTACTACATCCTGCGACACCGAGGGCAAAAAGAACTTTCCGGCTGGCGCGAGCGCCTGGGCAAGCTGCCTTCTGGCATCCGCCAGGAAGCCCCGGGGGCCATCTGGATTCATGCCGTCTCCGTGGGTGAAACCCTCGCCGTCGCAGGGCTGGTGAAGCAAATTCAACAGCGCGATCCGGGGCGGAAAATCTTCCTCAGCAGCGTCACCGCCGCCGGGCGGGAAGCTGGCGAAAAGAGGCTGCCGGACATCGCGGGCCGGTTTTATCTGCCCTTCGATTGGAAGTTTGCCGTGCGGCGCGTGCTGCGCCACATCCGCCCTTCCGTTCTGGTCATCGTCGAAACGGAGCTGTGGCCCAATCTGCTGAGAGCTACCAGGGAATCCGGTTGCCGGACGATGCTGGTGAATGCGCGCGTTTCTGACCGCTCGTTTCCCGGCTACCGGATGGGCCGTCTCTTCATGCGCCATGTGCTTCAGGACATCGCTCGAATCTGTACTCAAACGCCAGCCGATGCCGAACGCTTTGAACAACTGGGAGCCCGTCCGGACCGCCTGGTGGTGACCGGCAACCTCAAGTTCGATGGTCGCGCGCCGCAGTTCGGAAGTCTTGGCACAAGCATGAAAGAGGCACTCGCCGCGGAAGGCCGAAGCCCGGTTTTTGTGGCTGGCAGCACGATGCGGGGAGAAGAACCCCTTGTGCTGGAAGCCTGGCAGCGCATCCACGAAAGGCACCCCCACGCGATCCTGATCCTCGCGCCGCGCCATCCCGGCCGTTTTGATGAGGTCGCGGAGATACTGCAATCGCGGCAGCTCAGCACCGTACGTCGCACGAGCCTGCCGGAAAATGAAGACGAATTCCGGCGCAGCCTCGCCCACTCTGAAATCCTGCTGCTTGACACCATTGGCGAACTTGCCGAAGTAGCAGGAGTGGCGGACGTTGTATTTGTGGGAGGCAGCCTGGTCCCCACCGGCGGTCATAACGTTGTCGAGCCGGCCTTCTGGGCGAAACCGATTTTGTTTGGTCCCCACATGAACAACTTTCGTGACGTGGCAGCCTTTTTTCTCGATGCAAACGGTGCTATTCAAGTAGCCGACGCCGCAGGCCTTGCGGATGCCGTTCTCCACCTGCTCGGCGATCCTGCTGACGCTCGCCGTATGGGAGAAAGGGCCAGAGAGGTCGTTCACCGGCAGGCAGGCGCCACCGCACGCATCCTCGGCCAGATGGAGGAATGGCTCGGCACGCCGCAAACCACCGTTTCGAGGCTGCCTTGAGTCAGTTGATGAACCGTCCGCTTACACCTCTTGCCGGACTTTATGGCGCAGGGGTGGGCCTGCGCCGCACGGCCTACCAGCACGGCTGGCTGAAGTCCAGGCGCCTTTCACGCCCCGTCATCAGCGTGGGCAACCTCACGCTCGGCGGAAGCGGCAAGACGCCGCTGGTGGCCGCGGTAGCGGAAGTCCTGCTCCGCGAAGGCCGGAAACCCGCAATCCTCACGCGGGGCTACCGCCGCGACCGCGGGGCCGACCTCATCGTCCTGGAACCCGGTCCGGAGAGAAATCCCGACGCGCGGACCGTCGGCGACGAACCGGCGCTGCTGGCCCGCGCTCTGCCCCAGGTTCCGATTGTCATCTGCGCAGACCGTTTTCGTGGCGGGCAGTTTGCTGAAGTGCACTTCGGCGTGGAGGTCCACATCCTCGATGACGGTTTCCAGCACCTCGGTCTCGCACGCGACGTTGATCTCGTCGCCATTGATGTCACGCAGGACGTTCTGCGCGGCTCCGTGTTTCCCGCCGGACGGCTGCGAGAGCCGTTGCGGGCCCTGTCGAAAGCGGACGCCATCGTCCTCACGCGGACAGAAATCCAGGACCCTGCCACAACAGAAAATCAGGTGAGAGAAATCAATCTCCGGGCGCCCATTTTCCATTGCGCGATGAGGCACCGCGGCCTGATCCGGGCAGACTGCGGGCAGGGTGTCGAGATTGAAGATTACCGGGGTAGGCCAGTCTGCGCTTTTTGTGCTATTGGCAATCCCTCCGCCTTCTTTTCCGATCTGCGGCGGTGGGGGTTCAGTCCGGCTGCTGAAATGGCCTTCCGCGACCACCACGTTTACTCCCGGGAAGACGTCCGGCGCCTCGTCAGGACCGCGAAAGAAAGGGGCGCGGTAGCTTTTCTCACGACTGAAAAAGACCTGATGAACATCCAGGTTCAATCAGCTTTTGAACTTCCCCTGCTGGCCTGCGCCATCCGGGCGGAGATTTCGGAACCCGAAAAATTCCAGCAAGTACTTCTGGCGGGCATCAGGTGAAAACAGGTACGATCAAAGTCTGCGCCATGGGAGCCATCATCGGGTTCCTCGATCGTTGATTTATGCATAAGAGTACCGTCCTGAAGCCTGAGAAGATTCTTGTTCGCGCCACCAACTGGGTTGGCGACGGAGTCATGTCCCTGCCTGCAATGGAAGCCCTGCGCGAGCGGTTTCAAGGGGCTGAAATCGTCCTGGTGGTAAAGCCCTGGGTGGCGGATCTGTATCTCCATCACCCGGCGGTCAACCGATGCATCGTGTACGATCCGGCCGGCGAGCATCGCGGGCCCCGCGGCTTTCGAAAGCTGGTGGAAGGAATCCGTGCCGAACGTTTCGAGATGGCCGTTCTGTTCCAAAACGCGTTTCAGGCTGCATGGATGGCCTGGCGCGCGCGAATTCCGGCCCGCATCGGATATGGGACCGA
The DNA here is from genome assembly GCA_035277665.1 of Terriglobia bacterium. Classification (GTDB taxonomy): domain Bacteria; phylum Acidobacteriota; class Terriglobia; order UBA7540; family UBA7540; genus SCRD01. The sequence goes on from DATEKC010000248.1 coordinate 30,541, forward strand.
GGGGCGTGGCCTTCTGCTTACCGATTCCGTCCCCGTACCGTCGCCAGCACATTACGGCCACCAGAGCAACTATTATCTGCAACTCCTTTTCCGCGCGGGCCTGGTGGAAAGGATCGCGCCGGTTGAACAGATTCGCCTCAGCCTTGAGAACAGCGAAAGAACATGGGCGGCAAAGCACTTGAAGGGCCTGGGACTGGGCGGACCTCGCTTTCTGGTGGGCCTCACACCAGGCGCTGCTTTTGGACCCGCCAAGCGCTGGCTGCTGGACCGCTATGCCAGCCTGGCCGACAGGCTGATTGGAGCGCTTAACGCGGATGTGTTAATCTTCGGTTCCGTGTCTGAGAAGCCCCTGGCAGAGGAAATTGCGCGTGGGATGAGCCACACGCCGGTGATCATGACGGGAACCACCACGATACGCCAGTTGATGGCGTTACTGGCGCAATGCCGGCTGGTGATCACAAACGATTCCGGCCCCATGCACCTGGCCGCAGCGCTGGGGTTGCCGGTGGTCGCCATTTTCGGTTCGACGGATGAAACCGCCACCGGGCCGGTCAGCCCGCTGGCGAGAGTAGTGAAGCATCCGGTTGAGTGCAGCCCTTGCGGCCTGCGCGAGTGCCCTATCGACCTCCGTTGCATGACGGGCGTCACGGTAGAACAGGTCCACCGCACAGCCCTGGGCTTGATCAAGGAATTCGGAGTTACACATGAACGACCTGCAGCATACTGATCGGAACCCGGCGCGGACGGCCGGATCGAGGAACAATGGGAAGACCCTCCGCCCGGCGATCTTTCTGGACCGCGATGGCACCGTTACCGATGAGGTCGGCTACATCAATCACATCAGCCGCGCGAAGGTTTACCCCTTCGCCGCTGAGGCTGTCCGCATGCTCAAATCCACAGGGTTCCCGGTCATCATCGTCACCAACCAGTCTGGTGTCGGACGAGGATACTTCACCGAAGAGATCGTGAGCCAGGTCCACCTTATGGTGGAGGAGACACTTCGGGCCGCCGGCACGAGCATCGATGCCTATTACTACTGCCCGCACCATCCTAGTGCCACCGTTAAAGGCTATCGTCAGGAATGCGGTTGCCGGAAACCCGGCACGGGAATGCCGGAGGAAGCAGCAGAGCGGTTTGGCATCGACCTCAGTCGTTCGTACGTGGTGGGCGATACTTATCGCGATATGAAAATGGGATTCGCCATTGGCGCCCGCACCGTCATGCTGATGACGGGTTACGGGCGCGGGGAATATGAATACCGACGCGAACAGTGGTTCCGCATGCCCGACCTGATTGCCGAAAACCTGCTGGATGCAGCGAAACTCATCGTGCAGGAACTGAATGCAAGCACCGGCGCGGCTGCGGCGGCAAAAACAAACCTCTCATGAATCTCACCCGAAAATTCCGGGCGGCTTTGCTTTCAGCCGTTGGGCGGTTCTCCCACCAGGACATCGTCGTGCTGGGCGATATGGTCGCCGACGAATTCATCTATGGTGAAATCACGCGGGTGTCGCGCGAGGCGCCGGTCCTGATTCTAAAACAACTCGACAGCCAGATTGTGCCAGGCGGCGGAGCGAACGCCGCTAACAACCTTGCGGACCTGGGCGCCCGAGTCACGCCGGTGGGCTTGCTGGGCGATGACCACTCCGGCGATGCGCTGTTCCAATATTTCAAGGGCAAGGGTGTCGCGACACACGGGCTTCTGCGCATCCCGGGTTATACAACGCCAACCAAGTCGCGTGTTCTCGGCGGGCTCAGCCATTGGCAGCGGCAGCAGATTGTGCGGATTGACCGCGAGCCGCCGGAAATTAATCGGGACGAACTGCGAAGGCGCGTCAGCCGGCATGCCATTCGATTGCTGAAAGGCAAAACAGGCCTGCTGATTGCCGATTACGGTTACGGAGCGACTGATGCTTCGGCGGTCGCGTCACTCCAGCAGCGGATCGCAAACAGCCGGTTTCCGGTGGTGGTGGATTCACGGTATGCCCTCCAGACCTATTGCAAGGCCACAGCAGCCACCCCAAACGAGCCGGAAGTGGAAGCGGAATTTGCCCGGACCATTGGAAACAATCTCGATCTGCTCTTCGAACTGGGAACCACAATGCTGGAACGGCAGGAGTTGAACGCCCTGCTGATTACCCGCGGCCGCGACGGAATGGCGTTGTTTGAGCGCGGCAAAAAACCAAAGATCATCCCTGTTTTTGGATCCGATCAGGCCGTGGATGTTACCGGCGCAGGCGACACGGTGGGGGCGGTTTTCACCCTGGCCATCGCCGCAGGAGCCGATTTTCTTACCGCCGCTCTGCTGGCAAACTGCGCGGGCGGTCTGGTGGTGATGAAGCGCGGGACCGCTACCGTCACGGCCCGGGAACTGAAGGAGGCCATACGGAACGCTTGACGGGCAAGATCATTCCCCGCGCGGAGGCATCGGCTCTCGGCGAGCGCCTGCGGAAGGAGGGGCGGAATATTGTGTTCGCCAACGGCTGCTTTGACCTTTTCCACGTTGGACACGTCCGTTACCTTGAAGGCGCCCGCCAGCAGGGTGACGTGCTGGTGGTGGGAGTCAACAGCGATCGCTCCGTGCGACAACTGAAAGGCGAGGGACGGCCGCTGCTGCCTGAAGATGCGCGCGCCGAACTGCTGGCGGCTATGGAGTGTGTCGATTACGTGGTCATCTTTGACGATCTCACGGCTGAAAACCTCCTGGGCGACCTGCGGCCTCACGTTCACTGCAAGGGAACTGACTACACGGAGGCCAGCGTTCCGGAACGCGAAGTTGTCCGCAAATGGGGAGGTCGTGTCGTGATTGTAGGCGATCCGAAAGACCATTCAACGCGCGGTGTGCTGGCCCGGATTGCGCAACTCAAGAAAGTGGAGAGATGAGGCGCCGGAAAAGATCGCCAGGCAAGTTCTTCGTCCTTGCGCATCGTCCACATTGACCTGAAAGCAAATGCCGGATTCCCGTCAGCGTTTCCTCGTCATCCGTCTCAGCTCCATCGGCGACATTGTCCATACCCTGCCGGCGGTGGCGGCTCTGGGCCGCGCGCATCCTCAGGCAGAGATTCATTGGGCGGTGGAGAACCGTTTCGCGGAGCTCCTGAGGGGAAACCCATATGTCAGCCGGGTGATCAAACTGGACACTCTCAGTTGGAGAAAAAACCCGACCTCCGCCGCGTCGATGTCAGAGATCATGCAGGCCTTCGACGCACTGCGCGCGTACCCGTATGACGCCGCCATCGATTTCCAAGGATTGATGAAGTCCGCAGTGTTTGCACGGCTGAGCCATTCACAGCGGCGGATCGGCCTCGCGTGGGGAGCGCTGCGCGAACCTCTGGCGTCTCTTCTTTACACGCAGCGCGTGACTCCGATAAAACGTAAGCACATTATCGAGATCAACCTGTCGCTGGTGGAACCGCTTGGAGCGCATGCGGCAGATTGGGAATTCCCCCTTCCCGATGAGCCTCGCGATCGGGAAACCGTGCGAGCAGAACTCGATCGGCTGGGAACCAAGGAATTCATCATCGTCAATTTCGGCGGCGGCTGGAAATCCAAGCGATGGCCTCCGGCGGATTATTCTGAACTGATTGCCGCGCTGACCGCGCAAATCCCTTTTGATATTCTGGTGACAGGGTCGCCGCAGGAGGAGATCGTAGCGCGCGAAATCATCAGTCGTGCCAATGCGCCTCGCGCAAAGTGGTTTCCGAGCACGCTGCTGCAGTTTGTTTCGCTGGCTCGGCAGGCGAAGCTCCTGATCGGGGGCGACACGGGGCCGCTTCATCTTGCGGCAGCGGTCGGGACCCCGATTGTCGCCCTCTTCAATGCGAATGACCCTCGCAACACGCCGGAGAGGAATGGCCCGTTCAATCCGGCCGATATCATCATGTGTGGCCCCAGGCCGCCAAAGCAGGCAGGGCACGACAAAGATTTGAACTATCTTGAAGGGGTCGGCGTTGTGTCCGTCGTCAAAGCGGCGCTCGAGCGGTTGGGGACGGCACATGGATAAGGATTTTTCAGCTTTCGTTGCGCGCTGGCGGGTGCCGTTCGGGTTTGTCCTGGGCGTTGCGTATCTCGTGTTCGCGCAGCCGACATGGCCGTTGCTGATTGCCGGTTCCATTGTGGCGCTGGCCGGGCTCGGAATCCGTGCATACAGCGCCGGCCACCTGGAAAAAGATCAGAACCTGGCCGTGGGCGGCCCTTATGCCTATACACGCAATCCCCTGTACCTGGGCAGCCTGCTGATTGGTGTGGGCCTGGTTATAGCTGGCGCCCAATGGTTTCTTGATGTGGTGTTTGTCGTCTTTTTCCTGGCGGTTTATTTGCCCGTGATGCGCCGCGAGGAGAGAAACCTGCGCCTGCGCTTCGGCCGGGAATTTGATGATTACGCGGCGGCCGTTCCACTGCTTTTCCCGCATCAAAAACCTCTCAAGCCTTCACCTACAAAATTCGAATGGAATCGCTACCGCAAGAATCGCGAATTTGAAGCGGCGCTGGGCTATCTTGCTGGAGTTGTTTTCCTGATCGCAAAGATTCTGCTACGTTAGAGGGGGCAGGTTCCCTTCAGGCGATGGGGCGCGTCTAAAGAACGTATGAGGCTTCGCCGGTCCCGCATTGCGGTAGCCATTGTTTTCAGCGCCATTCTTGTCTCAAGTGGCGGCGCTCAGGCGGTAGAAGGCAAGCCACAGCCTTTTAGCCCCGGAGAAACATTAACCTATGATATCAGCTGGTCAGTCTTCCCCGCTGGAAAACTGACGGCCGTTCTCAGCAGGGACAAGCACGGCCTCCCCGATGTTTACGTGATCAAGACGACCGCCGATTCGCAGGGGTTTGCTTCGCTCCTGTACAAAGTCCAGGACGAGTTCCAGTCCGTCTTTAATCCGCACACCCTGTGTTCCATCGAGATTTCCAAACAGATCAATGAAGGCGCCCACCACAGGATCACGAAAATCACGTTCGACCGCTATCGCGGTCTGGCGATCCTCGACGAACGTTATCTTGGCGACGAAAATAAGCCCCCCAAACATGATGAGCAAGCGATTCCACCCTGTGCCCAGGATATCGTTACCGCTTTCTATTACGTTCGCAGCCAGCCTTTGCGCGTGGGCGGCAAGATAAAACTTGCGGTAAACGATGGATCAAAAACCAAGACGGTGGTGGCGGAAGTGACCGGGCGGAAGAAAATCAAAACTCCGCTGGGCGAGCATGAAGCCTTGCGGGTGGTCCCCTCCGTTTTTGGCAATCTTTACGAGCAGAAAAAAGGAAAGATCGTCATCTGGTTCAGTAATGATGCCTATCACTTCCCACTGCGGATCAGGGTCTCGCTGAAGCTCGGAGCCATTACAGGCACTCTGATTTCCGTCTCCCCGCTACCCCCGGGCTACAACGCCCCAGGCAAATCGGAAGAGGAAATAAAATCGGCCGGCAGCGCTTCCGCGATCAAATAATCTTATATTTCTCAGAAAGGATCCTTTGCAGCCGGGGCCGATAGAGCAAGTCAAAGGTGTGCCCCTTGTCAGGAAAGAGATTGAGGGCAAAGCGTCGCGTGGCCGCAACCATCTCGGAGGCTTCCTCAACGGGCATGTCCGCCTCCTGAAGCGTGCTCGTCACCAGGTCCATCACGAGCTGCAGCCTTCGGACTTTCCTGGCTTCTTCCTGGATTTCCGCATCGGTTGCCACAATCAGCCCACCTGGATATCAAACCCCAAAACATCATTATAGGCCAGAAGCGCTCGCGGCACGGCCCGTTGAGCGCTGCAAATGGATTATTCTTGAGGTACCGTAGCATCGCACGCTGAGCGCGGAGTTCTTCAAGTCGATTGTGACAGCCCCTTCGTTCGCCGTGTTGAAAACAGGCACATCCCACAAGGCGGTCTTCTCGCCCAAATGTCTTCGCCCTTTTTCCACCGTTTCGTGGCCGCCGGTCTCCAGAACCAGACTGGGGTCCACGCGTGCCAGAAACTTCTTCTCGCCGGTGATTTCAGCAAGAGGACGCGCGGACTCCACAACATCACTTGAAAGCTCATATGCAGACGCAGCCAGGATGCGTTCCACTCGGTCATCCGTCGTTCCACACAAGAGTATGCCCCCATCCCGACCTACTATGCGCAACACCGGCACACGGTCACTGGAAGGTAAGCGGGTGTTTTGGGAAGCGTCTGAGGGCCACAGCACCTGGATATCGGCTTTGTCCGTGCCATCGCTGCCTCCCGCCGCGATGTTACGAATCCGAACATTCCGCTCACGCGCTGTTTCAATCAGTGTGAAAGCGCCCGGGCCTGTAAACCGCGAGCTGTGCCACAATTCGCCCACCGTAAAATTGCGAAGGATAGTTGTCATGGCACTGATGTTCTCACCGTTCGCTCCCCCCAGCACTGCAATGTCGATCTTTTTGATGCCACGTGACCACAGGTAGGGGGAAACGATCTCCTCACCCGGATTCCACCGCCCAATGTCCGGCCCGAAACTTTCCCGCCCTCCCGCGTCCACCAGCAATGTTGTGCCGTCCGGCAACACACCGAAGAGGGCCTCACCCCGGCCACAATCAAGCGCCGTCACCTCAATCATTGCCTTCGGGACCCTCGCGGGAAATGGGTATGAAACCACTAATCCTGTGAACATACTGAACAAGCAGACGAAGACAAGCAACGCACGCCTGCGGCGCAGCGTCAATGTGACACCGACCACCGCCAGCGCGAAGCCCAAGGCAACCCATGCGGGCGGTCCGGGAATGCGATAGGACATCCATAAGGGTTCACCTCGGAATTCTGTAAGGGCCAGCAGGCCATGCGTCACCCAGAACAACAATTTCCCCGGAAGCACCGCAAGGGGCGGCACCACAGCCGCAAGAATCACGGTCGGGACGGCCACGGCGATCAGCACCGCCATCAAGGGAAAGGCCACCGTATTCAGGCCGATTCCGACAATCGTTATTCGGTGAAAAGTCTCTGCCATCGGCATCAACAATCCTAGTTGAAGAATGCTTGAGAAAAACACCAAGTCAATGACCCATAAGGCGGCTCGGAAGGGCGTAGTCACGCTCAGCTCGCAAAGTGTCGGGTGGCTGTTCAGGAAGGTGAGCTTCGCTTTGAGCCAGGTGAGAATCATGCGAAGTTCCACGCGAAATTGGGCATGGCGGGGGTCCAGATTGATGTCGCGGTCCACTTCGCGCAGATGAAAGAGCGCACTTCGGTAAGGGATGGTGGTGCGCTGCAGAATAGGCAGCGCCAGCCCCGCAATCAGCAGAGCCGCCGAGAAGGAGAGATCAAACCCGGCCTCAAACAACCAGGCGGGCTTGTAGAACAGTAACACCAACGCCGCGATTCCCACCGCGTTCAAGGCCGAACGGTCACGGTAGAGATACCGGCCCAGCAAATAGGCGGCGATCATTAGCGAAGCGCGCAAGGTGGGTGCACGCTGCTCGACAAGAAGCAAATAGGTGCCCAGGAACGTCAGCAGCCAGGCCGCCCGCCAGGTTTCCCCCACGCGTAGCAGGTAGAGAAAAAACAGAAGCACTGAAGCCAACAGGCCCACGTGCAGCCCAGCAATCACCAGCAAGTGATACAAACCTGATTGTCGGAAATTCTCCACTGTGTCCGTATCGAGTGACGAGCGGTCCCCCAAAAGGACCGCCTTCAGTACTGCGCCAACACGCCCTTCATACGACCAAGGAGGATACAAGTGGTCAATCCCATTTAGCAGGCGCGATCGGATGTTTTGAACAAACAGTGAATAAGGAGACACCTGGGACTCCGAAATTTTCCGAACCGCCAGCGAGTTCCCGATGGTGCCTTCCCAGGAAATATCATTGATGGCCTCCAGCCACCAGCGGAAATTAAAACTTCCGGGGTTTCGATACATCCGCGGTTTCTCAAATCGGACCGGCGCCTGAATCAGATTGCCATAACGGAGATCAAGATTCTCGATGGCCACCCAGCTTTGTGAATCCGCAGGTGCAAACAATCGAACCTGGATCTTTCCTCGCACCTTCCGCCACTCGTTGTCATATTCAATCCGCCGGCATTCCAGATCAAATCTGATGCTGTTGTGACTGCGAATCGGGTTGCTGACGAGGACACCCTCAGTTTCCACGCTCCTCTTCAAATCCACACCCCAGCCGGAGAGGTTATGGACATCGTTGCGGAGGAAACGATATTGGAAGCCCGCGCCAGCAGCCGTCCCTGCAAGAACAAAGCCTGCAAGCGCCAGGCAGGCAGAAATCAGAATCCTTTCCCGCCGCAGTGAGATAAGCCCAAGCAGCAGACAGACAGAGGCAGTGGCAAGCAGCAGGGAGATAGCGGCGAAGTCAGGGTCAAGCAGATGCGCTGCCAGAATGCCCATTGCAAAACAAGCTGCCAGAACCAGCAGAGGACATTTCATCAGGCAGTCGGACCCTCACAAACAAGGCGTGCCAAACATTCGATATGATAGGTGTGTGGGAAACAGTCAAACATCTCAACATCTTCAAGGCGATAATTCCTACTGAGCAGGTAGGAAAGGTCACGGGCCCAAGTGGGCGGGTGACACGCAACATAATGAATCCGCCGCGGGCGCAAATCAACCAGATATTTCAGCGTAGATGTTTCAGCGCCGCCGCGGGGAGGGTCAAGGACCACGAGATCGGGCCGGTTCTGCGCAAAGCGGCGAAGGAAGTCCGAGGTTCTCTGTCCAACTGCACGAACATGTTCCAAGCCATGGCTCGCCGCATTAGTTTTCAGATCGCTCGCGGCTGCCGGGTGCGATTCCACACCCACCACCTGCCGGAATCGCCGGGCCAGCGGCAAAGTGAACAGTCCCACGCCTGCGTAGAGATCCAGCGCCAGATCTTCGGGTGAACTTTCCGTCACGGCCTTTACGAGCTCAGGAAGGAGGAAGCGCGAAGACTGGAAAAAAGCGCCTGCGCTGACTTGATACATAAACTCACCAACGCGGTAAATAAAGTTTTGCTGCCCAAACACCCGCTGGCTTGGTCCATTATGGAACACCACCGTTACAACCGCATCCATTTCTCTGATGAGGTCCTCCGCGAGCGCCTCGTGCCCGCTTGCTTCCGGGTTTTTGTGGAAAGCGATCCGGACCTGCTCATCGCGATCATTTGCCAGCAACTCAACTTCACGGCAGCCTCGCAGCCTGCTCATCCACTCGGGCCGGCGAAGCTGGCCGAGCACATGGTTCAGGCGGGGTGAAAGTATCAGGCATTCGTCGATAGGGATAAGCTGATGCGATTCGCCCGCAAAGAAGCCCAACGCAATTTCGCCACATTCGTTCTCTGCCACTTTCAGTTGGGCTTGGTTCCGGTAATTCCAAGGGCTGGCTTGGTGGACTCTAATCTCGCGGTTCCAAGAGATTTTTCCAATTCTTTGTAGCGTCTCGCGGACGATCTTCGACTTCCAGCGAGCCTGATGTTCAACAGCCAGATGCTGGTAATGGCACCCGCCACACCGGCCAAAGTATGGGCACGGAGGGCTGACTCGTTCGGGAGCTGCTTCCAGGATGCGCAAAGGTCTGGCATGGACTACGCCTTTGGAATCCCGAACGGTCTCAACTTCCAGCCGTTCGCCCGGCAGCGCATGCGGCACCAGAACCGTGCGTCCTTTAGCATGCCCCAGAGCTTCGCCGCCATAGATCAGTTTTTGGGGGGAAAATTCAAACGGCACGCATCACCTCTTGGACTTCGGACAAAATGAAAAACGGCCACGAGAGCAGAACAAGAGGCCCCAATAGGTTTACATATAAAACAAGCTCAACCGCGGAAGGTTGTAATGTTCAAAGAGGCCCTTCTTGATGAATTGTCTCTCGAGCGATTCGATCTCGCCTCTTCCCATATTCCTGCGGTAAGGAGCCATGGCTCGCTCCATCTCGGCGCGAAAAGAGGTGAGCAATTCGATGGGCGCGATCCGCGTGAGAGAAGCCAAAAGCTTGTCTTCCAAGGATGTCAATTGCCGCTCAAGGCCTTCCGGGTCGGTGTCCCAGCCCTCATCATGGACGGACATTTCCGCCAAGACATGTCCCACTTCGCTGAAGTCCTGAGCCAGGACACTTTGCCCGTCTCTCTCCTGTGATTTCGACGCCAGCTCAAGGACTTCCGCGTTGCGCTTGAGAAAGCCGGCAAAATCGCCTTTTTCAAAAACGGGCTCCTCGTGGCCCCTGCCTGCGTGGGTGCCGCATTCGTCAGAAGTGCCGGTTGCCTCTCCAGCGCGCAAAACTTCCTGCGAACAATAGGCGAGACTGTTGACTTTTCGGAACCGTTGCGGCCGCTTGCGGTACTTCTCGAAGGTGCGCTCGATGCCGATAAGCACGGACTCAAGTGGAATGCCGGCTTCTTTCCAGGATTCGATAAGCGCCCAATCCAAGGTGGAAAGCAGCGTCGTGGCGCCTCGCGCTCGCTGAAAGCACTCTTCAATTTCGGTAAAATAATTAAAGTAGTTGTCCAATGTTATTTGCGACGAGGCGTTGAGTGATTCCGTTCGTAGATAATCCGCAGCCCTTCAAGCGTGAGGAACGGATCCACAGGCGGCTTGTGCTTCAAAGCGGAGGCCAGAAATTCCGCCTGGCCGCCAGTAGCAATCACGTGCGTTTTGGGGCCCATCACGCGGCACATGCGGTCAAGAAGGCCCTCCACCAGGCCCACGAACCCATAAAACAAGCCCGACTGGATGCTCGCAACTGTATTGGTCCCGATCACCCGTGCCGGCTCGCGAATCTCAACTCGAGGAAGACGGGCCGCGCGTGCAAAAAGTGCCTCCGACGAAATGCCGATTCCAGGCGCAATCACCCCTCCCAGATATTCCCCTTTGTCAGACACGGCGTCGAAGGTGATGGCTGTACCAAAATCCACGACGATACACGGCCCTCCATATTTTTCAAATGCGGCCATACTGTCCGCAATCCGGTCGGCACCAACTTCCTGCGGATTATCGTAGCGAATTGCCATGCCGGTGCGCGTGCCGGGACCAAGAAAGACGGCTTTGAGACGAAAGTATTTCTCCGCCATATCCTCTAGCAAGCCGTCAAGCGGGGGCACGACGCTGGCAATCATGATGCCAGTGATCTCCTTGGACTCAAGGCCTTCAAGATGAAAGAGGTTTCGGATCAGAATGCCGTATTCGTCCGCCGTCTGCTCACGGTTGGTGGAAAGTCTCCATTGCGCACGCAACTCGCGCTCTTTAAATACTCCCAGGCTCGTGTTCGTATTACCCACATCCATGACGAGAAGCATAGCGTTCCCTGTCCGTCGGAAGCGTTTTTGATAAAACATTTAGTACGGCGCCTATCTTAGCTCCGTAATTTCTCCGGCCACCAACATCTCCATCCGTCCGTCGCCGAGACGAATCTTGAGAGCGCCGCTCGCAGCGAGGCCGATAGTCACGCCGGGATATTCGTGTCCGCCGGCCTTCACTCTGACTCGTTTCCCTTCGGCATAGCTCGATGCCGCCGACCACTCCCGGATAATCGCCCCCCCGCCTTCATTCAAAAGCATATGATAATAACGTTCCACGCTGCGAAGCAATTCAGCCAGAACCTGCAATCGGGAATAGTGACGGCCACCTTCGAGCGCAAGCGATGTGGCGATCTTCGCGAGTTCCTCCGGCATTGAGCTGTGATTCACATTGATCCCGATGCCCAGCACGACCATGTGAAGCCGGTCCACTTCTGCCTTCATCTCAGTGAGGATTCCGCAAACTTTCTTGCCGTTTACAAGCAAGTCGTTGGGCCAGCGGATGTCCGCTTTGAGGCCGGTGGTTGAAATCACCGCGTGGCGGACGGCAACACCGGCCATAAGAGTAATGATGGGCGCAGCCGCCGGCGACAACGGTGGCCGCAGGACGATAGAAATATAGATCCCACTCGACTTTTCAGAAAACCAGTTCCGCCCCAGGCGGCCCCGTCCCGCCGTCTGCTCTTCCGCAATGACGACCGTGCCGTGAGGGCCTTCATGCTCGTCCAGTGCGAGCGCCGCGCTATTGGTTGAATCGGTGCGAAAATAATGGATGATCCTATGCCCGATCTTGGCGTGCGGAAGTTCAGCGCGAACAAGGCTAGGCACAAGGATATCAGGCAGTTTCTCAAGCTGGTAGCCGTGCCGGGGATGCCCCTTGATGGCCATGCCCAGTTCGCGCAACTTCTCAATCCACTCCCAGACTGTAGCTCTCGAGACCCCAATTTCCGAGGCGATTTTGGGGCCGGGCATCACGACCGTTGCATTTCTGGCAAGCACATGGATCAGGCGGTCGATTTTATGTTCCGTGATTGCGGTGGTCATACGACCTTGGCATCCTCTGCGTTTCAGCGACCTGACAAGGGAGGTCACGGGTCAAATCCCTGTCGCAAATCGGCAGAAGTGCAAAAGAACGGAAAATCCAACCTATAATGATTCGATCAGAAAGTTGATGTCGACCGCAGACGCCGAATGAGTCAGGGCGCCTACGGAAATCCGGTCGACCCCTGTCTCGGCATACGCGCGAATGTTCTCCAGGCCAACGCCACCCGAAATTTCCAGCAGCACACGGCCTCGAGCCAGGCCGACGCATTTCGCAACGTCTTCCGTCGCCATATTATCCAGCAGGGCGATATCCGCCCCCATCGCAATTGCTTCTTCAAGCTCCTTCCGTGTCCGAATCTCAACCTCAATCGGCATGCTCGACGGCTTATCGCGATTCACACTTTCGATCGCGGCAGCAATGCCGCCGGCAACGGCAATGTGATTGTTCTTGATCAGGATCCCGTCGTCGAGTCCCATCCGGTGGTTTGTCCCACCACCCATGCGCACGGCGTATTTTTCAAAGATCCTCAAACCGGGAGTAGTTTTGCGAGTGTCCAACAATTCTGTCTGGAGACCCGCAAGCTGATCTTTGAACTTCCGGGTCAAAGTTGCAACGCCGCTCAGCCGTTGAAGGAAATTCAGGGCCACACGTTCACCGGAAAGCAGCTTGGCGGCTTTCCCTTCCACCCTCGCCAGCGGCTGGCCCGGGGGGACTTCGGTCCCGTCAGATATTACGGCATCCCAGATGTAATCCGGCTGAAGCATGCGGAAAACTTCCTCGGCGACAGGAAGTCCGGCAACGACTAGTGGCTGCTTGGAATAGAAAATTCCACGCGCTTTCGCAGTTTCAGGAACCGTCAGGGTGGTGGTAATATCACCTTTTCCAAGATCCTCAACTAAGGCGTGAGCAACAACCTTGCGAACCTGCTGCACAGGCAGGCCCTGAACCATTTCGTCCAGAGAAACGGAGGATCCTTTGTTCACTTCTGCCACGAAGCCACCCCCAGCCTCTTAAGTGCGTCGGTCACTTTCTGCAGTTGGGATTCAAGTTCTGCGTGATTATCCACTGTCTTTCGAACAACGTCT
>DATEKC010000249.1:0-12430 GCA_035277665.1 Terriglobia bacterium
GGGGCCGGGCAAATGTCGGAGTGGAAGCTCCGACTCCCTAAAGTGCAAATCCGGACCTTGCCCTGCATGAATGCTTAGAGGGGGTCGGACCTTACTACCGTTTGAAGGGGCGGGTTGAGAGGATTTTTCCGCCTTCCTGGACGGTGTAGGAGGCGTTGGCTTTTAGATTCTTTAAGGTGTCTTCGTGGCCACTGGGCCAGATGATGCGCACTTCCTCAGCCGAACCTGATTTCCCAAGGCCAAACGTCAGCGGAAGTTCGCTCTGCGAGCAGTAGCTGGAGCCGGAGTGGACGGTCTGCCAATTGACCGCGCCGCCGGAGCGCACGCGCACCTTGGCCCCGATGCCGTTGCGGTTGGAACGCGTGCCCACGGTCTTGATCCGAATGGCGTTGGCAGTGTTCGGGCCTTCGTTCTTGAATAGATAGGCGGGGCCGTTGTTGGTGGTGACCAGCACATCCAGGTAGCCGTCGTTGTTGATGTCGGCGCAGGCGGCGCCGCGCGCCACAATCTGCCCGGTGAATCCAAGCTCTTTCCCCACGTCATTAAACCGGCCGCGGCCGTCATTTTTGAAGAGGAGCGGCCGTTCTGCGTAGGTCACCTGGGCCTGGATGCGCGCGATGTCGGGCTCGATGTGACCGTTGGCCACAAACATGTCCTGCAGCCCGTCGAGGTTGTAGTCGAAAAAGAAAAGTCCAAAGGTGAGTGACAGGCGGCTGTCCTGCCCGATGGCGGATTGCGGGGCGACGTCAATAAAGAAGTCGTGCTTTTCATTATGGTAAAGTCCCAGCATCTGGTTTGAGAAATTGCCGATGGCGAGGCTGGGGTAGCCGGAACGGTCAAAGTCCGCGGCGTCGATGCCCATGGCGCCGCGCGCAATGCCATTTGCGTCGTAAGCGATGCCGGCCTGCACGGAATCCTGCGTAAAGGTCCCGTCGTGGTTGTTGTGATAGAGCTTGTTGGGCTCCGTGTCGTTTGAAACCGCAATGTCCGGCCAGCCGTCCATGTCGTAATCGATGATGGCAACGCCCAGGTTCTTGCCCGTGGGGTCGTAGATGCCGGCCTTCCTGGTAACGTCTTCAAAATGGCCATTGCCCATGTTGTGGAACAGGCGGCAACTCTGCCCCTTGTAGTCCGCGGGAGTGCAGTAGGATTTGTGGCGGCCGTCCAGCGAGCAATAGATGTCCGTTCTTTGCGACCACTCGACGTAATTGCATACGAACAGGTCGAGTTTTCCGTCCTTGTCATAATCCACCCATGCGGCGCTGGTGCCGTAGCCGGTGTTGTCCACACCCGCTTCTTTGGTGACATCGCGGAAAGTGCCGTTATGCTGATTGTGGAAGAGGCGGGCCTCACCGAGAGCTGTGACGTAAATGTCATCCCACCCGTCGTTGTCGTAATCGCCGATGGCAACGCCCATGCCATACATCGGCTTGTTCAGGCCGGCGCGCGCCGTGACGTCCGTAAACGTTCCGTTGCCGTTGTTGTGGTAGAGCTTCATCGTCGTCTGCCGGCGAACGTGGCCCGGAAAATCGGTCCCGTTGATCAAGAGAATGTCCTGGTTGCCGTCATTGTCGTAGTCGATGAAGGCGCAGCCGGAGCCCATGGTTTCGGGCAGAAGCTTTTTGCCGAAAGCTCCATTGTTGTGGATGAAATGGACGCCGGCCTGCGGCGCGATGTTGACGTAGCGCCTTGCGGGAGCAACAGGCGCGGCAGTGAGCAGCCGCGGATCGACAATCTGCGTCGCGCCGGCGAGCAACATCACGTTCTTGAGAAAATCGCGGCGCGAAAATGGACTCATCATTGTAGATCAGAAACCTTTCATTCCGGGGAATTCAATTCCATGAAGTGTGAAACCATGGATGGTTTTGATAGTTGCCCCGCTCGTAAGATCCGAGCTTTACCGAAATGGCCGCGTTTCCGCCACAATTTTGTGGGCGGGGCGCGCGTGCAGTTTATCGCCAGCGGCAACCTTGTGGGCATTTTGCGGCTGCGAGCCGTGCCGGGCCATCACCCTGTGCGCCGCGCGCATCTTGAGCTTATCTTTCCTCATGGCGGCAAGATAACCGTAACTTCCGTCCTTTTTGTAGCGCGACAGGGCAATCTGTTGCTGCTTCTGCGCCTTGCCCGGCAGCCAGTCCCATCGCTGGCCATAGTTCCAATAGAATTGCAGGCCTTCAGGAGCTTCCTCATTGATGGAAACGTGTTCGTGGATGGGCTGCGCTTCAATGTTGTCGTCAGGATGGGTCAACTCATAAGGGCCCGTGATGGCCTTGGAGATTTCATCCGCCTTGAAGCGCATGTAAAGCTTTTCTTCGTGGTTCGATTTGGTGTTGTCCTGCAAGCCGCGATAGCAGAGCATCAGGTTGTAATGCGCGATCAGGTCCTCAGGATCGATGCTCAGCGTGTACTGGAACTGTTTGACGGCCTGCCGGTACTTGCGCTGGAGGAAAAGGATGTGGCCTATCGCGTTGCTCACCACGCGGTCGCCGGGGTGGATGTTGTAGGCCTTTGAATATTCCGACAAGGCTTGCGGATAATTACCTTTGGTCAGATACACCTCGCCCATAAAATAATAGGCGCTGGCCAGCATGGGATCGAGCGCCAGGGCTCTCTTCACGTAGGGAACGGCTTCATCCACGTTGCCTTCCTGGACAAGCGCGCGGGCCACGTTCACCCAGCCGTCGGCATACTTCGGGTTGATCTTCGTGACAATCTTGAAGGCCCGCGCCGCGCCCTTCAAATCGCCCTGCAACAGCAGGCCGATGCCGTAATCATTCCAGCGATAAATGTCATCCGGCAGCAGCTTGATGTCCTGCTGAAAGGGCTCACCGGACGCCGCCCGCACGGGGATGGTGGCAACGTCCTGCGACATCACGACGATGGGAACGTCGGGAACCTGCTTTACTTTGGCCGAAACGTTTGCAAGGCTGCCGTTGAAAAGCCAGTGAGTGTTGTCGTAATCAAGGGTTGTCTGGCGGTCCTTTTGATAGGGATCGCGCCGCCCGGCAAAAGCCCACTGCGTGTTCCACCAGTCGAACTTGCGGTAATCCAGCTTGGCTGTGAAGGTGATCTTGTCGCCGCAGTCTTTCGGAACTTTAATGCGGAAGTGGACGGTGTCCGCCGCGCCGGGAGGAATGAGGCGGGCGTAGACGGTGGCGTGCGCCGACCAGGCATTGCGCTTGTTGATCCAGTGGCCGTGCTCGTCAAGTGAAAGCGAGCGGTAAAAATGGGCTGCGGGATCCACAGGGCCTTTCCCGTTGTCAGCCACCTCGCCGCTCCAGAAAATCGTGTGGCCCTTGTTGTCAACGCCCTTGAGTTCCACCCAGCAGTCAAAGGCGTCCACTGTGCCGCCGGGAAAGAAGTGCCCGACCCTCCGCGTGCGTACCACCACCTCAACCCGCGCTGTTTCACCCCGCCGCAGATAGGCGACTCCGCGGTTGA
Organism: Terriglobia bacterium; assembly: GCA_035277665.1. Classification (GTDB taxonomy): domain Bacteria; phylum Acidobacteriota; class Terriglobia; order UBA7540; family UBA7540; genus SCRD01. Next base: position 3,442 of record DATEKC010000249.1, read on the forward strand.
TGGGCGCCATCAGCCTGGCGGGCGGCACTGCCGAAACCTCCGAGGCCTCAAGGCCGCGGGCAGATTCTTCACCCACGGCAAACATGGTGGAGGCCTGGGGCCCTCCAGCCAGCGCCCCCCTGGATAGCGTCTCCTCCGACTTGCCCTGGGGTTCCTCGGCGATGGCGAATAAGTCGACCGTAACCGCGCCTTTCAGGAATTCTTCAACGTCTTTTGCCTGGCTGGCATCGCCGTGGGAAGTGGGCACAGCAGTGTTGGCCGCCACAAAACGGTGCGAGTGAACGTAGCCATCGATGTTGCCAAAGTCATGTGACCGGACAAGAGGCATATGGCAGTCAATGCATACCATGGGCTTGGGCGGGTAGTAGAATGACCGCGCGCTGTTGCCTGAAATTCCGCTCCCCTGCCAGTTGTCGTAATCGTTAAACCCGCGGGTCCAGCGATAGTGGTTCACGGGATAACCCAGGTGCACTTTGTGGCACGCCGAGCAGAACTCCGCCACATCTTTGCGCTCGTGATGGAAGGGCTTCAGGAAAACATGGCTGTGCGGTTTGGGGTTCAGCAGGATGGAAAAGTTGGCGATATAGCGAACCAACGGACTCTTGCTGGTCACCAGACGGTCCAGTTGGGGATAATGCATCACAAAACTGCCGTTCCCCATGGTGCTGTCGATGTGCGCAATGGCGTGGCAGGACATGCAGCCCAGCCCCGCCTGGCCTTCCGGCGAGAATTCGATTTTGCGGATGGGGTATTTCTGCATCACGTCCGTGAATGCCAGCGCGTGGTCATGGCAGCCTGCGCACCACATCGAGGGCTTGATGCCTATCGTATCCTGCATATACTCGATGGCCTTGCGATACCACTGGTTATTGAAGGACGAGAAGTGGTGCATCGAGTGCTCCCACTGGTTATAAATATCCTTGTGGCAGGGCTCGCAGCTTTTTGAATTCAGAAAGAATTGTTTGGGGATGGCTCGGCCGTCAGACGTTTGGGCGGAATTCGGAAACATCAGGCTGTTCCTGCCGCCACCCTCGCCGTACATGGTGACAGGCGCGGTCAGGGGGTTCCTGACCTGATACCACGGGTTGGGGAAATAGTGATGGTAGAGTGAAACCCCGCCGTAGAAGATCAGTGCTGCCACAAATCCGGCCGCGGCAATTTGCCAGGGGCTGCCGATAAAGGAAAACTTCCTGCCGTCGCGCGCCCAGGTGCGCAGGCGAATCAGCAGGAAGAAAAGTCCGCCGATGGCAAACCCCACGTGGAGATAAAGGGCCAGAGTGTGGGCAGAGGTCATTCCGGCGAAGAAGAGAAATACTCCGAAGCCGGTGGCCAACGCGAGGCCCAGCACACAGACGCCCCCTGAAAGACTGGTGAAAAACTCTTTGTGCCGCTTCAGATAAAGAACAAAAAGAACGGCGGCCAGCACGCCCAGGAAAGGATGCAGCAGCGCGTTGATGACGTAGAAGAGGTCTGGAGTGGCATAGGCGGCCAGGTAAGCCGCGTTGAATACCAGCACCAGCCCAAGAACCAGCAGAGCAATATTCAGGCGACGACGGCGCCCGCCGTTTCCGGAATCACCACTCATTTGCAATTTGATATGCCCTTCTTGCCCCAGCCTCGACGCGAGGGCTTTACGTTATCGAAAACGGGCAAGTTATTGCAATGAGGTTTTGTACTCGCGACATCATTTTTACGTACTAAAAACAAAATTTTTTTCTATTAACCACGGACACGGGCTTCGAGAAAAAAGTCGGCCCAGCCGGCCTGCCAGTCTCCATCTTCTATTGGATCGGCAGCTCTAGTCTGAATCGTTTACGTCCCGCCATTTATTTCACTAGGCACTCATCAAAAAAAAGCTACGTACTGGAAAGCCCTTGCGGTCAAACTCGAGTGAAAGTTATTGTGAAAAGCGCGTCAGCGTCGGGTGCGGAATGTGCAGGCAATGAACCGTCGGAATCTGCTTAAGCTGCTTGTGGGGATTGGGGCTGTAGGCGGCGCAGGCGGCTTGATCTACGAGTCACCACGCATCCGCGAGGAACTGTCGCAACTCGCGCACCGGAAATCTTCCAAAGCTCCTTTCAAAAATCAACTGGTTGACGTAACCAGGCAAGCCGGCATTGTTTTCCAGCACAACAGTGGCGCGTTCGGCGAGAAATATCTCCCGGAAACGCTGGGTTCCGGCTGCGCCTTCCTGGATTACGACAACGATGGCTGGCTGGACGTTCTGTTGATCAACGGAACAGACTGGCCGGGGCACGGCAATCATCGCACGACAATGAAGCTCTACCGGAATAACCGGAACGGGACATTCACGGATGTCACCCGCCATGCCGGGCTGGATGTTGAGATGTACGGCATCGGCGTGGCAGTGGGCGATTACGATAACGACGGTTTCGACGACTTTTATGTCACCACCTACGGCCAGAACCATCTGTTCCACAATAACGGCAATGGCACCTTTACGGACGTGACGCGCGCCGCCCATCTGGACGGCTATTCGAGCCTGAGCACTTCGGCCCTGTGGTTTGATTATGATCGCGACGGCCACCTGGACCTGCTGGTGGCCAATTACGTGAAGTGGGCGCCGGAAACGGATATCTTCTGCAGCCTGGACGGAAAAACCAAGTCCTACTGCACGCCGGAAGCTTACCCGGGCACAACGTGCTGGCTCTTCCACAATCGCGGCGACGGAACGTTTGAGGACGTCACCGGCCAATCCGGTCTGCACGATTCCACGTCCAAGTCGCTGGGCATTACGATGATTGACTACGACCTCGACGGCTGGCCCGACGTCTTCATCGCCAATGACACGCAACCCAACAAGCTTTACCACAACAACCGCGACGGAACATTCAATGAGGTTGCCGTTTCGGCGGGAGTCGCTTTCAGCGACGACGGCGTGGCCCGGGCCGGCATGGGCGCCGACGCCGCCGACTATGACAATTCCGGGCTGCCCAGCCTGGTGGTCACCAACTTTTCCCAGCAGATGGTGGGGCTCTACCGGAATGAGGGGCATGGTTTCTTTATTGATGAAGCGCCCTCGAACGCCGTGGGACAATCCACCAGAATGACGCTGGGCTTTGGCTGCTTTTTCTTTGATGTCGACCTTGACAGCATGCTTGACCTGCTGGTGGCCAACGGCCATATTGACGCCACCATCAGCCATGTGGAGGCGAGCATTACCTATGCAGAGCCGCCGCGCTTGTTTCATAATGAGGGTCATGGTAAGTTCCGTGATATCAGTGCACTGGTGGGCAAGTCGTTCGACAGGCCCAAAGTGGCCCGGGGCGCTGCCTACGGAGACTTTGACAACGACGGGGACTTGGACGTGCTGATGACCACCAATAACGGCCCGGCCTATCTCTATCGCAACGATGGAGGGACCAATCACAGCATCCGGTTTTCCACCCTTGGCGTCCGCTCCAACCGTGATGGCATCGGCGCCAACGTCCACATCTGGACGCCCCAGGGTAAACGCTGGCTAACGGTAAAAAGCGGTTCGAGTTATCTTTCCTGCTCAGACACAAGGGTCACTTTCGGGCTGGGTCCCCATCGGCACATCGAAAAAGCGCTGCTCGAATGGCCCAGCGGCGAGAAGCAGGAACTGGGAAGGCTGGAAGCCGGCCGCACGTATGTGGTCCAGGAAGGGAAGGGCATCGTTCACGACATTCCTTTCCAAGGTTCTGCTTAAGTCACATGAGTGAGTCCGCCTCTCAATACGAACAGTTGCGCAAAATTCCTTCGCCGTCCACGCGCCTGTGGATCGGCCTCTGCATTATCCTCTCCATCTTCCTGATTTTTGTGGTTTACAGCAGCCGCCAGATCCGCTGGCTGGAGGATTTTCAGGTCAATGTGGTCCAGAAGAACCGCAAAGCCTCACTGCAGCTTTTGAGGCTGCAAAATGACGCCTACCTGCTGGCAATCTCGCTTCGCGACCTGGCGCTCTCAAAAAGCCGTTATTCCATTCGGGACTGGGAGCCGGAGTTTGCGCGTGTCCGCAACGACATGGAAAATGCGGCGATGCTGGAAGGGAAGTACGCGGTGGACACTCCCGCCAGCCATGATAAACGCATCCAGTTGCGCCACGCGCTCGCCGACTTCGGCGCCACGGCGGACGGCGTATTTGCGCTGGCAGCGAAAGGCACCAGCATTGAAGCGCGGGCGCAGGTCCAAACCGAGCTTGAAAGCAAGCGGGCGGTCATCTCCGAAATTGTAGCCCGGCTGCTGGTGCTGAATGACCAGGCGCAGTCCGACGCCGCGGATAAAATCAATGCAACCTACGAGAAAGTCAAAACGGACATCTTCCTGATCACCGGCCTGCTGTTCCTGCTGGCGCTCGGGACCGGTTTGTATACGTTTGCAGCCAACAAGAAGACGTTTGCGAAGCTGCAACACCTGGCCGAGCAACTCCAGGTTCAGTCTGGACAATTGCGAAAACTTTCCTGGAAGCTGATCGAAGTTCAGGAGGAAACGCTGCGGCGCGTGGCCAGGGACTTGCACGATGAGTTCGGGCAGATCCTCACCGCCATCGGCGTGATGCTGAACCGCGCAGGGCGCAAGGCCAACCATCCGGACCCGGCGTTGATTTCCGAACTGGAGTATGTTAAGGGCATTGTAGAGGAGACCCTTTCGAAGGTCCGCGACCAGTCCCAGATGTTCCGCCCGGGCGTTCTGGACGATTTTGGGCTGGACCAGACGCTGGAATGGTTCACCCGCCAATTTTCGCGCCAGGCCGGGATCGCGGTCCATTTCAGCGGCTCGCTGGCAGGCGGCAGGATTCCGCCGGAAGAATCCATCCATCTTTATCGCATTGTCCAGGAAGCGCTCAATAACGTCGCCCGGCACTCCCGGGCCACGGAAGCGTGGGTGCAACTGGAAGAGCGGCCGCGCGAACTCTGCTTGGAAATCCGTGATAATGGTGTAGGATTTGAGATAGGCAATCCCTCGGAGCGGTCTCCGAATGACGGTATAGGTTTGATGGGGATGCGCGAGCGCGCTGAACATCTGAATGGCACGCTTGAAGTGCAATCCACTCCGGGCAAGGGCACGGCCATCAACGTTCGAATACCTTTGAAACATGCGCCGGAAACACGATTGGCTGAAAAGGTGGGGTAAACACTCATGTCGTCCACTTCCGCTGAAAAGAAAATCAGGGTTTTGCTGGCAGATGATCACTCGCTGGTAAGGCAGGGCTTCCGCCGTTTGCTGGAGGATGATCCGCGCATCGAGATCGTGGGCGAAGCCAACACGGGGCTGTCAGCCATCGAACAATGCGCGAAGACCAAACCCGACGTGGTGGTGATGGACCTTCTGATGCCCGAGATTGGAGGACTGGAGGCCACGGCGGAGATCCTGAAGGCCAACCCCAACACTAAGGTGCTGATTCTCAGCATGTATTCCAATCCGGCCTATGTGCGCAAGGCCATCGAAGCCGGCGCCAAAGGCTACATCCTGAAAGACGCGATTGAAGTGGACCTGCCCCAGGCTGTGATGGTGCTGTCGCAGGGCGGCGCCTACATGAGCCCGGCCGTTTCAAACCTGGTGCTGGAAGGATTAAAAACAGGAACCATGCAGGAGCAGGGTGCGGACCCCTACGACCGCCTGACGCTTCGGGAGAAGGAAGTGCTTCAATTGATCGCCCAAGGGAAATCCAACAAGGAAATTGCCACCCTGCTGGATATCAGCATCAATACGGTGGCTGTCCATCGGGCCCGGCTGATGGAAACTCTGGGCCTTCACCGCACGGCGGAACTGGTGCTCTACGCCGTCAAAAAGGGCATTGTTCAACCGCAGTAGGTCCGGCCATCCGCCGCTTACCCGACTTTGCTTGCCGCGGCTTTGCAGGCTGCCATCATGCTGGAGTAGATCGCGCCGCAGGTTTGCGCCTGGTCACCCAGTTTGCTGATCAGGATGGGCGGACAGTTTGGCTGAATCTTCTGCGCCACGGTGGAAACTATCTGGAGCATGAACTGGGGGTCGCCCCGGCTGATGCCGCCGCCCAGCACAATCATGTCGGGATCCAGCACTCCGACGACATTGGCGATGCCAACACCCAGAATGGTAAAGATGGTTTCCAGCGTCTTGCGGGCCTGTGGGTTTCCTCTGCGATGCGCCTCGAACACAAAATAAGCGTCACGCGTTTCTGCAAGTCCGGATGATTTGCCGCGCGACCGTGGCTTGATGAGTTTCCGGCCGAGCGTTGCGATGCCCTGGCCGGAGGCGTAGCTCTCAAAGTATCCGGTGTTCCCAAAGTCCTCGTTCCAGCGCGGCCACTCGACGTTCAGGAACTGGAGCTCGCCCGCCGCGCCCGTGCGCCCCGCATAAAGCTGCCCATTCACAAAAATCCCGGACCCGATGCCGGTCCCGAGCGCAATAAAAACAAAATTGTCGAGATCGCGCGCCACCCCGCGCCAGCGCTCGCCGATGGCCGCCATGTTGGCGTCGTTATCGATGCACACAGGCAGCCGAAATTCCTTCTCCAATTCGCGCTTCAGGTTGATGTTCTTCCAGCCCGGAAGATTGTTGGCCATCAGCACCAGGCCGCTTCGCGGGTCCACGGCGCTCGGGACCGCCATGGCGACGGCGCGGAGCCTGTTTCGTCTCCCCACGGGGATCAGCCGTTGGATGCCTTTCTTGATCTGGCCGATGGTCCTCCCCGGCCCGTCTTCCGGTCGGACCTTTTCCGTTGTGTCGCTGGTGATTTCTCCCGAAAAGTCAGCCAGCGCAAAGTGGAGGTGGCTCGCTCCCATGTCGATCCCGACAATGTAGCCGTATTCGGGATTGAGAAGGAGCCCGCGGCGGCCCTCGGCGGAAATAATGACGCCAGCCAGCCGAAGTTTTCCTGTCTGGTTCCTGACGGTGCTTAAGGTCAGGTTGAGTTTCTCCGCAAGCGCGTCTGTTTGAATAGAAGGATGGCGGGAAACTTCTTCAAGGATCTGGAACAGGCTACTTCGCTCGCGAAAATCGTTCTTCATCAAAATTTGAGGGCTGCCGATAGGATGCGATGCAAAAAAAGTCCTCTTGAAGATCCTTAAAAAGGCCTCGACGCTTGTCGACCCCCTTGGCGAGGACTTAAAACCAAGAAGTTTACCGCGATTTCAGGCCCCTGCCAACTGGCTGCCTGACCGCACGGCAGGATTGGGAAGGATCCCGGCGAATGCGCTTTTTGTATCCGGTAATCCGCCCCGGCAGGTCCGCCGCTACATTCAGGTTGGGAACTTGCAGTATGATCAGGTTTGGAATAAATGAATCCCGTGCTACGAACCCGCTGGAAACTCACTCCCCGCGAAGCCATTCGGCTGCAGGGCCGGCTGCGCGAGCGCGTTGTGCTCGAGGATAGTTTCAAGCCAATTCGTTATGTGGCTGGTGCCGATATCGCCTTTGATCCTGAAACAGAAGTGGCTTTTGCCGGGGTCATCGTTTACCGGTACCCATCGCTCGAAGAGGTCGAGCGGGGCATGGCCCGCCGCAGGCTGCAGTTTCCTTACGTGCCCGGCCTTTTGTCATTCCGTGAAATTCCGATCCTGATGGCGGCCTTCGCGCGCCTCAAGATTGAGCCCGACGTGCTTTTAATCGACGGCCACGGCCGGGCGCATCCTCGGCTGTTTGGTCTGGCCTGCCACGTTGGGGTCTTGTTTGACAAGCCGGCCATCGGCTGCGCGAAGTCGTTGCTGGTGGGAGAAGCAGGCGAACCCGGCAGGAAAGCCGGGTCCGTTGCGCCGCTCAATTTCCATGGAGAGCGGGTGGGTACTGTGCTGCGGACCCGGGACGACACCAGGCCAATCTTTGTGACCCAGGGGCACCGCATTTCTCTCGCCACTGCGGTGAAGTTGGTCCGCCGTTGTTGCGACGGTTACCGCATCCCAAGGCCGACCCGCGAGGCAGACCATTACGTTCGCGACCTTCGCCGCGCTTACCAGCAAAATCTGCCGGCGCATTAGCTGCATCAGGCGTGGGAGGCTACGCCGGTGCATTATAATTTTTGAAAAGGAGCGACTATGGGGAACCGATCGGCAACTTCATATGGGGCGGGCCATTCCTTGGCCAACGAGAAAGCTCAGCTTATGTCGGCTTCGGAAATTGACCGTACGCTGGTGCGCCTGGCCCACGAAATTCTCGAGCGCAATAACGGCGTTGAAAATCTGATGCTGGTGGGGATTGAACGCAGGGGAGTTCCTTTGGCGGAGCGGCTTGCCCAGACCATCGGAGGGATTGAATCGGCCACGCCGCCGGTGGAAAAGCTCGACACGGTTCCCTATCGCGACGATTTGCCAAAGACCGCCGCGCGCCCGGAAGCGAAGCCTGCGCCGCCGTCATTTTCGGTGGACGGCAGAAAAGTAATCCTGGTGGATGACGTGCTTTTCACGGGTCGTACCACTCGCGCCGCGCTGGATGCGCTGCTCGCTTTCGGACGCCCGCAAAGGGTGGAGCTGTGTGTCCTCATCGACCGTGGACATCGCGAACTGCCTATCCTTGCCAACTACGTCGGGCGCAACCTTCAGACTTCTGAAACGGAAGTAATTGAAGTTCGCCTGCGGGAAGTGGACGGCGAGGACCGAGTGGTCCTGTGTGAAGAGCGCGCGTAATTGGACCGTTCTGGCTGTCCCCCCGCAAATTCAGAAACAGATGTGGCCGGCTTCAGGCGGGTTTTATATCGCTCTCCAGGCTCAATCCCACCTGCCGGGCCTTGAGATTTTCCTCGATCTGCGCCAGGACGTTGGGCGGGCAACCATTCCACTCCGCCACAACCTTGTTGCCGAGGTAGGGGAGATCTTTCACGCCTTCCTTGCTGGAGAAAAATCCGCCTACTACAAGATCGCGCAGGCGGTTGAAAAACGCCACGTAGTTCATGTCCTCCGGCGCGGCTTTGTCGGAATACGCGATGCGGTCGAGAATCTGTTTCTTCTGGGCTGCGGTGCATCCGATGAAGTCGTGACCGAATTTGCGATTGCATTCCACGTCGAGCCAGGTGAGGCCGCCCAGGATTTCC
>DATEKC010000250.1:0-6119 GCA_035277665.1 Terriglobia bacterium
CGGATGATCCGGCCAGCGTAAAACAGCATGGTCAGGCTTTTGCCGGATCCTTGGGTGTGCCACACCACGCCCACGCGACGGTCGCCTTGTTTCCCCGCCGGCTTGGTTCCCGCTTCGTAGCGGCCGGGTGCTTCGGCCACATGCGCGGTCTCCAATCGCGCGGCACGCAGAGTTTCTTCCACCGCTGCATTCACCGCGTGGTACTGGTGATAACCGGCCATTTTCTTCACCAGTTTGCCGCTGTGCTCTTCTTCAAAAACAATGAAATGGCGCAGCAAGTCGAGAAATCTGCGCTTTTCGAACACACCTTCGAGCATTACCTGCAGCTGCGGCGTGGTATCCGGCGCATCACTCATGCCACTGATCGTGCGCCAGGGTTTGAACCATTCTTTCCCAGCGCCAATAGCGCCGATACGGGCTTCCACACCGTCCGAGATCACGAGTGCGGCGTTCGTCGCAAAGAGTGTTGGAATCTGAGTTTGATAGGTTTGGAACTGCTGCCAAGCGCTCCAGATAGTGGCATCTTCGTCAGCAGGATTCTTTAGCTCGATTACTGCGAGCGGCAGACCATTGACGAAGACGACTACGTCAGGTCTGCGGGTATGCTGGCCCTCTGAGACGGTGAACTGATTAACGGCGAGCCAATCGTTGTTATCGGGCTTGGCGAAGTCAATAATTTTGGCTTGAGTGCCAGCAATTGAACCGTCCTTGCGTCGATACTCCACTGTCACGCCATCCACCAGCATGCGATGTAGGGCTCGATTACGCTCGGGCAGCGATGGCGCATCGGAAAGTGTCAGTTTGCGATAAGCTTCTTCTATGGCTTCAGGAGGCAGATCATGGTTGAGTCGCACCAATGTCTGGCGCAAGCGACCTTCTAATACTACGTCCCGGTAGTTCGAATCACCGCGTTCCGCGGTTGGCTCACCAGATGCAATATCGGGGCCGTGTAATACAACATAACCCAGCGCCTCGAGCCAGGCGAGTGTCGCTTGTTCGACAACCGACTCGCTGAAATCGCTACCGTTCACGGCGCATTTTCCACCTTTGTCGTCGTTGCCTCATCAGCCGCATCGACATCGTCCGGTACATACCCCGCCAACAGATCACGATACGCCTCGTTATCCACACCAAACAGCACTTCGCTTGGCTGATAGGCTAGATCGAAAATCCTCACCTGTTCATTCGCTTCGTCGATATATCGATTGAAGTCTTCATTATCATCATAGTCAAGGCGAGTAACTTGCAATGTGCTGCGTTCTTGCCGGTGAAGTCGATAGAGGAATCCGACAATCGCATCCGCTGCCTGTGCTGCAAGCAGGGCCTGCGCACTTTCCATGATTGGTCGTGGCCCATCAGCGCCATGAGATGCAAAACCACAAGCATTACGCAATTCGCAAACACCCTGCAAAGCCGTGTGCAGACCGTTCAAAGTTTGCGCGAGACTCTTCCTCGCCTCTATTTCATTGCTAGCGGCAACCGGTAGCAAGGGAAGATTGGTTGTGACAAGCTTAAACAACCGAGGTAGGTCGTCATCGTTACCACAAGCAATTGATCGCTCGGTGAGGATCGTGCGGCATGCACTTTCCACAACGGTCTTAGCTAGGTCGAATGCCAAACTAGGGTTCTCAAAAGCAGCGCGCTCAATTCCCTTTACCTGTTCATCAATATGGGCGAGCCCTCCTAACATCGCATCGCGGGCGCCATGCATCACGTATTTACCGGTTGGCGGTATCGTGGCCATCAGCTAGTAAAGCGTAGAAAACGGAGAGGGTCCTCAATCGGAAGTTCACCGGATATGAGCTTCGGAAGCAACGCGTCACGTAGAGCGGCTAATGTGCGGGACTCTAAGCAGTTATCTTTGATTCGATCGAATATCGCATGTGCAGTACGCATATAAACACTAATAATGCTTGCGTCCGGGCAAATTATGGGCAATTCGTTGACATTATTTTTATTGATGTGCTGTTGTGCCCCACCTGTTTGGCTCGAAATAAGTCGGTCTATGTTCTCTTTAACCCAGAAGTAGATGAACTCGCTAGGGATAGTAGTAGACCCGAGCACGCCAACGATTGATTGATTCGCACAAGTCACAATCTCGGTAATGCTGACCTGCCCGAGGGTGGCCCCAGTAATTGCAATCACTGTTGTGCGCGCAGGCAAAAGCTTCGTAGCAGAGGAGTCCAGACCTGCTTGTGTTATGAATTCGCTCGGCTCAATTATCCGAAATTCGTTTGCTTTGCCCGAGTTTATCCAAGGGATATTACCTCCCCAATAAGTTGCTTCGTCCCGAGAAGGTGTCCCACCGAGAAGCGTTTCGACTTCATCACCAAGCCGTGACAACCGCCACCCTTTCGGAATATCTCCCAAATCTGAATCCTCGAATGAATTCGGGAAGAGATTGGCGATGTGTTTGGGGAGGCCAGTATCCCGGCCTTCGGCCTTGGCGCGGACTGGGTCGAAATCTACGAACCACGATTTGAAGAGTGCCCGCGCCATGGCCTCCAGTGTTTCATTCATGCACCGATTCAGTTCAATCTTGTCGTCCAGCGTGCCGAGAATGTGGGCGATGGCGCGTTGTTCATTAACGTCCACCGGCAACCTGATACCGAATTGGCGAAGAGATGTGAGAGGTTTACTAATACATGGGACGCCCGTTGGATTAACACGAGACATAATCTCGTGTTGTCCAACATCAGATCGATAGAAGTAGAAAACAAATCGTGGATCAGCCTGTTCTGGGTCTACAGTAACCTTCATAAGGTTCTGTGAAAGCACAAAGCGGTTATATTTTGTGACTGCCGGGATAATGCCAACCTTGCCCACGGTTCCCTGAGCAACAAAGACGATGTCGCCCGGGGAGCAATTTGAACTTGCGAGCTCGTCAGCTTTTGCCTCATCAAGAAAGACGAAATCTTCAGCAACAAACGGGGCATCACCAACCTCGCACAAATTTGTACCGCGGATAACTGGGACTCCAGATTCACGGTAATTCTCTGCTTTTATGTTCGAGCCAAAAGGACCCATTGCGAAAGCGCGGTCTGTCTTGGCCGCTATCTCCTTGAGTTCCGTTTCTATCCACTCACCCGCCATACCCAAGCTCCCTCAGGTAAGCAGCGATCTTGGCGTCGAGCTTCGCAGCCTCTGCCTGCTGCTCGTGAAGCGTTGCCGTGAGACGTTTCATTTTCTCTTCGAATGGCTCGCCGTCGTCTTCGGCGGCTTCGGCGCCCACGTAACGGCCTGGTGTTAGGACATGGCTGTGTTTGCGGATATCGTCGAGGCTGGCGGATTTGCAGAAGCCGGGGATGTCTTCATATTTGACTGGATTCCGGTTTTCGCCGGAATGACGAGGGTCGCCGCGCCAGGTATGGTAGGTGCCGGAGATTTTAGCGAGGTCGTCGTCGGTCAGCTCTCGGTGCACGCGGTCCACCATGGTGCCGAGCTTCCGGGCATCGATGAAGAGCGTTTCACCATGCCGGTCTCTGAACCGGCCATTCTTTTTGTTCCTTGCAAGGAACCAGAGACAAACTGGAATTTGTGTCGAATAGAAGAGCTGGCCGGGTAATGCCACCATACAATCCACCAGGTCAGCCTCGATTATGTTCTTACGGATTTCACCCTCGCCCGACTGGTTGGATGACATGGAACCATTGGCGAGCACAAAACCTGCAATTCCCGTTGGTGCTAAGTGATAGATAAAGTGTTGCACCCAGGCGAAGTTGGCATTCCCTGCGGGCGGTATGCCATAAACCCAGCGCTTGTCATCCTTGAGCAACTCTCCGCGCCAGTCGCTGTCATTGAAGGGCGGGTTTGCGAGGACGTAATCTGCCTTTAAATCAGGAAATTTGTCGTTGTGGAAACTGTCACCATGGGCAATCTGCGCATCAATGCCACGGATCGCCAGATTCATTTTGGCCAAGCGCCAAGTGGTGTAATTCGATTCCTGGCCATATATTGAGATATCGCCGAGCTTTCCAGCGTGGGCCTCGATAAATTTCTCGCTGCTCACGAACATGCCGCCCGAACCACAACACGGGTCATACACGCGGCCTTTGTAAGGCGCCAGCATTTCCGCCAGTACACGCACTACACGGGAGGGTGTGTAGAACTGCCCACCACTTTTGCCTTCGGCGCTCGCAAAACGTGACAAAAAATATTCATAAACCCGACCGAGCGTGTCCTTCGCGCGATCGGCCGTGCTGCCGAGCGCTATGTCGCTCACCAGATTGATAATCTGGCCCAAGCGCTGCTTATCCAGACCCGGTCGGCCGTAGTCCTTGGGAAGTACACCTTTGAGAGATGGGTTATCCCGCTCAATGGCGCTCATGGCGTTGTCCACCAGCGTGCCAATGGTGGGTTGCGGGGCGTTGGCCTTGAGATGTGACCAGCGCGCTTCTTTTGGTACCCAAAAGATATTTACCGCACGGTATTCGTCCGGATCTTCTGGATCGGCACCCTGCTTTTTCTTGGCTTCGAGTTCCGCATGCTTCGCTTCGAAGGCATCGGAAATATATTTGAGGAAAATCAGCCCCAGCACGACGTGCTTATATTCGGCCGCATCCATGTTGTTGCGCAGCGCATCCGCGGCAGCCCAGAGCTTGCCCTCGAAGCCGAGGGGGCCACCGTTGGCAGAGGGCTTCTTAGTGGATTTCTTAACCTTGGCCACGGGTTGAGTACTCCCTGGGTTTTGTGAGTCGATGGAGTAACGACAAACGAACGCCAAAAACTTCTATAGCCGGCAGCTCCCGGTGGCACGCAACATAATAATCCTACAGGCTCAGAGCAGCCAATTTAAAACAACTCATATCGGGCGCAGACATTCCGCGCTGGTATTGGATGGTTTGTTCACGTAAGTGCTCACGCGGTAAGCATCGAGATCTTTCGCGCCATAGGGCTTGAGCAGCGCTTCGAGTTCAGCCGCCTGCTCAGGTCCCTCGTTAAGCCACTGTTCGCAGGATTCCCTAGTCAATACAACTGGCATGCGGTTGTGCACCTTAGCGGCAAGCGGATTCACGTCTGTGGTCACGATCGCGTAGTTCTCCTCCGCCTCCTCCCCTTCTCCATGCCAACGTGTCCAGATTCCGGCAAAGGCAAAGAGCGCATCGTGCTCAAGATGAAATGCATACGGCTGTTTCTTACCGCCAGGCTGTTTCTGCCATTCGTACCAGCCGGTTGCGAGCACCAAGCAGCGGCGGCTGAGCGCGGATTGCTTGAACATGGGTTTCGAGAACAATGTCTCGGCCCGCGCGTTGATCTGCGCCTTGTTCTTGTCCTTGAGCCAGGATGGCCGGAACCCCCATACGAGTTCCTCGATCTTAGGCTTGCCCTCAAGCTGCCGGATGATCGGCGCCTTCTGCTGCGGGGCGATGTTGTAGCGGGGGGCAAACTGCGGAACGGCTTGGGCCAAGTGCGCGGGAAGCCGGGTCGCCTCGGTGAACCGGACTGTATAGCGGCCGCACATCCTCGCCCCTTTTCAATTTGACCCGGTCCAGTCTAACGCCCCCCTCGCGTTCATGCGGGTTCCACGGGAGAGCTTGACCTCGGCCAATGTACTGTATGAATATCCAGTCATTCTCCATCGCTTTTAGACTGTCATGCCTCTTTCTTCCTGCCCGCTCTGCTGGCCCCGGGCCCTGATCCTGGTGGATATGAATGCTTTTTTTGCGTCGGTCGAGCAGCTGGATTTCCCCGGCCTGCGGGCCCGGCCGGTGGCTGTCACCAATGGACTCAAGGGGACCTGCATCATCACCTCAAGTTACGAGGCCCGTCAGTTTGGCGTCAAGACCGGCATGCATCTCAAGGAAGGCCGGCGGCTCTGCCCGGAACTGATCCAGCGTCCGGCCCGGCCCACGCGCTACGCCGCGCTGTCCGCCGCGATCATGGCGGCGCTGGAGGCGGTAACCCCGGACATCGAGGTGTTCAGCGTGGATGAAGCCTTTCTGGACGTGACGGACTGTCAGGCGCTGGGGACGCCGGTGGCCCTGGCCGCCAAGGCGCGACGCATTGTTTTTGAAACCTCCGGTTTGCTGTGCAGCCTCGGCGTGAGTGGTGATAAGACCACCGCCAAATACGCCGCCAAGCTGGTGAAACCGAACGGCTTCACGGTCATCCCGCCCTGG